>NZ_JBEXDG010000007.1:224557-264528 GCF_040605635.1 Dactylosporangium sp. NPDC005555
CCGCCGCTCCCGGCGCAGCGATCAACGACTCACCACTGCAAAGCCGACGCTCCACGACGCGACGCTCCAGGGGCCACCCCTCAGCGACGACGCGGCGGCCGACGGCCCTTCAGTCCACGACGCCACGGTTGACGGCCCACCCGCCGGACGGGCGCCGCTCGACGACGCGGTGGCCGGCGACTCGATGGTCGTGGATCGGGTGGTCAGCGGCCCGGTGATCAGTCGCCCAGCGCGTCGGGCCACTTGATGGCCTGCAGCGCCCCGGCCCGGGCAGAGGTCGCCGGCGCCCGGTAGCGGGCCGGGTTGGCCAGCGCGCGGGACCCGGTCGATGTCGTCAGCGCACGATGCCGGGCCGAGGTCGTCGGTGAGCCGCCGCCGGGCCTGGCCTGGCCGGTCGGCGATCCGGTGGTGCGGACGGGCGGCGCGGCCCGGGTGGGCCCCGCCCACGGCGGGATCTTCGGTCCGATCGCGCCGACGAGGACCGTCGTGCGTAACGGGCGGTGGGTCGTCATTCGATGCTCCTGTCAACTGTCGAAGAGGAATGGACACGGCCGGCGATCAGGAACAGGGCGCCACGCGTGACGTCCCCGCCGACCTCGGTGAGGCTGTCCGGGCCCGCGTCGCAGTGCTCCGGGGAGGCGAGGTCCAGCCACATCGTGACCGGCGACGTCCCCGGATCGGTCGAGCGGCCCGGCGGATACACGGCGACCCGCGCGAGCGTGCCCCGCTGATCGAGGACGTCCGCGCAGTGTCCCGCGTACCGGTTGCCGGCTCTCGGGTCGGCGGTGTCCGGCCAGTACACGACCGACTGGCACTCATAAGGCTCACCCGCGAATCCGCCGGACCCCGGCGACGGCCGCAGCGCGACCGGCAGCCGGTCGACGAAGTCCGCGGCCAGGTAGACGGCGCCGGTCAGCTGCAACTCTGGCCAGGCGGGCCCGAGCGTCGAGCCGCCGGTGTCGCCGTCCGGCCCGCTGAAGCAGTCGTCGACGTCGACGTCCGCCCAGCTGATCTCCTTCGCCGCGGCCGCCGACGGTGTCCGTGCCAGGTCCACGCTGATCAGCCTGGCCGGATCGAACTCGTGCTCGACGGGCTCGCCGGTCCAGAACGCGCAGCGGGTCACGCCGTCGATCCGTCCGAGGAACGCCGGCGTGCCGACGAAGACGGTCCGCGCCCGGGGTGATGAGCTCATGCCGGACAGGATGCGACGGTCCCCTGAAACGACGCTGACGTCGCGCTGACGTGCCCACACCCGCATCTCACCCGGCCGGCTGTCCCGCCGACGGTGCGGTGAACACCAGCCTGATCTCGCTGACCCGATACCCATCTCGCCGGAACGCCGCCGCCATCGGCGCGTTGCCCGTGTCCGTCGTCGCCGTGATCACCCGCGCTCCGTCCGCCGCGTGGATTCGCGTGATCTCGGCGAGGATGTCGCCGCCATACCCGTGCCCGCGCATCTGCGGCACGACACCGAGATAGCCCACATTGCGGTGGTACGGCGTGGCCGACGGCACCGCCAGCCCCGCCACCTCCCCACCCGGCGTCTCGGCGATCCGCCACCACGACCGCTCCCCCGGGCACCCGAGACAGAACTCCATCTCGGCCCGTGCCGCGGCGTCGACCCCGTCCGCGGCCACGCTCCGCCGCGTCTGCGCGTCGAGGCTGCCGGCCGCGACCCGGCGGAACACGTCGAGAAACTCGTCGTCGCTCCCTTCCCTGAACACCAGACGACCGCCTGGCCCGCCGTCTGCCGCGTCAGCGCTCCCCGACCCGCCGGTGGCCGAGTCGGGTGGGACGGTCGAACCACGTGGAGCGGACGACCCGGGCGTCCACTCGAACCGCAGCCGCTCCACCTCGTCGGTCAGCCCCGCGGCGAACACCGCCTCCCGCCGCCACGCGACGGCGGCCACGGTCGCGGGGTGGTCGCGCCAGCCCTCGGCCAGCGACACGTTGAACTGCGGGGGCACCACCGCGCCGGACGCCGACATGCCCGCCCGGAGCAGCTGCGCCGCGAGCCCCGCACGGTCGGGCACCGACGGGTCGGTGCTCAGGCAGTCGAGGGCGACCGGAAGCGCGCTGCCGGACGGACCCCACCAGAGCGCCCGGGCGACGATCCGCCCGTCACGCTGGGCGATCCAGGTCCATTCGGGCCGGTACATCCGTGCGGCAAGGTCGGCGTGGAAGCGCTCGGCGCCGATCCAGCCGATCGGCTCGTCGACGACGACGGCCGCGACCCGGTCGATGTCGTCGGACGTCGCGGCCCGGATCATGCCGGCGCCGCCCGCTCGAACGTCAGGATCGAAACCCCCGTGTCGAACGCTCGCACGCCCGTCCGCCGGAAGGGCACCGGTTTGAAGGGTGCGGCGAAGAGCGGCACACCAGAGGCCACCGCGATCGGATTGACCTTGAGGATCAGCTCGTCGATCTCGTCGACCAGCTGGGCGGCGAGCCTGCCACCGCCGCACAACCAGATGTCGAGACCGTCGCGGCGCTTGAGGTCGCGCACGAACCCGGCGGGGTCGGTGTCCCCGCCCACGAACGTGACCGTCGGGTCGACGTCGGTGAGCGTTCTGGAGAAGACGAACTGCTCCATGTGCCGGTATGGGCTGGTCACACCGATGGCGAGGCCTGGCTCATAGGTGCCGCGGCCCATGACGACGGTGTCGAACCGCCGGTTGGCGACGCCCTCCAGTCCCAGCGGCGCCCGGGCGTGCGTGGGTATGGTCTCGGGCCAGTCGGCGAGGATCGCCGCCGCGGAGTCGCCCTCGAAGCCGAAGAAGTCGAACTGCCCGTCGGGTCCCGCGATGAAGCCGTCGAGCGTGACGGCCACGAGGTAGATCAGCTTTCGCATGTCTGTCACTCATTTCGACTTTGATGTACTGTGGATGCAGTGGTTTGAACGTAGTACTGTGATCGCAGTGGTGTCAACCAGGTCAGTGAGAAAGGACCAGCGATGCGTCAGAACCCCACCAGACGGACCGCCCTGCTCGACGCCGCCATCGAGGTCCTGGCCGACGAGGGATCGCGGGGGCTGACACTGCGCGCGGTGGATCAGCAGGCGGAGGTGCCGACGGGCACCACGTCCAACTACTTCAGCAACCGCGCCGACCTGCTGGAGCAGCTCATGCTCCGGGTCCGGGAGCGGCTCACCCCCGACCCGCGCGAGCTGGCCGAGACGATGCGGGCGACGCCGTCCCGCGACCTCGTGAAGACGCTCATGCACCAGTTGCTCGACCGGACCCGCCGGGAGCGCAGCAGCCATCTGGCCCTGCTGGAGCTGCGGCTGGAGGCGACCCGCCGACCTGAGCTCGACATCGCACTGACCAGGTTCTTCACCGCGGACCTGGAGGCGAATGTGGCGTTCCACGTCGACGCGGGCCTGCCAGGTGACAGCGGTTCGGTGCTGCTGCTCTACCTGGGCATGCTCGGCCTGATCGTCGACGACCTCACCATGCCCGAGGTGCTGCGGCCGCACGGGGTGGAGGCACTCGTCGACAACCTGGTCGACCGGCTGTTCCCGCCGCCCGCCGGGGAGGAGGCGGTCGACCAGGAGTGACGTGCCACGGGGATGGGGCTGGGTCACACCGAGGTGACCGACCGGCAGCCGAGCGTCGCGGAGGAGGAGCCAGGGTCAGGCGGAGCGGTCGACCGGCAGCGGCGCCATGAAGGTGGTGCCGGGGTCAGTCGGAGGCGATCGCCGGCAGTGTCGCGCCGTGAAGGTCGTGCCAGGGGTCAAGGCGCAGGCGATCGGCCGGCGGTGACGCGTCAAGGAGGAGCCAGGGCACCAGGGGAGGTGACCGGCCGGCGGTGACGCGTTCGGGGGTGGATCCGGGTCAGGCGGAGGTTCCGGCGGCGCGGTGCCTGGCGCGGACGGCGGACGGCTGCAACTGCGAAGGGCCGGTCACCGGGGCGAGCGCCATCCGCTGCGGCGGCGCGAAGACCGGCGCTGACATCAGCGTTGCGTTGGGCTGCGACGGTACGACACCCCGTGGGCCCGCGGTCGGATCCTGCGACCACGACGAGGTCCGCGACCGGGTGGGGTCCTGCGCGTGCGGCAGCTCCTGCACGCCTGTCCAGACCTGCGTGCGTGCCCACTCCGGCGCGGGCAACGGCTGCGCGGACGACGGGTGGGCGGGCGACGGGTGAGCCGGCGACGGGTGAGCCGGCGACGGGTGAGCCGGCGACGAATGCGCGGGCATCGACCTGGTGGGCAGCGAGCGGGACGGAAGGGGGAATGACGGTGTCCGGAGGTGGTTCGCTGGGCGGTCTGTGTGCGCGGTGACCGAGTCGTCCGCAGCGCGGCGCGGCGACGGGACGTTGTGCAGTGGCTGTGGCGCAAACCGGGGCGGTGTCGGAAACGTGGCCGGCGGGGCGATCGCGTGGCCGTGGAACCTCGGTTGCGCGGCGGGCCGCATGTGGTGCGGGCGCTTCTCAGCGCTGGCGGCGGACGCGGGCTGCGTCGAGGTCGCGAAGGCCTGGTCGGCGGCGTCGGAGACGACGGGCATGCGCCGCGTCCGCTGCGCGGAGGACGCCGGTGCGTGGCGGGGCAGCGGGACAGCGGATGGCAGCGGCGCCTGGTCGGCGTACATCGGCACGGCGGACGTCGGAGCCGCGGACGCCGGTGCGTGGCGGGGCAGCGGGACAGCGGATGGCAGCGGCGCCTGGTCGGCGGCGTACATCGGCACGGCGGACGTCGGAGCTGCGGCAGCAAAGGTGGGAGCCGGAGCAGCAAAGACCTGGACCGGAGCAGCGAACGCGGGGTGCGAACCAGCGGACGCCGGCGCGCCGGGTGCCGGGGGCATCGGCGGAGGCTCGGTGTACGTCCGGGCGGCCGCCGGGTGTGGGCGTGACCGGCGGGCTGAGGCGGTCCGCCGGCGGCTGTACGCGCGGAACGTTCCGGCGAGCGCGGCGGCCGTCAGCGTCGCGGGCAGCACCAGGACGATGCGCCCGACGAGGATGACGCCACCGAGGACGAGCACCTTCGCCGCCCAGCCGGACAGGGCGAGGCCGACCGTCACGCACAGGAGGCGGAGCTTCGGCGGGTTGCCGGGCAGGAAGCCGGCCGCGGCGGTGATGAGGCCGCCGATCAGGTAGCAGGTGAGGAGCATTGTCCCCGCCGTGCCGCCGAGGTCGAGAACGTTCTGGTGCACAATGCCTCCGAGCCGCGCAAACCCGCCGTCCCATGACGGTAGGTGATCGGGTGCAGTCCGGTTGTCAACAGATCAGGTGAGGTTGCACGGAAGGCAGGCGTCGTGATCCTCGCGACGGTCGGGGCGCCGTGCGGTGTGCCGATTGCGTGCTTGGGTGATCGATCGGGTACACCTTTGTGCATGACCGCCGCGCCCGCCCTCGTCGCCGACCGATATCGCCTGTTTGAACCACTCGGGGCGGGCGGGATGGGCAGGGTGTGGCGCGCCCGGGACGAGACGCTCGGGCGGGACGTCGCCGTGAAGCAGATCATCCTGCCGCCGGAGCTGCTCGACAGCGCACGCGACGTCGCGATGGAGCGGACACTGCGCGAGGCACGCGCGGCGGCGCGGCTGACCCATCCGAATGTGGTCCGCGTGTATGACGTGCTCGCCTTCGACGGGCAGCCGTGGCTCATCATGGAGTACGTGCCGTCGCGGTCGCTGGACCAGACGCTGCGCGCCGACGGGCCGCTCCCCCCACGCAGGGTCGCGGAGATCGGGCTCGCGGTCCTCGTCGCGCTGCAGGCGGCGCACCGCGTCGGTGTCCATCACCGCGACATCAAGCCCGGCAACGTCCTGCTCGGCGACGACGGCCGGGTCGTCCTCACCGACTTCGGCATCGCCCGCATCGAGGGCGACGGTCACGTCACGCGCACCGGTCTGGTCCTCGGCTCACCCGAGTACATCGCCCCCGAGCGGGCCCGGGACGGCACCGCCGGCGCCGCCGGGGACCTGTGGTCGCTGGGCGCCACGCTGTACGCCGCGGTGGAGGGCCGCTCCCCGTACGGGCGCGGCTCCGCCATGGAAACCCTCATGGCCCTCGCCTCCGACGAGCTCGACCCGCCGCAGCGCGCCGGCGCGCTCGCCCCCGCGCTGCGCGGCCTGCTGCGCAAGGACCCGCGGGCCCGGGCGGGGTTCGCCGAGACCGAGGAACGCCTCCGCGCCGCCCTCGTCGCCCCCACCGAACGCCGCCGCCGGTCATGGCTGAGCGGCTGGGGCCGTTCGACCCCGGCGCCGACGCCACCCGCGCCGCCCGTCCCCGCGCAGCGCCCCGCACCGGCCGACCCGCCGACCGTCGTCCAGCCCCGCACCCGCCAAGACCCGCCGACGGTCGTCCAGTCCCTTCCTCCGGTTGCGGCCGCCGCGACGGAACGTCCAGCTCCCGCCGATCCCGCCCCCAGCGATGCTCCCGCCTTCGAGCAGGCCGCTCCGCCCACGCAGCGGGCAGCGGAAGCCGTGACGGCCCAGGAGGAGGCCCCGGAGGCGCAGGCTGAGGCAGAGGCGCAGGCGGAAGCCACGAGGCAAGCGGAAGCCGCGGCACAGGCGGAAGCCGACCGGCAGGCGGCAGCCGAAGCGAAGGCCGAGGCCGACCGGCAAGCAGCAGCTGAAGCACAGGCGCTGGCAGAGGCCGCGGCACTCGCCGAAGCTGAGGCGCAGGCGGAAGCCACGAGGCGAGCAGAAGCCGCGGCACAGGCGGAAGCCGACCGGCAGGCGGCAGCCGAAGCGAAGGCCGAGGCCGACCGGCAAGCAGCAGCTGAAGCACAGGCGCAGGCTGAGGCAGAGGCGCAAGCGGAAGCCGCGAGGCAGGCGGAGGCCGCGGCGCTGGCAGAGGCCGCGGCACTCGCCGAAGCTGAGGCGCGGGCAGAAACCGCGAGGCAGGCGGCGGAGGACGCGCGGGCCCAGGCTGCGGCACGCGCGGAGGCCGAGGCCCTCGCAGAAGCCAAGCTCCGTGCGGAGGCCGAGGCGCAAGCGGCGGCCGACGCGCAGGCAGCAGCCGAAGCACAGGCCGAAGCCGCTAGGCAGGCGGCAGAGGACGCGCGGGCCGAAGCCGCGGCACGCGCGGAAGCCGAAGCCCGAGCGGCAGCCGAGGCGAAGGCGGCGGCAGAGGCGCAGGCGGCAGCCGACGCGCGAGCAGCGGCTGAGGCGCAAGCAGCAGCCGACGCGCGAGCAGCGGCTGAGCAGCGGGCCGACGCCGAGACGCTGGCGGCCGGGGCGGGTGCTGGGGTTGCGGGCGCTGAGACCGAGGTGGCGGAGCGCGGTGACGGTGCCGGTGGTGGGCGGGGTGTGGATGGCACGGCGCCGGTAGCACCGGGTGGAGTGTCCGGGACGGCCGGCGGTCCGGCATCCGTCTCGGACGGGGCGGCTCCGCCGCTGGTCGGGGACGGTGGTCGTACACGCGGAAAACCCCCTGTGAAAGTGCTTGCGGCCGTCGGTGGGGCCCTCGTCATCGTCGTGCTGCTCGCGTGGGTGGTGGTGCGGCAGGGTGGGGACGACAGCAACAAGACCGCGGCGCCGGCCGGTTCGGTGCGGTCGACGGCGGCTGCCACGAGCGCGGCGGCCGAGTCGCCGAGTGCGGCGGCGTCCAGTGAGCCGGCCGGGACCGGGCCGTCGGCGACGCCTTCGTCGGAGCCTGCGCCGGAGCCGGGTGGGACGGGGCAGTTGCCGCCGTTGCCGGCCGGGTGGATCGACTATCGCGATCCGTCAGGGTTCTCGGTGTACGTGCCGGCCGGTTGGCGGCGGTCGAAGGAGGGCTCGATCGTGTACTTCCGCGGTGACGGGCGCGTCCTGGGCATCGACCAGACGGACCAGCCGAAGTCGGACCCGGTGAAGGACTGGCAGACGCAGCGGGACTCGCGGCTGGCGAGGGGCGACTTCCCCGGGTACGCGGAGGTCCACATCCAGCCGGTACCGTACTTCGTGACCGCGGCGGACTGGGAGTTCACGTTCGCGCGGGGGGCGCGGCAGCACGTCAACAACCGGGGGGTGGTCACGTCGCCGAAGCAGGCGTACGGCTTCTACTGGCAGACCACCGACGCCGACTGGGCCGCGGCCAGGCCGTCCCTGGACCTGGTGTTCGCCAGCTTCCGGCCGAAACCGTGATCGCGCACTGGCCGCAGGACACGCCGGGGCTGCTGCGGTTGCCGTCGGGGTTGACGGTCCGAGGGCGGGCGTTGTCGAAGCCTGTCCCCGACGGCCCGGTGCCGACGCTCGGCGTCTACGGCCTCGGGCGCGAGCCGGCGGCGACGGCGTGGCCGCAGCGGTGGGTCCGGTGGCCGGACTTCGGGCTGCCACGGGACCGCGACGCGTTCCGGGCGGCCCTCGAGGAGGCGTTGGTGGAGGCGCGGACGGGCCGGGTCGAGTTCGGCTGCGGCGGCGGGCGGGGCAGGACCGGGACGGCGCTCGCCTGCCTGGCGGTCCTCGACGGCGTACCGGCCGGTGAGGCCGTCGCATACGTGCGGCAGCACTACTCCCGGCACGCCGTCGAGACACCATGGCAGCGTGGGTTCGTCAAACGGTTCTAGTTCACGGACGCGGCCAGCTTCTCGATCGCGGCGGGGCTGAACGCCTCGCCGGCGAAGACCGCGAGCCGGGCCAGGGGCAGGCTGCCCATCAGCGTCAGCATCTCCGGGTCGGCGACGGTGTGCGCCATGACGCCCGACTCGCCGCCGCCGGCGGCGAGGGACGCGAACACCTCGCCGAGCGCCTGGGCGCCCCTCGGGTCGCTGAGCCATTCCGCGATCGTCGACTCGCCCGTCAGCGGGACCCGGACCTCGTCGCCCTCGACGGTGGCGGTGGCGGTGACCCGCAGGTCGCGGGAGGAGGCGCCGATCTCGATCTGGTACTCGCCGCCCTCGACGACCCAGCGGGACACGCGGGTGTCCCAGTAGGCGAGGTCGTCACGGGCGATCGTCAGGTCCACCGCGACGGTCGTGCCGGCGGGGATCGCGACGTTGGCGAACGCCTTGAGCTCCCGGGGCGCGCGGCGGACGGCGGAGCCGGGCAGGGAAACGTATGCCTGCACGACCTCGCGGCCGTCGCGGTCGCCGGTGTTGGTGACGTCGAGCCGCACCGTCAGGCCCGCTCGGGTTTCGTCGGCGGCCGCCGGGCCGTAGGCGAAGGTGGTGTACGACAGGCCGTGGCCGAACGGGTACGCGACCTGCTGCCCGCGGGCGTCGAAGCCGCGGTACCCGATGTGGATGCCCTCGCCGTAGCGGACGTGCCCGTGCTCGCCGGGGAAGTCGAGGTGCGACGGGTGGTCGGCGAGGTGCAGCGGGATCGTCTCGGTGAGCCGGCCCGACGGGTTGACCCGGCCGAACAGGACATCGGCGAGCGCGCCGCCGCCGGCCTGGCCGAGCAGCCAGCTCTCGACGATCGCGGGCACGGCCGCGTCCCACGGGCCGGTGCGCAGGACCGCGCCGTTGGACAGCACGACGACGGTGCGCGGGTTGACGGCCGCGACCCGTTCGATGAGCTCGACGTGCGCTGCCGGCAGGTCGATCGACTCGCGGTCGGCGCCCTCGGTCTCGCGGTCCGTGCCGGCGAACACGATCGCTGCGGCCGCTTCCCCGGCCAGGGCGACGGCGGCGTCGATGTCGTCGTACCCGGGCGCGAACGTGACCGGCCCCGCGGCAAGCTCGGTGATCGCGTCGAGCGCGTTGTCGAGCCTGGTCGGATTGATCTGTGAGCTGCCACCGCCCTGGAACCTCGGCGTTCGTGCGTACTCGCCCAGGACCGCGACGCTGGTGCCGGCCGTCAGCGGCAGGCTGTGCCGCTCGTTCTTGAGCACGACGATGGCGCGGCCGGCGACCTCACGGGCGAGCGCGTGGTGCTCCGCCTCGTCATATGCGGCGCCGGTACGTCCCGCGAGTGCCTTTTCGACGAGCGTGGTGACGCGCTGGACGGCGGTGTCCAATGTGGACTCCGGGAGGTCTCCGCTGTTCACGGCCTCGACGAGGCGGCGGTCGCCTTCCGGGTCGGGGCCGGGCATGGTGAGGTCGAGTCCGGCGCGGACCGCCTCGACCCGGTCGGCGACGGCGCCCCAGTCGGACACGACGAGACCCTCGTAGCCCCATTCGCCGCGCAGCACCTCCGTGAGCAGCCAGTGGTGCTGGGACGCAAGGACCCCGTTGACGCGGTTGTACGAGCACATGACCGTCCACGGCTTCGCCTGCGTGACGACCCGCTGGAACGCGCGCAGGTAGATCTCGCGCAGCGTGCGCTCGTCGACGTCGGCGGAGACCCGCATCCGGTCGGTCTCCTGGCTGTTGACGGCGAAGTGCTTCAGCGACGCGCCGACGCCGCGGCTCTGCAGGCCTTTGACCCATTCGGTGGCGAGGACGCCGGTGAGCAGCGGGTCCTCGGCGAAGTACTCGAAGTTGCGGCCGCCGAGCGGGCTGCGCTTGAGGTTGATGCCGGGGCCGAGGAGCACCTGGACGTCCATGGCTCGCGCCTCGTCGCCGAGCGCCTCGCCGACCCTCCTGGCGAGCTGCGGGTCCCAGGTCGAGCCGAGGGCGACGGCGGGCGGGAAGCAGGTGGCGGGTTCACTGTCGAGGAGGCCACCGCCGGGCGCCGCCTTCCTGACGCCGTGCGGGCCGTCGGTCAGCATGATGTCGGGCACGCCGGTGACGGCGGTGCTGCGCCAGAAGCTGCTGCCGCTGGTGACTGCGGCCTTCTCCTCGAGGTCCATGGCTGGTCGCCCTTCACTACTGAGCACTTGTAAAGTATTAGGTACCAGGTAAGGTAGCGTCACTGACCTCGATGCGACAAGGGGGACGGCCCGGATGGCACGGCACGACCGGACCCGCCTGCCCGCGGCCGAACGGCGCCGTCAGATCATCACCGCCGCGACGCGGCTCGTTGCGGAGCGGGGGTTCTGGGGCCTGTCGATGCAGGACGTCGCGGCGGACTGCGGCCTCACGGTGCCGGGGCTGCTGCATCACGTGGGGTCCAAGGACGGCCTGCTGATCGCGATCCTCGAACACCGCGACGCCGAGGACGCCCGGGCCCTGGCTTCGCTGCTGGGAGCGCCCCCATTGGGGGTGCCGTCGCCCTCGTCGTCGCCGTCGTTGTCGCCCTCGTTGTCGCCCTCGTTATCGTCGCCGTCGCCGTCGTTGCGGGAGGTTTGCGCGGCGGTGGTGCGGCGGAACGCGTCGCAGCCGGAGATCGTGCGGTTGTTCGCGGTGCTGCAGGCGGAGTCGCTCACACCCGACCACCCCGCGCACGCGTACTTCGTCGCCCGGCAGCAGCGGATACTCGACGAGATCACCGCCCTGGCCAAGGCCGCCGGCGGGCCGGCCCCACCCGAGACGACGGCGCGGCGGGTCATGGCCCTCATGGACGGCGTGCAGCTGCAGTGGCTGCGCTCCCCCGGCTCCGACCTGATTCAGCTGTGGGCTGACACGGTCGGCGACCTGCCTTAGCTCTCGGGCAAGGTCAGCGTTTCGACCAGCTCGGCGATCTCGTGCCGCGGCAGGTCGAGCAGCCTGGCATCGGCCCACGACGGCCGGATCAGCTCGGCGACCTTGGCTCTGGCCTCGTTCTTCGTCATCCCGTACTGCCGGACGAGCCCCTCACGCAGGACATTGCCGAGCTTCCCGTGCGCGTGCTGCAGCAACCATCCGACCGCGGTCCGTGACCCGTCCGGCACGGCGGTCGCCTCCACGATCGCCAGTTTCGGCGAGGGGGTGCTGCGCCGGTAACGTAACGTGTACTTCGAAGCGACAACGGTGCGTAGCGCCGCCTGACTCTTCGCATCGATGAGGTCGGGCGATTTGTTGGGCAGTTGTAAGCTCAGGGAAGAAGTATTGAGCGCCAGCAGCACCCGCAACAGCCATGGCCCGGGATCGCCGGTGAGGTCGATCTGGTCCGGCACCGACCGCAACGGCGCCGCCAGCAGCTCCGCGGGCCCGCGCCCGACGGCCTCGCCCTCCAGCGAATGCTCACCGTGGGTGTACATGTTGACCGCCGCCCCGCTCAGCCGCTTCTCCAGCACCTGCCATGTGCGCGCGGTGGGCCGGCAGACATAGAGGTCGCTCGCGGACCCGACCGCTTGCGCGCCGTGGTAGCGGTTGAAGGACGGCAGGATCGTTTCGACCGCGAGGTCGAGGTCGAGCACCGCCCGCTGCACCTTCACCCCGAGCGCGGGCGTGAGCGGACTGAACCCGTAGGCCATGACGAGCCGCCCGTTGACCCGGTCCCGCAGCGCCTGCGCCCCGCGGCCGAGGAAGAGCTGGACACCCTCCGGCGTGTAGGGCGGGTCGGTGAAGACGAGGTCCGCGGACTCGGCGACCACCGGCGGCAGGCCGAACCGCAGGTCCGCGTGCCAGCACTCGACCGCGTGCCCGCGCTGCGCCGCCCGGGCCGCGATGAACTCGAGCAGCCGCTCGTCGACGTCGACGACCGTGACCCGCACGTCGGACCGGACGGCGAGGACGGCGAGCGAGGTCAGGTCGTGATCGCCGACGCAGACGAGGTGGGCGCCGGCCAGGTCGTACGTCTCGTCGAGCCACCTGGCCCGCTTCGCCGCGGTCTGGGCGGTCGCGGAGACGTGGTCGAGCGCCCGGTCGGTGGGGACGTCCGCGATGAGGCGGGTCAGGTCGGCGATCAGGTCCGCATCGGAGATGCCCGATGGGCCCGGCCAGCCCGGCTCGCCCGACCCGCTCGCCCAGCCTGGCTCGCCCGCCCGGCCCGACTCGCCTGCCCAGCCCTCGCCCGCCCGGCCCGGATCGCCCGCCCGGCTCGGCTGGCCCGTCCAGCCCGGCTTGCCCGTCGGGGTCGTCGCGCCCGTGCCCGGTCCGGCCGACGGTTCAGCGGGATATTCCGGATTTTCCTGGTTCCCGGTGGCTGATGGCGGCGGGAGAAGGGGCGGCGTGGGCGATGGGGGCGAGGCCGGACGCACCACGCCGGGCAAGGACAGCGGTTGACCTGCCGTGGTCGGTGATGCTGCATTGCCGCCGGCCGGATCCACCGCTGGGCGGAGGGGGGCGGTGAAGCGGGTGCGGTACGCGCCGGGCAGGCGAAGGGTGCCGTTCCGCGCGGTGTGCAGGTCGGGGCCTGCGGCGCGGAGCAGGTGCTCGACCGTCCGGCGAGGGAGGGCGTGCTCGCGGATCAGGTCGTCGAGGGTGGTCGGGGTTGTCGCCAGGTCGACCAGGGCCAGTCGCAGGCGGCGGCCGCCGATCCCGGCGTCCGCCACGATTCCGACCACCGTCTCGATCGGCGTCGCCGCGCCAGTGTCGGCCGTCCCGGCCGCCTCGCCCTCCGCGCCGGAGCCCGCCTCAGCCGAAGGCGTCGCACCGCCGGCGCCACCGCCGCCACTACCGCCACCGCGGCTACCGCCGCTATCGCCACCACTGCCGCCAGCGCCAGCGCTGCCGGCGGGTGCGGGTGGCGGAACGGATGATGACGCCGCAGCGGGGTCTGTGATCTTGTTGGGCGGCTGCCCGGTGGACGGCGGGGGTGGGTCCGAGGGGGCAGGGCCGGCTGGTGGCGTCATCGTCCTTCACCTTACGGGGCGCGGCGATCCGACCAAGACCGGCAAAGGTCATCGATGAGTTAAAAGTTAATGACCTGCAGTTATTCAACGACGGGGGCGTGAATTCAGTTAAACCGTTTCGGCGGTGTTTCACGGGTTGGGAGGCATTGAAGTACAGGGTGGCGGCAAGGGTGCGCAGAGGGTATGAAGTCTTGTCCGGACGATTCCGGCTGTGTGATCGTCCTGAAATCGCCATGAGTCGATGAAGCTTGCGGTTGGCCGTTCGGCGCGCGCACGCCGGCCGTTGCACCAGAGTCGACTCTCGCGTGTCTCGATTGGTTCCGGCGCACCCCCGAAACGTTGTACCCCCGGTTCCGTGCGCCGCCCTGGAAAGAAGGCACCCTTGAAGCTGTCCCCACGGTTCGCTACAGCGGCCGGAGTGCTCGCGGTCGGGCTGGTAACAGCCGGCACCGCCGCAGCCGTGCAAGCCTCGCCCCCGCTGCCGGCGCCCACAGGCGTCGAGGCAGCCAACGTCGTCGCGGCCAAGTCAGCCGCGACGTTCGTGTCCCAGCGTCCGAGTGTGCTGCAGCCCAGCACCGACGACGCGTACGTGCAGAAGTCGTTCGTCGCGTCCGGCAACGCGAAGTACGTCGGCTACGAGCGGACCTACAAGGGTCTGCCCGTCGTCGGTGGTGACTTCGTGGTCGTCACGGACGCGGCGGGCACGGCGAAGTACACGTCGGTGTCGCAGACGAAGGCGATCGGCAGCCTGTCGACGTCGGCGAAGATCAGCTCCGCCGACGCCGAGGCGGCCGCCCGCAAGCTGCTGACGAGCGTCAACGCGGTCGAGGGCACCAGGCTCGTCGTCTACACCCTGGACGGCAGCGCCAAGCTCGCGTACGAGACGACGCTCAACGGCACCGGCGCGGAGGGCGCGAGCCGCCTCACCGTGCAGGTCGACGCCCTCACCGGCGCCGTGCTCGACAAGACCGAGCGGGTCATGCACGGCACCGGCACCGGTTGGATCGTCGGTAACGTCACGATCAACACGACCCTGTCGGGCAGCACGTACAGCATGAAGGACCCGACCTACCCGACCATCAGCTGCCAGAACGCCACCGGCAACACGACGTTCACGGGCCCTGACGACGTCTGGGGCACCGGTGTCGGCACCGACCGGGAGACCGGCTGCGTCGACGCGCTGTACGCGGCTCAGAAGGAGGCCGCGATGCTCTCGTCGTGGCTGGGCCGCAACGGGTTCAACGGCAGCGGCGGCGGCTGGCCGATCCGCGTCGGTCTGAACGACCAGAACGCGTACTACGACGGCACCCAGATCCAGATCGGCAAGAACACCGCCGGCAAGTGGATCAGCTCGCTGGACGTCGTGGGTCACGAGGTCGGTCACGGCATCGACGACACCACCCCGGGTGGCATCTCGAAGGCCGGCACCCAGGAGTTCGTGGGTGACGTGTTCGGCGCGGCCACCGAGGCGTTCGCCGCCAACCCGAACGACCCGGCCGACTACCAGGTCGGCGAGGAAGTCAACCTCGTCGGCAGCGGCCCGATCCGCTACATGTACAACCCGTCGCTCGCGGGTGACGACAACTGCTACTCCAGCAGCACGCCGACGCAGGAGGTCCACGCGGCCGCCGGCCCCGGCAACCACTGGTTCTACCTGCTCGCCGAGGGCACCAACCCGACCAACGGGCAGCCGACCAGCACCACGTGCAACGGCTCGACCGGCCTCGTCGGCATCGGCATCCAGAAGGCCACCAAGATCTTCTACAACGCGATGCTGATGAAGACCTCGTCCTCGTCGTACCTGAAGTACCGCACCTGGACGCTAACCGCGGCCAAGAACCTGTACCCGAGCAGCTGCGCGGAGTTCAACGCGGTCAAGAACGCGTGGAACGCCGTCAACGTCCCGGCGCAGTCCGGGGACCCGACGTGCACCGGTGGCACCACCCCGCCGCCCACCACGTCGAACCCGCCGACCTCGAACCCGCCGACCGGCTCGTGCTCCGGCCAGAAGCTGCTCAACCCGGGCTTCGAGTCGGGCACCGCGTCGTGGACCGGCACCACCGGCTCCATCGGCCAGTGGGCCAGCCAGGGCCAGGCCGCCCGCACGGGCACCTACAGCTCGTGGCTGCTCGGGTACGGCTCGACGAAGACCGAGGCGATCCAGCAGTCGGTGACCATCCCGGCCGGGTGCAGCGCCACGCTCACGGCGTACATCCACATCGACTCGGCCGAGACGACCACCACCGTGCAGTACGACAAGCTGACCATCACGGCCGGCTCGACCACCCTGGGCACCCTGTCGAACCTGAACAAGGCGTCCGGGTACGTGCTGCGCACGTACAACCTGAGCTCGTTCGCCGGTCAGACGGTGGCGATCAAGTTCAGCGGCACGGAGGACTCGTCCCTGCAGACGTCGTTCGTCCTCGACGATCTCGCGGTGACGCTGAGCTAGCGGTATCGGAAAAACAGGGGCCCGGGTCGCGCGCCGACCCGGGCCCTTCCATGTGCGACCTCGGCCCGGGTCTCCACCCGTAGGTGCCATCGCGTCCCACCGGACGCGATGGCACGGCTGCGACGGGCGCCGCGGGGCTACAGGTACGCGAACAGCATCGGGTTGCCGGACGCGGCGGCGTGCACGGGGGCGGCGAGCCGCAGCTTCAGTTTCAGGCCGACGAGCCGGTCGTGGGTGTCGGGGTCGGCGGCCGGTGACGCGGTCAGGTGGGCGATGCCGTGCCGGCGGAGCCAGCCGAGGACGACCGCGCCCTCGCTGACCGGCCACGGGCGGCGGCCGTGGAACACGTCGTGGACGGCGACGGCGGCGCCCGGGCGGAGCCGGTCGAAGAGCTCCGTGGTGTACCAGCGGGCGAACCGCGCCGTGTGGGCGGCGTCGACGAGGACGAACCCGGGCTCGTCGGGGAGCGGGCCGTCGCGGACGTCGCCGCGGGTGAAGGACCACCGGTCCGCGGCCAGGGACGGCGGGACGGACCGGGTCGCGTCGCCGGTGAGGTCGAACGTGTGCAGCGTGCCCATGTCGTTGTCCCGCAGGGCGCGCAGCAGCCACGTCGTCGACCAGCCCCGCGCCGACCCGATCTCCAGCACCGTGCGGGGGCGCAGCGCCCGGACCGTCAGGTAGGCGATCTCCGCCTCGACGTCGTCGAGCCTGGGGCGCATCGGGCGCTGCGCGAGGAGCTCCCGCTGCTCGTCGCGGGCGGTGCGCAGGTCGTCAGCGTAGGTGCGGTACCAGTTGATGACCGTGTCGAGCGGCGGCATCGAGGTCTCCGTTCGCGATGGCGGCGAGGGCGTCCAGGGAGGCGGTGCCGGGCACGAAGTAGCCGTCGTGGCCGGTGACCCCGTCGACGGGCAGCGGCAGCGCCCCGAACGCCGGATCGGTGGGGTGGGTGCCGTGGCCGGCGCCGAGGATGCGCAGCCCCGGCAGGCGGCGGGTCCAGTCGCCGGCGGCGGTGCCGGCCCACACGCGGGCGGTGGTGCGCAGGTCCGCGGCGCGGTCCACGCCCATCCCGGGGCTGCCGAGGACGACGATGTCGGTGACGTGTCCGCCGGTACCGGCGTCGAGGCGCGCGGCGGCACGGCCGATGACGGTGGAGCCGTAGCTGTGCCCGACGAGCACGATCCGCGGTGCGGGCACGTCCCGCAGGAACCGCAGCAGCGCGGCGGCCCCGGTCGCGGCGACGTCCTCCCGGACCGCGTCGAGCCGGATCCCCTCGGGCGGGTGGTAGCCGAGCCACGCGATCACCGCGACGTCCGGGCCGGCGGCGGTCGCGAGCTGCGCGGCCTGCCAGGCGGGGGCGCGGCGCTGGACACCGCCGAGGCCGCGGTCGAAGTTGGCGGCGGTGGTGCCGGCACCGGGCACGAGGACGACGACGGTCGCCGCCGTCGACGGGTCGCCGACGACCTCGACCGCGAGACCGTCGGCGGTCCGTACGTCCTGGACGGCCAGGGCAGGCGGCACGGCGGACACCTGCGCCGGGCCGAACACCGACCAGAGGACCGCGATCAGCGGCAGCGCGAACACCCTGCGGAACATGTGGCCGAAGGTAGGTGCGCGGCGGTGCCCGGATCGTCACTCCGTGGGACCATCTGCGGTGTACCTCTGCGGTACTACGGGTCTTCCCGGACGGTCCCGGGCGCTCAGGACCCGGCGCTGACGACCCCGGTCTCGTAGGCGAAGACGACGGCCTGTGCCCGGTCACGCAGGTCGAGTTTCGTCAGCACGCGGCTCACGTGGGTCTTCACCGTCTGCTCGGCGACGACGAGGTCCTCGGCGATCTCCGCGTTGGACCGGCCGCGGGCGATGAGCCGCAGCACCTCCGTCTCCCGTGGGGTGAGGGCGGCGAGCCGGGCCGGCTGGTGCCCGGTGGCGGCCTTCGGGCGGGCCGCGAACTGCTCGATGAGCCGCCGTGTCACCGACGGGGCGAGCAGGCCGTCGCCGGCGGCGACGACCCGGACGGCGTTGACGAGTTCGGCGGCCGGGGCGTCCTTGAGCAGGAACCCGGACGCGCCGGCGCGCAGCGCCTCGAACACGTAGTCGTCGAGGTCGAACGTGGTGAGGATGACGACCTTCGGCCGGTGCAGCCCCGGGTCGGTGCCGAGGATGCGGGCGGTCGCCTGGATGCCGTCGAGGACGGGCATGCGCACGTCCATGAGGACCACGTCCGGGGAGTGCTCCCGGGCCATCGCGACGCCCTGCGCGCCGTCGGCGGCGTCACCGACGACGACGATGTCCGGCTGGGCGGCGAGCAGCGCCGCGAAACCCTGCCGGACCATCGCCTGGTCGTCGACGATGAGGACCCGGATCACGTGTCGACCTCCAGGGGGAGCGTGGCGTGGACGGTGTAGCGGCCCGCGTCGGGGCCGGCGGTGAACGTGCCGCCGATGGCGGTGGCCCGTTCCCGCATGCCGAGCAGGCCGTGCCGTTCACCGGTGGGCGGCTCACCCGCCGGGTCGCCGGCGGGGGCGGTCAGGGTGTTGCGCACGGTCAGCTCCAGGGCGGACGGGCCGAGGGTGAGGGTGATGCGGACGGGGGCGCCGGCGGCGTGGCGGCGGGCGTTGCTCAGCGCCTCCTGCACGATCCGGAACGCGGCGAGGCCGACGGCGGGTGGGACGGTCGCGCCGGGCAGCGGCTCGAACGTGACGTCGACGCCGGCCCGGCGGGCGTCGACGACGAGCCCGGCGAGGTCCTCGAGGCCCGGCTGCGGCTCCACCAGGGGTGTCTCGGTGCTGCGCAGCACGCCGAGGAGGCGGCGCATCTCGACGAGCGCCTCCCTGGACGTGCCGGCGATCGCGGCGAGCTCCTCGGCGACCGCGGGTGGGACGCCGTCGATGCGGTACACGGCGGTCTCGGCGCGCACCGCGATGAGCGACATGTGGTGGGCGACGACGTCGTGCATCTCGCGGGCGATCCGGTTGCGTTCCTCGGCGACGGCGCGGCGGGCCTGGGCGAGCTCGGTGCGTTCCTCCTCCTCGGCGAGGGCGGCCTGGACCTCGCGGCGGCGGCGGACCTGGTCACCGACGACGAGGATGGCGAAGACGGCGAGGAGCAGCCCGGCGATGTTGGTGGGCTTGACGAACACGACGACGAGCAGCGCCGCGGACAGCCCGGTCCAGACGAGGACGCCGCGGCGGTGCCGGACGGCGACGACGGCGAGGACGACGGGGATGCTCAGCATCTGCGTCGGTGTCCACGGCCACGGGGTGCGTTGCGCGATGTGGACGGTGAAGCCGGCGAGCCCGGCGACGAGGAACGCGATCCGCCACGCGAGCAGCGGCCGGGTCGCGACGAGCGCGATCGGGGCGCCGGTGAGGGCGGCGGTGAGGACGAGGAGGAACGAGCCGACCATGGGGCCGTTGCCGAGGAGGTACTCGTAGGTGATGAGCCCGGCGGCGATCGCGACGACGACCCCGATCGTGGGCAGCGCCCGGCCGAGGCGGGTGCGGGGACGGACCGGCGGGTCGGGGCCGACGAGGAACCCGCGCAGGTCCCGCCGCACGGCCTTCGACACGCTGCCCACCCCGGAACCGTAACAGCGGCCGGGGTGGTAGCGCCGTCAGCGGGGGTCGCGGCCGCCGAGCAGCTGGATCAGCTCGCGGCGGGAGCGGATGCCGAGCTTGCGGTACACGTTGCCGAGGTGGTAGTCGACGGTGCGGACCGACAGGACGATCCGGTCGGCGATCTCCCGGCTGGTGCGGCCCTCCGCGGCGGCGTAGGCGATGCGCCACTCGTGCGGGGTGAGCCCGTCCAGCGCCGTCGCGGGGGCGGGCACCGCGGCGGGGCCGGCGCGGCCGCTGGACGGCGTGAGCTCGGCGTGGGCCTGCTCGGCGAACGCGTCGGCGCCCGCCGCGGCGAACAGGTCCAGGGCCGCGGTCAGGTGTTCGCGGGCGGGTCCGCGGCGGCGGGCCCGGCGCAGCCACTGCCCGTGGGCGAGGTGGGTGCGGCCGAGCTCCACCGGCAGCGGCACCCCGTCGAACGCGGCGAGGGCGGGGCCGAAGCCGGTGCCGTCGTCGCCGAGGACCGCGCGGACCCGGGCGGCGACGGCGGCCCGGCCGGTGCGGCCGGTCGCGGCGACGGCGGCGTCGAGCCGGTCGGCGACGGCGTGCGCGGCGCGGGCCTGGCCGGTCTTGACGAGGGCCTCGGCGAGGTCGGCGGCGACCGGCAGGAACCCGGGCTCGACGACGCCGCCGGCGCGCAGGATGTCGTCGGCGCGGCCGAGTTCGGCGACGGCGTCGTCGTGGCGGCCGGCGGCGAGGGCGGTGACGCCGAGCGCGGCCCGCGCCTGCGCCTCGACGCCGAGGTGGCCGGGGGTGAGGGCGAGCGCGGCGGCGGCGTGCCCGGCGCAGTCGTCGGCGCGGCCCAGGACCGCCTCGACCTGGGCGAGCGCGGTGAGCGCCTCGGCGGTGTTGACGGGCAGGCCCATCGTCTCGGCGAGCTCGACGCCTTCGAGCGCGTCGGCGTACGCGGCGGTGACGTCGCCGGTGCGTATCCGCAGCCGGGCCCGCAGCGGCAGCGCGTATGCGAGCAGGGAGATGTCGGCGAGGCGGCGGGCGCCGTCGACGTCGTGGTCGAACAGCCGCGCCGCGGTGGCGTGGTCCTCCAGCCAGGTGAGGATGTCGCCGAGCTCGGCGGCGGACCCGTCGGCGTCCCGGGGCCGGCCGGGTTCGCCGAGGCAGGCGGCGACGCAGCGGCGGGCGAGCCGCGGCCCTTCCGGGTCCCCGGCGAGGGTCAGGGCGTGTGCGAGCCGGATCGCGATCTTCGGCAGGTCAGGGTCGGGGAGTCCGGTGCCGGCGACCTCGGCGGCGCGGACGCAGATCCGCACCATCGCGGCGACGTCGAGGGTGCGCATCGGGCCGTTCATCGCCAGGCTCAGCGACCGGGCGGCCTGATCGGGCACCTCGGCGCCGTTGCGGTCGACCTCGGCGACGATCGCGGCGAACGCGGCGTCGGCGTCGCCACGCAGCATCGCCAGGTAGGCCCGCTCCCCCAGGACCCACAGCCGGCCGGCCGTGTCCGTCGCCAGGGGCAGCGCGTCGTCGAGCAGGGTGACGGCGTGCTCGACCGCGCCGGCGGCGACCCAGACGCGGGCGGCCTGGGCGAGCCGCTGCCCGCGCGGCTGCGGCGCGGACGTGAACGCGGCCGCGCGTTCCAGGGCGGCGGCCTCGGCGACGAGACCACCGCGGCGGCGGGCCCGGCCGGCGGTCGCGTCGAGGGCGTCGGCGACCGCGTCGTCGGGCGGGGTGAGCGCCAGCGACAGGTGCCAGGCGCGGCGGTCGGCGTCGTCGCCGGTGACGCATGCCCCGGCGAGCGCGGCGTGGACCTCGCGGCGCCGCCCGGGCAGCGCCCGGTGGTAGACGGCGGAGCGGACCAGCGGATGCCGGAACCGGACCGTGCCGCCGGTCTCCAGGAGCAGCCCGGCACGGGTCGCGCCGTCCAGCGCCGACGGTGCCAGGCCGAGCCCGGTGAGGGCCCGCGCGAGCAGCGCCGGGGTGCCGGTGCCGGCGGCGGCGCAGACGAGCAGCGCGACCTGTTCGCCGTCGGCGAGGGCGGCGACCCGGTCGGTGAACGCGCGCTCGATGCGCTCCGTCGTCGGCAGCGGCTCCGTGATGGGGCTGCGCCCGGCGCGCTGCTCGTCGGTGAGGGCACCGGCGAGCTCCCGCAGTGCGAGGGGGTTGCCTTCGGTGGCGGTGAGGAGCCGGTCGGCGACGGTGCCGGAGCCGATCCCGCACCGGCGCAGGAGCGCGGCGCCGGCCTCGCCGTCGAGGCCGCCGAGGTCGACGGTCGCGGCGCCCGGGGCGGTGAAGGCGCCGCCGCCGCGGGTCGCGAACACGACGAGGACCCGCTCGGCGAGGAGCCTGCGGGTGGCGAAGAGCAGCGCGCTGGCGGAGGAGTGGTCGAGCCAGTGGGCGTCGTCGACGAGGCACAGCAGGGGCCGCTCGTCGGCGGCCGCGGCGAGCAGCGACAGGGTCGCGGCGCCGACCGCGAACCGCTCCACGGCGGCGGCGTCGTCGGAGCCGTCGTCCAGGCCGAACGCCGCCCGCAGCGCGGCCGCCTGCGGGCCGGGCAGCCGGTCCAGCAGCGGCAGCAGCGGCCTGGTCAGCGCCGCCAGGGCCGCGAACGGCAGGTCGGCCTCGAACTCGACGCCCGCGGCCCGGACGACATGGAAGCCGTGCGCGGAGGCGGCGAGGTCGTCCAGGAGGGTGGTCTTGCCGATGCCGGGTGCGCCCCGCACGACGACGCCGCGGCTGTGCCCGTCGCGGGCCTCCGCGGCGAGCTGCAGCAGCCTCGCCCGCTCCGCGTCCCGGCCGAGGATCTCCTCGCCGGCGGGCGCGACGTCGAGGTCGGCGGCCTCGGCCTCGGCGGTGTCCAGCTCCCGCCGGGCGGCGTCGGCGTCGCCGGGCAGGTCACGGCGCTGCAACGACTCCGCGAGCCGGCGCCGCGAGTGCAGGGCGGCGGGCCGGTGCCCGAGCGTCCGGTTGTCGCGCAGCGCGGCCCGGAAGTGCGCGACGGCGGCGTCGAGGTCGCCGGTGGTGAGCGCGGCGACGCCGAGGGCGTGCTCGGCCGAGCCGAAGCAGGCGACGGCGAGGCTCGCCGTCATCGGCAGCCGGGCGTGCGGGGCGAGCAGCGCGGCGGCCTCCGCGGCGAGGGCGTCGTCGCCGAGGAGGTGCGCGGCCTCGACGACGCCGTAGAGGGTGACGAGCCAGCTGCTGCCGCGGGGCAGCGTCGCGAGGCCGTCGCCGCGGATGCGGGCGAGGACGGCGGCGGCGCGGGCCCGGTCACCGGCGGCGGCCGCGGCGACGGCGAGCCCCGCGAGCGGGGACCGGTCGATGGCGCTGAGCGTCGCGGCGTGCGCGAGGTCGCCGAACATCGGCAGCAGCTCCGTGATCCGGCCCTGGAACCAGCGGATCGCCATGAGCTGCCCGCCGTGCCAGCCGTCGGTGTCCTCGTCGCCGGCGTCGCGGCCCCGGTCGGCGCAGGAGGCGGCGAGCCACTCGGCGTGCTCGAGCCGGCCGGCGCGGATGCTGAGCATGACCCGCATCGCGGCGGCGACGTATCCGACGGCGAGATGGTCACGCTCGGCGAGGGCGTCGGTGAGCGCGGTCAGGCGCCGCTCGGCGAGGAGGTCACCGGCGAGGAACAGGTCCGCGGTGTGCCACAGCATGCCCATGAGCAGGTCGCCGCGGCGGCCGGTGCCGGCGGCGACGCCGAGCAGCTCCCGGGCGAGCCGGTGCCGGACGCCGGCGTGGGCGGGGTCCAGGACGCAGTGGTGGGCGAGGCTCAGCGTCTCGGCGAGCGCGACCGGGTCGCCGGCGGCCCGGGCCTCGTCGAGGACGGCGAGGACCGCGTCGGGGGTGCCGTCGGAGTAGCCGGCCTCCGCGGCGATGCGGGCCCGCAGCCGGATCGCCGCCGGGCCGGTCGCGGTCGTCAGCGCCCGGGCGAGGCGGTGCTCCAGGAGGGCGGCGGCGGCCGCGTCGCGGCGCTCGTGCACCCACAGCCCGGCCAGGCCGAGTGCGGCCTGCGGGTCGCCGGGCGACTCCTGCCACGCCTGCTCGAAGAGGGTGCGGGCGGTGCGCAGGTCGCCGTCGTCGTGCAGGGCCGCGACGGCCCGCGCCAGCACCGAGTCCACGGCGGATGCTATCGCGGCCGGGCGGCTTTCCGACACTCGGTTACCGGCGCCGCCGGTAGTTCTACGGATCCGGGTCACCGGTGCCCGCGCCGATGCTCGACGTATGCAAGAGGTGATGTCCCGCCCCGACGCGAGGCGGTTACGTGTCAGGCCCCTCGCCCGCGGCGAGGTCGACGTGCTGCAGGACGTCTTCGACGGCCTGTCCGTCCGGTCCCGGTACCTGCGCTACCACACGGCGGTGCACCGGCTGACCCCGGCGAACCGGGCGGCACTGTCCGCTGTGGACGGACGCCGCCGGATCGTCCTCGTCGCCGAGCGGATCGGTCCCGGCGGCTGGGTCGCCGAGGGCGTCGGCCACCTCGTCGCGACCGGGTCCGGGCGGGCCGAGGTCGCGGTCGAGGTCGTCGACGCCGCGCAGGGCCGCGGGGTCGGCCGGACCCTGCTGCGGCACCTGGTGACGGTCGCGGAGGCCCTCGACTACCAGCTCGTGGAGGCCGCCGTCCTCACCGACAACACGCCGATGCTGCGCCTGCTGGGCCGCCTGTTCCCGGACGCGCGCACCACGGTCGAGGGGCAGACCGTCGCCGTCGAGGTGCGGCTGGGCTGACCTGGGCTGACCATGTCCGTCGCCGCGGCGGGTGTATCGCCGGACAGCGGCCGGACCGGCACGGGACGGGCGACCCCGGTCGCCGGCTCCGTCCGGCCCGGCGGCGCCTAAACCGGTGGAGCGCCGTGCCGCGGCGTCCTACGATCCGGGGATGGCGAAAGGGACCGGGAGCCTGCGTCCCGTGCAGGACGTCGTGTCCCGGATCCGGTTCGACGCGGCCCTCGACGCCGCCCGGTTCGCCGTCGGTCACGAGGAGCGGGGCGCCGGGATCCGGGAGACGCCGCTGCCGCTGTTCGTCGCCGCGGGGGACGTGCCGTGGCACCGGGTGCGGTACGTGAAAGCCGGCGACCTCGTCGTCTGGGACCGGCACGCGCGGGTCGACCTCGTCTTCGGCACCGGCGACACGCCCGCCGCGGACCTCACGGCACTGCAGGGCGCGCCGGCCGTTGCCGCTGCCGGTACCGTTGCCGGTGCCGGTGCCGGTGCCGGTGCCGGTGCCGGTGCCGTTCCGAAGCGGAGCGTGGCGTTCGACGCGGCCGTGTGCCTGCGGTTCGACGCCGCCGCCGGCGCGTGGGTGCCCGCGACACCGGCCGGGGACGTGCGGGCCGACGCCGTGCAGGTCGCCACGTTCAACGTGCTGTCCGACGCGTACGACCGGGACCTCACCTACCCGCAGCTGCGCGTCCCCGCCTGCGTCGAACTCCTGCACGGGCTCGGCGCCGACGTCGTCGCGCTGCACGAGGTGACCCCCACCCTGTGGGACGCGCTGCTCGCCGCGCCGTGGGTCCGGGCCGGCTACCACGTGTCGGCGGGTCCCGACGCCGACTACGGCACCGTCCTGCTCTCCCGGTGGGCGATGTCGCTCGAGGTGCACCGGCTCAGCACGTACAAGCGGACCATCCTCGGCATGCTCGGCCTCAACGGGCGGCGGGTCGGGTTCGTCGCCGCGCACCTGACCAGCGACCACACCACCGGCGCCGAGCAGCGCCGCGAGCACCAGCTGCGGATCATCGACGAACGGCTCGGCCGCGGCGACCTCGACGGCGCCGTCGTCCTCGCCGACGTCAACTTCGGCGACGACACCCGCCCCGACGTCGCCGGCTACACCGACGCGTGGCGGGCGCTGCACCCGCACGACGCCGGGTTCACGTTCGACCCCGCGGTCAACCCGCTCGCGGCGATCGCGTCCCGGACCGGGCTGTCGCGGCGCCTCGACCGGATCCTCATCCGGTCCGCCACGCCCGGCGGGCTCGTGCCGCTCGCCGTGGAACGCTTCGGGGAGCGGCCGTTCGACGGTGCCCGGTTCGTCTCCGACCATTTCGGCGTCACCGCACTGCTGCAGGACACGGCACCGTCCACTGTGGTCGGTGCCGCGTCCGTGCACACGTCGGCGCTCGTCCTGCGGCCCCCGTTGCCGGCGTGGCAGGCGATCCAGGCGATCCGGTCCGCGCACGACCCGTCGTTCCGGCGCTGGATGCCGCACATCAACCTGGTGTACGGGTTCGTCCCCGAGGACTCGTTCCCGGAGGCGGCGGCCGCGGTGCGGGAGGCCGTCGCCGGACTCGGACCGGTGCGGATCCGGTTGTCGACGTTCCGCACGTTCACGCACCGCGGCAGCACCACCGTGTGGCTGGAGCCGTCACCGCCGGAGCCGCTGCGGGAGCTGCAGGCGGCCCTCGCCGCGCGCTTCCCCGGCTGCGTCGAGCAGGACAGCCGCGACGGGTTCACACCGCACCTGACGGTCGCGAAACTCACCGGGCCCGGCGTCGACGCCCGGGTACGACAGTGGCAGGCCGACTGGGAGCCCATCGAGTGCACCGTCTCGGCCGTGGACCTCATCAGCCGCCGCGACGGCGAGCCGTTCGCCGTCCGGGACAGCGTGCCGCTCGGCACCGGCACCGGCCCGCTCCATCCGGCGGTCGCGGCGCTGCCCGCATGGAGCGCTCTGCCGTCGCCGTCGCACCGGGTCGCGCTGGACACCGTCGCCGCCACCTGCGCCGCTGTCGACCCGGCCGGGCGGCTGCACGTCGCGGGCTCGGTGCGGCTCGGGGTCGCCGGGCAGTCCTCCGACCTGGACCTGGTGTGGGCGACACCGGCGCCCGACGCGCTCGCCCGGCTCGCCGATCTGCTGACCGCAGGGTCCTCCCCCACCGTCGACGGCGCCGGCGGTGCGCGGCTGGCCGGGAGTGTCGTGCCGGTGGTGCGGGCCGTCGTGGGCGGGGTCGGCGTCGACGTGCAGCGGGTCCGGGTCGACCCGTCCGATCCCGGCCTGGACCTCGGCGCGCTCGACGACGCCGACCTGCGGGCCGTCCTCGCCGTCCGGGACGCCGACGCGCTGCCCGCGGCCGATCCCGTGTTCCGCGCGCTGCTCGGCGACGTCCGGGCCTGGTCCCACGGCCACCAGCTCGACGGCGCCGCGTGGGGGCTCGTCGGCGGGTTCACGTGGGCGGTCCTCGCCGCCGAGGCCCGCGCCCACCACGTCACCGACCTCGCCGGGTTCCTGCGGCACTGCGCCGGCCACCCCCGCCGCCCGCGCCGCGGCGAGCGGCACGCCTACTGGCCCGTCCACTCCCCCACCCCGCCCGGCGTGAACACCACCCGCACGATGACCCGCTCCACCGCCGCCGTGCTGCAGGAGGCCCTTGCCGGTGGCGGCCGCTCCCGGTCGCACGAGCACCGGGTGCTGCTCACCGGCGACGTCGAGGGCCGGGTGCTCGGCCTGATCCTCGCCCTGGAGGACGCGGGTGCGCGGGTCCGCCCGTACCCACGGGCCGCCGCCCTCGGCCTCGACGGCGGCGACCCGGACACCCTGCGAGCGGTCGTCGCCGCCACAGACCTGTCGGCGCGACTCGTCCGGCCCGCATAACAGCCGGGCCGGACGTCACAACGGACCGCGCGTCACAACGGACCGCGCGTCACAACGGACCGCGCGTCACAACGGACCGGGCGTCACAACGGACCGGGCGTCACAAACGGGCCGGGCGTCACAGCGAGGCCGGGTCAGAGCAGGCGGCGGAGGGCCGGGGCGAGGGCGCGGGCCATCGGCAGGTCGTCGGGGCGGTGCATGGCCCAGTTCATCGCGCCGAGCACGCGGCGCGGCGGCGGGTCGGTGGCGACGGCCGCGATGATCTCCTCGTCCGGGAACGCATCGCAGCGGCACGCCGGGCACGAAGCCCTCAATGATCGATGTCTGTCGCTGTCACAGGGTCGCGGTCAGCGCGGCGATCACGGCGGCGGCGGGTCCGGTGGCCGCGTGCCGGTGACCGGTGCCGGCCCACAGGTGGACCCGGTCGAGGTCCCCCGCGGCCGCGGCCGCCTTGCGCAGCGGCGCGGTCAGGTGGTGGACCTGCGGATATCCGAGCGGCGCGGTCGCGTCGTGCCGGTCGACGAACCCGTTGCGCAGGGCCCGCGCGGGGCGCCCGGTGAACGCGCGCGTCACCACCGTGCCGCCGGCACCCGGGACCCAGCCGCCGGCCACGGCGGAGGAACGGGCCGGAGCGGAAGCCGCGGCGGACGAGGCCGCGGCGAGGGCGGTCCGGTGCGGGGTGGAGGTGCCGGCCTCGTCGGTGCGCAGCAGGGCGGTGCCGGCCATGGTGGCGGCGGCGCCCGCGTGCAGGGCGGCGGCGACGTCCGCCGGGGTCGCGATCCCGCCCGCGGCCACGACCGGCAGCGACACCGCGCCCCGCACCGCCGCGACCAGCTCGGGCAGCGACAACGGCGGCACAGCGGAGGGAACGCGGGCGGGGGTCAGGGTGGCCGAGTGGCCGCCGGCCGAGGACGACTGCACGACCAGGGCGTCGACGCCGGCGCCCGCCGCGAGGAGCGCCTCGGCCGGGGTGGTGACGGTCTGCAGGACGAGCGTGCCGACGCGGCGCAGCGCGGTGACCGTCGCCGCCGCCGGGATGCCGAACGTGAAGCTCACCGCCGGCACCGGGTCCGCGAGCAGCAGGTCGAGCTTCGCCGCCCAGTGGTCGTCGTCGTCGTCCGCCGGTGGCAGCGTGGGCGTCAGGTCGTACACGGCGAACTCCGGCCGGAGCTCGTCCAGATAGCGCGCCAGGGCGGCCCGGGAGGCCGGGACGGCGGGCGGGGCGAAGAGGTTGACGCCGAACCATGTGCCGCCCGCCCGGGTCTCCGCGATCCGCGACGCCAGGCCGTCAGGGGTCAGGTAGCCGGCGGCGAGGAAGCCGCCGCCGCACGCGGCGAGGAGGGCCGGGGTGCCGGCGCCGCCGGCCATGGGCGCGGCGAGCACGGGGCCGGGAAAGGTCACGATCCAATGTAACAACTTTCGTGACTACCCTCAGTTATGCAATTCGTTGCACAATCGGATGGCGTTTTTGCATGACCGGTGGTTAGACTGCTGGCGTGGTCACGAGACTGTCGAAGGTCGCCAAGTACGCCGGCGTGAGCGAGGCGACGGTCAGCCGGGTGCTGCACGACCGGCCCGGCATCGCCGCCGCGACCAGGGATTCCGTGCTCACCGCGCTGGACGTGATGGGCTATCAGCGGCCGTTCCGGCACCGCAGCGAGATGGCCCGGCTGGTCGGCATGGTGCTGCCCGACTTGCACAACCCGATCTTCCCGGCCTATGCGGAGGCGATGGCGGGCGCGCTGTTCCGGCAGGGTCTCGTGCCGGTGCTGTGCACGCGCACGTCCGACGGCGTGTCCGAGGCGCACTACATCGAGATGCTCCTGGCCAGGCAGGTCGCGGGCATCGTGTTCGTCGCGGCCAGCTACGCCGACGCGGGCCCGGAGCAGGCCGACGCGCTGCGCAGGCGGAAGCTGCCGATCATCCTGATCAACCCCGCGGACGAGAACCGGGACGTCCCGCGGGTCGGCGTCGACGACGCGATGGCCGTCGACCTGGCGCTGAGCCACCTGCAGAGCCTCGGCCACCAGCGCATCGGCGTCGTCGTCGGGCCCACCGGGCACGTCCCGTCGGACCGGAAGGTCGAGGAGTTCCTGGCCCGGGTCAAGGGGCCGGCGCGCAAGCTCGTCACCCGCACGATGTTCTCGATGGAGGGCGGCCAGGCCGCGACGAACGGGCTGCTCGCGCAGGGTGCGACGGCCGTCGTGTGCGCCAGCGACGCCCTCGCGCTCGGCGCCATCCGGGCGGCCCGCAAGCAGGGCCTCGACGTGCCCGGCGACCTGTCCGTGATCGGCTTCGACGACTCGGCGTACATGGCCTACACCGACCCGCCGCTGACCACGCTGCGGCAGCCGGTCGAGACCATCGGCGCGGCCGCCGTCGCGTCGCTCGTGGCGCAGATCGACGGGCGCAAGGTCGCCCTCGACGAGCAGCTCTACGACCCGGAGCTCATCGTCCGGGACTCCACGGGGCCGGTGAAGAACCGCTCCTGAGCTGGGAAAACAACGACATTTGCAAGGCTACGCAAGCGAAGTGGCGAGTTCTTGCATCAGATTGCAAGAAGCTATGGACTTTCTGATGTCCATGGCCCTACTCTCGTCTCCACGCGCCGGGAACAACGGCGCGGCCCTCACACGTCGTGAGCAAGAAGCCACACCCCTCGGGCCCGCCGCCCGATTCTTCGGCTCGTGGAGAGAGAGGCACCATGAAGCACTTCCGCGCCGCCGCGGCGGTGACGCTGGCCGCGTCACTGTTCTTGGCAGCATGTGGCGATACAGGGGACGGGTCGGAGGCCGCCGACGGGCCCGTGACGCTGGTCGTCAACGGCATGCCCGCCGCCACCGACGAGTACAACCGGGCGAACTTCGAGAAGGACGTCAAGGACTTCGAGGCGAAGCACCCCAACATCAAGATCGACGCCAAAGAGGGTCAGATGGACCCGAAGACGTTCAGCGCCAAACTGGCCGGCGGCCAGCTGGAGGACGTCTTCTACGTCTACTTCACCGACCCGCAGAACCTGATCGCGAAGAAGCAGGTCTCCGACATCACGCCGTACCTCGGCGAGGTCCCGGCGATCAAGGATGTCCGTCCCGTCCTCATGCAGGTCTTCAGTGACAGCAAGGGCAGGACCTACGGCCTGCCGTCGGCCAACTACTCCCTCGGCCTGATCTACAACCGGACGCTGTTCCAGCAGGCCGGCCTCGACCCCGACAAACCGCCGACGACGTGGGCCGACGTCCGCGAGGCCGCCAAGAAGATCACCGCGCTCGGCAACGGCGTCACCGGATACGGCGACTTCAGCAAGAACAACACCGGCGGCTGGCACTTCACCGCGGAGCTGTACTCCATCGGCGGCGACGTCGCGGTCAAGGACGGCGAGACCTGGAAGGCCGGCTTCAACAACGACAAGGGTAAGCAGGTCCTGCAGCAGCTGAAAGACATGCGGTTCACCGACAAGTCGATGGCCGAGAAGCAGGCCCTCGAGTACGCCGACCTGCTGACCCACATGGCGTCGGGCAAGCTCGGCATGATGGTCGGCGGCACCGGCGACCTGCCCAACATCGTCAACCAGTACAAGGGCAGGTACGAGGACTACGGCCTCGGCGTCATCCCCGACGGCAAGGCCACCCTCGGCGGCGGCGACGGCTACATGTTCAAGGCCGGCCTGTCCCCCGCGAAGATCAAGGCGGGCCTGCAGTGGCTCGCGTTCCGCAAGCTCAACCCCGACCGCGTCGACGCCGACAAGGCCCTCGACAAGGAGAAGAACCAGCCGGTCGGCATCCCGGAGCCCAACATCTGGACCGGCGAGTCGGAGCAGAAGCTGATCGCCGCGAACACCAAGTACGCCAACGTGCCGGCCGCGAACTACAAGCCGTTCAACGCCGCCAGCTCCGGCATCCCGCTGAAGGTCGAGCCGCCGAACGCGCAGCAGGTCTACGCGGCGCTGGACACCGCGATGTTCAAGGTCCTCACCGACCCGAACGCGAACGTCGACCAGCTGCTCAAGGACGCCGAGACCCAGGTCAACCAGATCCTGGCGACAGTCAAGTAACGATGGCGACGATCACCCCTACCCGTCCCGCGCGGCCTCTCGTCAAGGCCGCGCGGGACGGAAGGACCAAGCGCAGGATCGCCGACAACGTCAGCGCCTACGTCTTCCTGGCCGCGGGCCTGCTCTGCTTCGGGCTGTTCAGCTGGTGGCCGCTCATCAAGGGCGTCATCCTCGCCTTCCAGCAGGACAACTTCGTCACCGAGCCGGAGTGGGTCGGGCTGACCAACTTCCAGGCCGTGCTCGACGACCCGCTGTTCTGGACGGCGTGGAAGAACACGCTGTACTTCACCGGCCTGGCGCTGGTGTTCGGCTATCTCGTCCCGTTCGGGGTGGCGATCGTCATCCACGAGCTGCGCCACCTGAAGGGGTTCTTCCGGTTCGCCGTGTACCTGCCGGTGATGCTGCCGCCGATCGTCACGGTCATCCTCTGGCAGTACTTCTACGACCCCGGCAACGGACTGTTCAACGCGGTCCTGTCGGCGCTGCACCTGCCGGAGTCCGGATGGACGCAGTCACCCCGGATGGTGATGGTCTCGCTGGTACTGGTGAGCACCTGGGCCAACATGGGCGGCGCCACCATCATGTACCTGGCGGGCCTGGCCAGCATCCCCGGTGAGCTCTACGAGGCCGCGGAGCTCGACGGCGCCGGCGTCTGGAAGCGGATCCGGCACGTGACGCTGCCGCAGATGCGCTTCATCCTGCTCGTCCTGCTCCTGCTGCAGATCGTGGCGACGATGCAGGTGTTCATCGAGCCCTACCAGCTGACCGGCACCACCAACCCGGACTCGATCACGGTGATGGTGCTCATCTACCGCTACGCGTTCACCGTCAACAACGACTTCGGCATGGCCGCCGCGATGAGCGTGCTGCTGTTCGTCGTCCTGGGCGCGTTCTCCGCCGTGTACCTGCGACTGACCCGGAAGTCCTGATGCGATCCCTCATCTCCGACAGTGAGCTGCGCCGCCGGCCGGTGCTCTACCGGGTCGTGCTGTGGAGCCTCGCGGCGCTGTTCGTCCTGGTGTTCGTGTTCCCGCTGTACTGGATGGTCACCGGTGCGGTGAAGACCCCGGTCGAGCTGGCCCAGCCGGTGCCGACCCTCGTCCCGCACAGCTGGCACCCGGAGACGTACCTCGACGCCTGGCGGAAGCTCAACATCGGCCGGTACCTGCTGAACACGGCGTTCTACGCGGTCGGCGGCTGGCTGTTCCAGCTGATCGTCGACGTCGCCGCCGCGTACGCGCTGTCGAAGCTGCGGCCCCGCTTCGGCAAGCTGATCCTGGGCGGGATGCTCGCCAGCCTGATGCTGCCCGCGGCGGCGCTGCTCGTGCCCAGCTACCTCACGGTCGCCGACGTGCCGCTGCTGCACGTGAACCTGCTCAACACGCCGTGGGCGCTGTGGCTGCCGGGCGCGGCGAACGCGTTCAACATCTATGTCCTCAAGCGGTTCTTCGACCAGATCCCCGACGAGCTGCTGGACTCCGCCGGCATCGACGGCGCCGGGCGGCTGCGCATGCTCTGGCACATCGTGCTGCCGCTGTCCCGCCCGGTCCTCGCCGTCGTGTCGATCTTCGCGATCATCGGCGCCTGGAAGGACTTCCTGTGGCCGATGCTCGTGCTGCCCGACCCTGACAACCAGACGATCAGCGTCGCGCTGAGCCGCCTGGCGTTCAACGGCTACGTGACCCCCAACGAGATGTTCGCCGGCCTCGCCATCGCGAGCGTCCCGATGGTGGTCGTGTTCGCCGTCTTCCAACGCAGCATCTTGAGCGGCCTGTCCGCGGGCGCGCTCAAAGGCTGACACCACCCCATTTTCACCCCGTTAAGGAGATCGGTTCGATGCTCCGACGATCCCGCCTGCTCGCGATCGGGGCCGCCACCCTGGTCGCGGCGGCCTCCATCACCCTCGCCGCCACCATGCGCGCCGAGGCCGCCACCACCACCTACCAGGCCGAGTCCGCCGCACTGAGCGGTGGCGCCGCCACGGCCACCGACCACAGCGGCTACACCGGCTCCGGTTTCGTCGGCGGCTACGTCGACGGCAACCAGGGCCGGGCAGCAACTACATTCAGCGTCGGCGTCTCCGGTACGGCGCAGCGCACGCTCACCCTGCGGTACGCCAACGGCACGGGCTCCGCCAAGACCCTGTCGCTGTACGTCAACGGGACCCGCGTCACCCAGGTCAGCCTGAACGCGACCGCGAACTGGGACTCCTGGGGCACCCGCGCCGACACCGTCACGCTGAACAACGGGACCAACAGCGTCGCCTACCGCTTCGACACCGCCGACTCCGGCAACGTCAACCTCGACAACCTCGTCGTCGCCGACATCCCGGCGCCGCCGGCCGGCACCTACGAGGCGGAGTCGGCGGCGCTGTCCGGCGGCACCGTCGTCGCGACCGACCACAGTGGATACTCCGGGACCGGGTTCGTCGGCGGCTACACCGACGGCAACCGGGGCAACGCGGCGACGACGTTCAGCGTCAGCCGCTCCGGTGCCGGCTCGTCGTCGCTGACCCTGCGCTACGCCAACGGCACAGGGTCGGCGATGACGCTGTCGTTGTACGTCAACGGCACCCGCCTCACGCAGGTGTCGCTGCCGGCGACCGCGAACTGGGACACCTGGGGCACCCGCGCCGACACCGTCACGCTGAACAACGGGACCAACAGCGTCGCCTACCGCTTCGACACCGCCGACTCCGGCAACGTCAACCTCGACAACCTGGTCGCCGCGGCCGTCGCCACCTCGCCGACGCCGTCGACGTCCACGCCGCCCCCGTCCGGTGGCGCCGAGCTGGAGACCGCGTTCCTGTCCGGCGGGCCGGCCGCCGCGACCTCGATCGGCGGCTACACCGGCACCGGGTACGCGACCGGGTTCACCGCCGTCGGCGCCCGCGCGATCCGGACCGTCAACGTCACCGCCGCCGGTAACGCGGCCACGGCCCTGCGGTACAGCAACAGCACCGGCAGCACGAAGACGCTGTCGACCTATGCGAACGGCGTGAAGGTCGGCCAGATCTCCCTGGCGGCCGGTAGCGGCTGGCTCACCGCGGCGCAGACGCTGCCGCTGCGGGCCGGGCTCAACCTGATCGGCTACCAGTACGACAGCGGCGACTCCGGCAACGTGTCCCTGGACAACGTCGCCGTCGCCGGCTCCACCGCCCTCGCGGCCCGGGGCGCGACCGTCGCCTACACCGAGTACGAGGCGGAGAACGGCAGCACCAACGCCACCACGATCGGCCCGGACCGCGCCTACCTCAGCGTCGCCGCGGAGGCATCCGGCCGCCGGGCGGTGCGCCTCGACAACGCCGGCAAGTACGTCCAGTTCACCCTCACCAAGCCGACCAACTCCCTCGTCGTGCGGGCGTCCGTGCCCGACAACGCGGCCGGCACCGGCACCAGCGCCAACCTCGCCGTCTACGCCGGCGGCGCGAAGGTCAAGGACCTGCCGGTCAGCTCCACCTACAGCTGGGTGTACGGCGCGTACCCGTACGACAACAACCCGGCCGGCGGCGAGCCGCACCGGTTCTTCGACGAGTTCCGCACCACGCTGCCCAGCTACCCGGCGGGCACGGTGCTGAAGCTGCAGAACGACGGCGGCACCCCGATCACCGTCGACCTCATCGACACCGAGGTCGTCGCGGCGCCGCTGACCGCCCCGGCGAACTCGCTGTCCATCACCGACTACGGCGCGGTCGCAGGCTCCGGCGACGACACCGGCGCGTTCAACTCGGCCGTCGCGGCGGCGAAGTCGCAGGGTAAGACGCTGTGGCTGCCGGCGGGCACCTGGGACATCAACACCCGGATCAACGTCGACAACGTCACCGTCCGCGGCGCCGGCATGTGGCACACCACGGTCCGCGGCAGCAACGGCAAGGGCGGCTTCTTCGCCACGGGTTCCAAGGTCCAGCTCGCCGACTTCACGATCGCCGGCGACGTCCGGTACCGCGACGACACCAACTTCGACGCGGCCCTGGAAGGCAACTTCGGCACCGGGTCGCTGCTGCACAACCTGTGGATCGAGCACACGAAGGTCGGTCTGTGGGCGTCCAGCGGCACCGACGGCCTGTACATGGTCGGCGTGCGCATCCGGGACACGTTCGCCGACGGGGTCAACCTCAACGGCGACCTGCGCAACACCCGCGTCGAGCAGAGCGTGCTGCGCAACACCGGCGACGACGCACTCGCGATGTGGTCCAACAGCGCGCCGGTGACGAACTCCGCGTTCACGTTCAACACCGCGCAGCTGCCGATGCTCGCCAACACCGCCGCGATCTACGGCGGCAACGGTAACCGGATCGAGGACAACCTGTTCTCCGACACGGTCTACGCCGCGTCCGGCGTCGCGATCAGCACCTGGCACGGCGCGCAGCCGTTCAGCGGGACGACGAGCGTGCAGCGCAACACGCTGACGCGCACCGGTGGGTACGAGCGCAACTGGGGCTCCTCGATCGGCGGTCTCTGGTTCTACGCCGAGGCCCGCGACATCACCACCCCGGTGATCGTGCGGGACGTCGACATCCTCGACAGCTCCTACCAGGGGCTGCTGTTCAGCTGGCAGCGCACCGTCTCCAACGTCACCTTCGAGCGGGTGAGGATCGCCGGCGCCGGCACGTACGGCATCGAGATCAACGTCGTCGGCAGCGCCACCTTCAACTCCGTCACCGTCAGCGGCGCCGCATCCGGCGGCCTGCTGAACAACACCGGCTACACGCTGGTGCGCGGCCCCGGCAACTCCGGCTTCTAGAACCCTCACCGACCAAGAGAAAGCGGGGACCTCCAGTGTCCACAGCAGATACCCGATGGTGGCGCGACGCGGCCATCTACCAGATCTATCCGCGGTCCTTCGCCGACGACAACGGCGACGGCGTGGGCGACCTGGCCGGGGTCCGGGCCCGCCTCGGGTATCTGCGGGACCTGGGGGTCGACGCGATCTGGTTCAGCCCATGGTTCCCGTCGCCGATGGCCGACGCCGGCTACGACGTCGCCGACTACCGCGACATCGACCCGGCGTTCGGCACCCTGGCGGAGGCCGAGGCGCTGATCGACGAGGCGCACGCCCTGGGCATCCGGATCATCATCGACATCGTGCCGAACCACACGTCGACCGCGCACGCCTGGTTCCAGCGGGCCCTGGCCGACCCCACCTACCGGGACCGGTTCTGGTTCCGGGACGGCCGCGGCTCCCAGGGCGACCTGCCGCCCAACGACTGGGGCTCGATCTTCGGCGGGCCCGCCTGGACGCGGGTCGCCGACGGGCAGTGGTACCTGCACATGTTCGACGCCGGCCAGCCCGACTTCAACTGGGACAACCCCCTCGTCCGCGAGGAGTTCGAGGACGTCCTGCGGTTCTGGTTCGACCGGGGCGTCGACGGCATCCGTATCGACTCCGCGGCGATGGTCGCCAAGGACCCCGCCCTGCCCGACTTCGACCCCGCGTCGCCGCCGGACCCGCACCCGTGGAACGACCGCGACGAGATCCACGACATCTACCGCGCCTGGCGCCGCGTCGCCGACAGTTACCCCGGCGGCCGGGCCCTCATCGGCGAGGTCTGGCTCGCCGACCCGCGGCGCTTCGCCCAGTACCTGCGCCCCGACGAGCTGCACGCCGCGTTCAACTTCGACTTCCTCGGCTGCCCGTGGGACGCCAAGGCGCTGCGCCGGTGCGTCGACGAGACCCTCGACGCGCACGCCGCGGTCGGCGCGCCCGCCACCTGGGTGCTGTCCAACCACGACGTCACGCGGCACGTCACCCGCTACGGCCGGGCCGAGACCGGCTTCGAGCACCACCTGCGCCAGACCCGGCACCTCGCCCCCACCGACCTGGCGCTCGGCACCCGCCGGGCCCGCGCCGCCGCGCTGCTCACCATGGCGCTGCCCGGCTCCGTCTACGTCTACCAGGGCGAGGAGCTCGGCCTGCCCGAGGTCGAGGACCTCCCAGCGGCGTCCCGGCAGGACCCGATCTTCGCCCGTACCGGCGGCGCCGACCCCGGCCGCGACGGCTGCCGCGTGCCGCTGCCCTGGTCCACCGCCGAGGTCGGGGCGTCCGGCTGGCTCCCGCAACCCGCCGGCTGGACACAGTGGACCGTCGAATCCGAGAGCGCCGACCCGTCGTCGATGCTCAGCCTGTACCGGCGGGCCCTCGCCGTCCGCCGCCACGAGGCGGGACTCGGCGACGGGCCGATGGCGTGGCTGGACGCGCCCGCGGACGTGCTCGCGTTCACCCGCGACGGCGGCTTCGCCTGCGTCGTCAACCTGTCCGGCGCGCCGGTCGACCTGCCCGCCGGCGAGGTCCTGCTCGCCAGCGGTGAGCTCGCCGTCGGCCGCCTGCCGGACGACACGGCGGCCTGGCTGCGCCTCGCCTGATCCGCGGCGGTTCCTGATCACCGGCGGGGCGGGGCGCCGCATCCGTCCCGCCGGCTTCAGACGGTCAGCCAGTAGCGCAGCTGCCGCAGCTCGTCGTGGGTCAGCCCGGCGGCCTCGGCGAACTCGTTGACGCTGCCGAACCCCTGCCGGGCGGCGCGTTCCGCGAGCACCCGGGCGGCGCGCGCCGGGTCGAACCCGGGCAGCGCCGCCAGCTGCTGCGGCGACGCGGTGTTGACGTTGACCGCCATCGACTGGCCGGTCGCCTCGGCCGGCGCGGTGGTGGCGAGCCGGAACTGCTCCGCCCGCCACCGCAGCCAGGCCGGGTTGACCAGCAGGCTGTGGACGCACGCGAGCACCCACAGCGCCCAGTACAGGCCGAAGAACGCCCCGCCGACCGCGGTGCCCTGGCTGAGGAAGCTCGCGGAGCAGCCGGCGACGACGTAGCCGACGCCCGGCAGCCACCAGTCCACGCGGCGGGCGCGGATGCCGACGACGATCAGGCCGGCGCCGCTGAGGCAGCCGAGGGTCAGCAAGGGCACGAGCAGCCACGCGCTGTTGCGGATGCGCCACGACCGGGTCTGCGTCGGGTCGGCGACGATGGAGGACATCGGGACACCCTAGAGATCCGGCGCCGGTTCGCATCTCCCCTGTTCGGACAGGGTTCGGCGGCCTGATACGGATCGGTCGGCGAGCTGACAGTCCCGTTGGAGACGGCACGGGTCGAAGCAGGTGGCTACGGTTTGCGCACAGCCAGCCACCTCAAACGGAGGATTCCCTTGTCACCCAAGGAAAAGTCCGGTCATGCCGTCGTGCTCGGTGCCAGTATGGCCGGGCTTCTCGCCGCGCGTGTCCTCAGTGAGTCATTTGCGAACGTCACCATATTCGACCGCGACACCCTCCCCGCCGGCGCCGCCAACCGGAAGGGTGTGCCGCAGGGCGAGCACTCCCACGGGCTCCTCGCCCGCGGCCGCCAGGTCCTCGAGGAGCTGTTCCCCGGTATCGTCGCCGAACTGACCGCCGCGGGCGCGATCCCCCTCGACCTCATGCGCGACTGCGTCTGGGTCACCGGCGACCGGCCGATGCCCCGGGTCGCGTCCGGCCTCGCCGGGCTGTGCGTGAGCCGCCCGACCCTCGAGGCGGCCGTCCGCCGGCACGTCCTCGCGTGCCCGGACATCGTCGTCCTGGACGGTCACGAGGCGACCGGCCTGCTGTTCGACGGCGTCCGGGTCACCGGCGCGAAGGTCCGGCCCGTCGCCGGTGGCGAGCACGACGTGGCCGCGGACCTCGTCGTCGACGCGACCGGCCGCGGCAACCGGGGCCCGACGTGGCTCGCCGCGCTCGGCTTCGACCGCCCGGCCGAGGAACGCGTCGACCCGCTGACCGTCTACGTGTCCCGCGACTACCGCCGGGTCCCCGGCGCGCAGGACTACGCCGCGATCATCAACTCCCCCAACGCGGGCCGCCCGTTCGGCGCGGTCGCGATCGCCGCCGACGGCGACCGGTGGATGGTGACGCTGCTCGGCGTCGGCGCGGGCCAGGCACCGCCCACCGACGCCTTCGCGGACTTCGCCGCGAAGCTGCCCGACCCGCGGCTGCGCGAGCTGCTCAGCACGGCCGAGCCGCTGGGCCCGCCGCTGCGGATGCGGCTGCCGGCGAGCGTGCGCCGCCGGTACGAGCGGATGAGCCGCCTCCCGGACGGCCTGGTGTCGATCGGCGACGCCGTCTGCGCCTTCAACCCCGCCTACGGCCAGGGCATGACGGTCGCGGCGGCGGAGGCGATCGAGCTGCGTGACGCGTTGCGGGCCGGCCGGGAGGGGCTGCCGCGCCGGTTCTACGCCCGCGCGGCCAAGGTCGTCGACGTGCCGTGGGACATCGCGGTCGGCGCCGACCTCGCCAACCCCGAGATCCAGGGTGAGCGCACCGGCAAGACCCGCTTCCTCAACGCGTACGTGGCGAGGATCCAGACCGCGTCGGGCCGCAGTGCCGCGGTCGGCCGCCGGTTCCTGGAGGTGGCGAACCTGATGCAGGCACCGCCGGCGCTGTTCGCCCCCTCGATCGTGGCCCGGGTGCTGTGGTTCGGCCGCAGACGACCGGCTCCGGCACCGGCGGCGCGGCGGGAGACGGTCGCCGTCTGAACATCGGAGGGGCCCTGGCACAGGGCCCCTCCGATGCCGTCAGGCCCAGATCACGTCGGTGTTCGGGTTGTAGAAGCAGTTGGTGCTGTCAGGGCCGCTGCCGATGTGGCTGGGCTCGCTGCCCTTCGGGACGCCCTTGTACTTGTCGCAGATGATCGTGCTGTGGGAGCTGTCGCCGATGACGGTGACGCGGGTGAAGCGGGCCGTGTCGCCCCAGTTGGTGTTGATGCCGGCGACGACCTTCAGCGACTTCACGCGGATGTTGTCGACGACGACGTTGCGCTGGTAGGAGTTCGTGCAGTTGCCGCAGGCGCGGTACAGCTTCCCGGCGTTCTCGACGTAGAAGCCGGAGA
>NZ_JBEXDG010000008.1:0-262141 GCF_040605635.1 Dactylosporangium sp. NPDC005555
TCGAAGGCTGGTACAACACCCGCCGTCGACACTCCACATTGGACTATCTCAGCCCAGCAGCTTACGAAACCAAGCTACGCAACGAATCCCAGCTCTGTCAGGTAGCCTGACACCACCTCAACAACCCTGTCCGTCAAAACGGGGCAACCCCAGTCACCGACAGAACCCACGTCGCTCCGCACCGCCCCAAGGTGCCACCCGTACGCGCCCTGACGCCCGCATCTGGCTGCGGTCCATGCGTTCGGCGCCGTACGTCGGGTCAACGCGAGGATGCCCCGACCATCCGGCCGGGCATCCTCGATCGTTACTAGAACGCCCGCCACGGACAGGTTCGTCTACCAGTCGCGCTGACCCGCTGGGCTCACCGCCGTTCCGCCGAGTGCGGGGAAGCCGAGCGCTGGGAAGTGGGCAAGCTGTAGGCGGAAGAGGCCGCCCGGCGCGCCCGCGAAGGCCGGGCCGGGCGGCATCCTTCTGGGTTACCGGGCGCCGATGACGCCGCGGGAGCGCAGGGTCGCCTGGAGCTTGCCGACGTCCACGGCGTGGGTGTCGGTGCCGCCGAGTGCGGCCAGGGCCGCCGCCGTGCCCGCCGCCTCGCCGGTGGTGAAGCAGGTCGCGGTGATGCGGGCCGAACCGTTCGCCTCGTGGGTGGTGGAGATGCAGCGGCCGCCGGCGAGCAGGTTGGTCAGGTCGCGGGCGGCCAGGGTGCCGAAGGGGATGTCGTAGGCGGCGGGCAGCCCGTCGGTGTGCGACAGGCCTGGTGCGTCGGCGTCGTGGACGTCGATCGGGAAGGCTCCCATGCCGATCGCGGTCTCGTCGCGGCGGGCGCTCAGCACGTCGTCCTGGGTGAGCGTGCGCAGGCCGAGGATCCGGCGGGACTCGCGGACGCCGACGCGGTCGCCGACGGCCGACAGGTACGCGTTGGCGCCGCCGGGAACGTAGCGGCGGAACCAGGCGACCGTCTCCAGCACCTGGTTGGCGAGGATCAGGTAGCCCGAGACCGTGCGGGTCACGTTCAGCACCGCCTCGCCGCGGGTCGGCCAGCCGGCCAGGTGCAGCTCGGTGCGGCGCCACGAGAGGCGTCCGTCGGCGTGGCCGGCGTCCAGCAGCGCGCCGAAGCCCCACAGGTTCACGTGGTCCTCGTCCGGCCGGCCGATGCGGCTGCCGGCCCGGAAGTCCTCGGGGTGCGCGCGGGCGTGGTCCAGCAGCGGGCCGAAGTCGACGCCGCCGAGGCGCAGCAGGAGCGAGACGGGCTGGGTGCGGCCCGGCCGGTCGGTCTGCACGGCCGCGCCGGCCAGGGCGAACACGACCGCGTCGCCGGAGCAGTCCACGACGATGGTGGGTCTGATGACGGTACCGCCGGAGCCGGCCGTCTCCACGCGCACCTCGGCGACTTTCGAGTCCACTGTGGACACGCCGACGACGGCGGTGTTGAGCATGAGCGTGACGCCGGCCCGGTGCAGCAGCACGGCCTCGGCCATGGCGAGCTCGGCGTGGTTGACCGGGGTGCGGGTGGCGGTGTAGGCGACGTCGTCCGGGATGTGGCCGGGGCTGCCGCCGTAGCTCTGCAACAGCGCGATGATCCGCTGCCCGACGCCGCCGGTGACCTGGTTGCCGGCGGCGTCGTGGAAGCCGGCGCTGTGCTCCAGCAGCTGCCAGGCGAGCGTGCCGCCGACGTGGCCGGTCGCCTCGACGAGCAGCGTGTCGGCGCCCGACTCGGCGGCGGCGACCGCCGCCGACACGCCGGCCGAGCCGGCACCGACCACGAGCACCTGCGGGGTCAGGACGTTGGTGTCCAACGGATTCAGCCTTTCACGCTGCCGGCGGTCAGGCCCTTTTCGTAGTACCGCTGCAGCACGAAGAAGAGGACCACGACCGGGATCGTCACGAGGGTGCTCAGCGCCATGATGGCGCCCCAGCGGATGTCGAAGGAGGTCACGAGGCCGGCCATGCCGACCGGTGCGGTGACGTTGTCGCCCTGGGCGATGACGCTGGCGAGCAGGAACTCGTCCCAGGAGAGGATGAAGGCGAACATGGCCGTGGTGGCCAGGCCCGTGCGCAGCAGCGGCAGCGTCACGCGCAGGAAGGCGCCCAGGTAGCCCTGGCCGTCGACCCACGCGGCCTCCTCGAGCTCCCGTGGCACCGCCTCCACGAAGCTCTTCATCAGCCACGTCGTCAGCGGCAGCGTGATCGTCAGGTGCGCGATGATGATGCCGGCCAGGGAGCCGGCCAGGCCCAGCGAGGCGAGCACGAGATACAGCGGCACCAGCAGCAGGATCGCCGGGAAGAGGTACGAGACGCCCAGGCAGGCCAGCAGCACCCGGCGGCCCGGGAAGGTGAACCGGGTGACCGCGTAGCCGGCCGCCGTGCCCAGCGTGAGCGAGACGAGCGTCGTCACGATCGCGACCACGAAGCTGTTGGCGAACCAGCGCAGCGCGCCGGAGCCGAACACCTCCTCGTACCAGGCGCCGGTGACCGCCGTCGGCACGACCGACGGGTCGCTCTGGAAGAGCTGGTCCGCCGGGCGTACCGAACTCATCACCATCCACAGGATCGGCCCGACGGCGAAGAAGACGATGAGGGCGAGCGCGACGACCCGGCCGGCGATCCCGGCCTTGGACGCCTTCGAGCGCCGCTGCTCAGGCCGCACGCCGGACGCGGAACCGGTAGAGGATCCAGCCGACGAGCCCGACGAGGCCGAGGAAGAGCCCGGCGAAGGATGCGATCGCTGCTGCGTAACCGACACGGAACTCACCCATGACCACCTTGTAGATGTACGTCGACAACACTTCGCTGGACCCGGCCGGGCCGCCGCGGGTCAGCAGCCACACCAGCTCGAAGTACATGAGGGTCCAGATGCCCCGCAGCGCCAGCAGGGACAGCGCCGCGGAGCGCAGGTTGGGCAGCGTCACGTGGACGAACTCGCGCCACGGACCGGCGCCGTCGACCCGGGCCGCCTCGTACTGCGCCGGGTCGATGCTCTGCATGCGCGCCCAGAACACGAGCATCGCGAACGGGAAGCCGCGCCAGATGTTGACGAGCACGACCGTCGCCAGCGAGGTCGACTCCTGCCCGAGCGGGTTGGCTCCCGGGTCGAGCGCGCCCCAGGACTGCAGGCTGGTGCTGATGACGCCGTAGTGCCCGTCGAGCATCCACTGCCAGACCAGCGCGCTGGCGATGACCGGCACGACGTACGGGATCAGCAGCAGCTGGCGGATCCAGCGCATCCCGGGCCAGTCGGCGTCGATGAGCAGCGCCGCGGCCAGGCCCAGGCCGAGCTGGCCGGCCAGCGACAGCACGGTCCAGATCAGTGTGTGGCCGATCGTCGACCACAGCGTCTCGTCGGAGAAGATCTCGCTGAAGTTCGACAGGCCCGCGAACTCGGCGTTGCCGGTGAGCAGGTCGATCGAGAACAGCGAGGTACGGAAGCTTTCGAAGATGGGGTACGCGAGGATCGTCGCGAACAGCAGCGCAGCGGGCAGGGCGAAGGCGATGCCTGCCCGCTGCTGCCGTCCGGTCAGCCCACGCGAGAAGACCGCGGGTGTGGAGGCCATGAGTCCGCCTGTCAGCTCACTTTGGCGAGACGCTTCATCTCGGTATTGATCTTGTCGAAGGCCTGTTCGGCGGTCTGGTTGCCGGCCGCCGCGGCCTGAAGGTTGTCGCCCACGAAGGTGGTCGCCTCGATCTGGCCGGCCAAGGGGTTGAGCCCGGCCTCCATGCCGTAGCGGTACCACTCGGGCAGCGACTTGTCGCGGATGGTCTGCACCTGCTCGGCGAACTTCTGCACCGTGGGGTTACCGGTGTAGACGGCGGACCTGGCAGCGCTGTTGGTGGCCGGCAGGGCGAACACGGGGCGCGTGTTGACCCGGGCCGCCTGCAGGTCCGCCTGCATCATGCAGCCGACGAGGTCCTTGGCGGCCTGCTGCCGGCGGTCGTTGCTCTTGCCGATCATGTAGAAGTAGCCGCCGCCGAGCGAGCCCTGCGGCTTGGCTTCCGTCGTCGGGCCGGGCAGCTGGAACACGCCGATGTTGTCGAGCATCGAGGGGTTCTGCTCGTTGGCCATGCCCACGACGGCGCCGAAGTCCAGCGTCATCGCGCTCTTGCCCTGCACGAACGCGGTGCGGAAGTCGGTCCAGGCCCACGTGCGCGACTCCGGCTGGGAGGCGGCCTTGTAGAGGTCGAGCATGAACTGGGTCGCCTCGACGGCCTTGGCCTTGTCCTTGTCCAGCGCGTAGGCGCCGGTCTTCGGGTCGAAGGTGTGCACGCCGTTGGCGTAGAGGAACTGGTAGTACGTCTGCGGCGCGACGAGCGCGGAGGCCATCGGCACCGAGAAGCCGCGCACGCCGCCGGCCGGGTTGTCCAGCGCCTTGGCCGCGGTGAGCAGCTCGCTCCAGCTGGTCGGCACCTTGATGCCCTTGGCCGCGAAGAGGTCCTTGCGGTAGTACACCTCCTGGTGCAGCGCCCAGTCCGGCACCGCCCAGGTCTTGCCGTCCTTGCCCACCGCGTGCAGGAACGATCCGACGAAGTCGTCCCGCCCGTGTTTGTCGACCACGTCGTCCACTGGGACGATGTAGTCGCCGGCCTGCGCCGCGGCCACGCCGCCCTCGATGGTGTTCATGATGTCGGGGCCGTTGCCGGCCCGGAACGCCGTGACCATCTTCGGATACATGCTGTCGAAGGGCACGGCCTCGAAGGCCACGCTGACGTCGGTCTGCTTGGCGACGCACTGGTCCGCCTGCTGCTTGATGACGTCGGCCTGCGCCTTGACGGTGAGGTTGGTCCAGAAGGTCAGTTTGATCGGGCCGCCGTTGTCCGCGGCGCTGCCGCCCGGGCTCTTGGCTGACGGTGGAGCACAGGCCGAGGTCAGGGCGAGAGCGCCGGCGACGGCAGCTGCCGTCAGGGTGTGCCGAGCTCTCGGAGGGCGTCGAAGCATGTGATGTGTCCTCGCTGTTGCCGACTGATTGCTGCCCCGTGTTAACGGTTACACCGTGACGGCAGGCCCGGTCGGTGTCAAGTGGGGAAGACGAAACATTCCAGTTCAGTGCCCTGAAACAAGCCGTTGACAGGAGGCCGGAGATCGGCGATTCTGGCGGTCAGCTGTAACCGGTTACATGAACCGCTGAGGCTTGGAAAGGCTGCAAACACATGTCCCTGGCTACGAAGACCGCCTTCAAGGGCGTCATCCCGCCGCTCGTGACCCCGTTCGACGCCGACGAGAACATCGACGTCGAGGCGCTGCGGGCCGAGATCCGGCTGCACCTCGCGGCCGGCGTGCAGGGCATCTGCGTCACCGGTTCGACCGGTGACGGGCAGATGCTCTCGCTGGAGCAGTCCGTGACCATCGCGAAGGTCGCCGTCGAGGAGGTCGCCGGGGCGATCCCGGTCATCGCCGGCATCATCCGCGACTCGACCGCCGAGGTCATCCGCTACGGCAAGGCGATCGCCGAGACCGGCGTCGACGCGCTGCAGGTGACCCCGGTGCACTACCTGTTCCAGCCCGACGAGGCGACGACGATCGAGTACTACCGGCGCATCACCGAGGCCACCGGGGCGCCGGTCATCATCTACAACGTCATCCCGTACGCGCTGATCCCGGCCACCACCGTCTACCGGTGCATCCAGGAGATCGAGCTGGTCGTCGGCGTCAAGCAGTCCGGCGGCAACATCCACCAGCTCGCCGACCTGCTCAAGGCCGCCCCGACCGAGGGCGCGGTGCTGACCGCCGTCGACGACCTGCTGTACCCGGCCTACCTCCTCGGCGCCCAGGGCGCGGTCAGCGCGACCCTCACCGTCGTGCCCGACCTGTGCGTCGCGCAGTGGAACGCGGTGCAGGCCGGCGACCACAAGACCGCACTGGACATCCACAACAAGCTGCTGCCGGTGTGGCGCGCCATCGACGGGCCGAACATGACGGTCCGGATCAAGGCCGCGCTCGAGCTGCAGGGCCGCAACGGCGGGCTCGGCGCTCACCCGTTGACCCCCGTGAGCGAGGCGGAGCGGGTTACCATCCGGTCGGCCCTGGTGGAAGCCGGCGTCCTTCCGGTTTGATGAGGGTCCGCTTTTACCAGCTGAGGAGCAGATTGTGGCAGGCATTCGGGACGTGGCCAGACTGGCCGGGGTGTCGACCGCAACCGTGACGCGCGCCCTGCGCGATGAGGCGTCGGTGACCGCGGAGACCAAGGCGAAGGTCTTGGCCGCCGCGGCCCGGCTCGACTACGTGCCCAGCGCCGCCGCACGCGCCCTGTCCCAGGGCCGCAGCAGCGTGCTCGGCCTGTTCGTGCCGGACATCGTCAACCCGTTCTACGCCTCGGTCGCGCAGGGCATGGCCGACCGGGCCGCGGAGGAGCGCTATCAGCTCGTCATCGCGGGCTCCCACCTGAACCCGGAGCGGGAGCGGCAGATGGTGACCTCGCTGCACGACGGCACCTTCGCCGGGCTCGCCGCCACCACGCTGGGCACCGACGAGAGCTTCCGCTCGGCCCTCACCGGTCAGCGCGGGCCGCTGGTGCTCGTCGACCGGCGCCCGCGCGGACTGCACGCGCCGCTGGTGCGCACCGACAACCGCAAGGTCACCCGCGACGCGGTCGGCGAGTTCTTCCGGCTCGGTCACACCAAGGTCGCGATGATCTCCGGCCCGCGCGACTTCGACACCGCCTGCCAGCGGCTGTCCGGCTTCCGGCTGGCGTACCGCGACGCGGGCCTGCCCGTCCGTGAGGAGTACATCAGCCACGGCCACCTGGGCGAGGACGGCGGCCACCGGGCCATGACCCAGCTGCTGGCCATGCCCGAGCCCCCGACCGCCGTGTTCTGCTTCAACAACCTCGTCACCGTCGGCGCGCTCATGGCCATCCGCGCGGCCGGGCTGAAGATCCCGACCGACGTGAGCCTGCTCGCCTTCGACGACATGAGCCTCTTCCCGCTCGTCGAGCCGCCGATCACCGCGATCGCCCAGCCGGCGTACGAGATGGGGCGCGCCGCCGCCGAGCTGCTGCTGCGCCGCATCGCCGGCGAGACCGACCTCGCCGACATCGTCCTGCCCGCGACCCTGATCACCCGCGAGTCGCTGGGCCCACCACTGTCAGTCTGAGAGCTGAGTTCCTTCATATGGCAGCACCGTTCCTCGCGTCCGAGGGCGACTACGTCGACCGGGCGCTGGGCGGCTTCGCGCGCGCCAACGCCGACGTCGTCGCCCTGCACACCGACCCCGTCTTCGTCCAGGCCGTCGCGCCGGACCCCGCCCGCGTCGTCGGCATCGTCTCCGGCGGCGGCTCCGGCCACGAGCCGATGCACGCCGGGCTCGTCGGGCGCGGCATGCTCGACGCCGCGGTGCCCGGCAAGGTCTTCGCCTCGCCGCACAACCGGCAGGTGTACCAGGCCAGCAACGCCGTCGCCGGACCCGAGGGCGTGCTGCACATCGTCAAGAACTACACCGGCGACCGGATCAACTTCGGCATCGCCGCCGAGCGGCTGCGCCACGACGGCATCCGCGTCGAGCGGGTCCTCATCGACGACGACATCGCCACCGACTCCGCCGACACCACGACCGGCCGCCGCGGCACCGGCGCCACGATCCTGGTCGAGAAGCTGCTCGGCGCGGCCGCCGACACCGGGCTGGGCCTGAGCGAACTGGCCGAGCTGGGCGCGCGCATCGCCGCCCGCTCCCGCAGCATCGCCGTCGCCGCCCAGGCCCACACCTCACCCGCCACCGGAAGACTCGCCTTCGACCTGTCGGACGGGGAGGTGGAGTACGGCGTCGGCATCCACGGCGAGCGCGCCGCCCGCAGCGTGCCGCGACCGCCGCTGGAGGAACTGGTCGGCCGGATGCTGGACGACGTGCTCGCCGGGACCCCGGCCGGCGACCGGGCGCTGCTGCTGGTCAACGGGCTCGGCGCCACGACCGGGATCGAGCTGCACAACGTCTACGCCATCGCCGCCGACGCCATCGCCGAGCGCGGGATCTCGCTCGGCGGCAGCCTCGTCGGCACCTGGACGCCGGCGCTGGACATGAAGGGCTTCTCCCTGACCGTGACCATGCTGCAGGACGACTGGCAGGCCCTCTGGGACGCGCCGGTCTGGACCGCGACGCTTCGGAAGTGAGCACTTCGATGTTGATGGAGACCTTCCTCCGCCTGGCGGAGCGGGACCACGCCGAGCTGACCGCGATGGACCAGGCGGCCGGCGACGGCGACTTCGGCGACAACCTGCGCGGCGCCCTGCGCCTCGTCGTCCAGCGGATGCCCGCGGACGCGACGGCCCAGGCCGAGCTGGCCGTCGCCGCCACGTGCTTCCTCGACGAGGTCGGCGGCACCAGCGGCCCGCTCATCGGCCTGCTCCTGCAGGAGATGGCGGCCGCGCCGACGCTCGTCGAGGGCCTGACCAACGGCATCGCGGCCATCCAGCGCGTCGGCGAGGCGAGGCTCGGCGACCGCACGATGCTCGACTGCCTCATCCCGGCCCGCGACTTCCTCGCCGCGCACCCCGGCGACCTCACCGGCACCGCCGAGGCCGCCGCCAGGGCCGCATCGTCCACATCGGAGCTTCGGGCCCGGGCCGGCCGCGCCAGCTACGTCGGCGACCGCGCGATCGGCACCCCCGACGCGGGCGCGATGGGCATGGCGCTGTTCTTCGCCGCCCTCGCCGAGCAGGAAAGGCAGGTCGCATGAGCACGACCGAACTGGACACCGCCTGCGCCCGGGCCGGGGCGGCCTTCGACGGGTACCGCGCGCTGCCGGCCAAGCGACGCGCCGAGTTCCTGCGCGGGATCGCGGACCGGCTGGCCGCCAACGGCGACGAACTCGTCGAGCTCGTCCGGGCCGAGACCGCGCTGCCCGAGGCGCGCGGCCGCACCGAGCTGGGCCGGACCGCGAACCAGCTGCGGATGTTCGCCGACCTGCTGGAGACGCCGGAATGGGACGACCCGCGACACGTGCCCGGCGCCCCGGGCGTGCGCCCGGACCTGCGCTCCCGCCGGATCCCGCTCGGCCCGGTCGCGGTCTTCGGCGCGTCGAACTTCCCGCTCGCGTTCTCCGTCGCCGGCGGTGACACCGCGGCCGCGTTGGCCGCCGGGTGCCCGGTCGTGGTCAAGGGCCACCCCGCCCACCCGCGCACCGGCGCGCTGGCCGGCCGCTGCGTCACCGAGGCGGCCGCCGCGACCGGGCTGCCCGACGGCGTCTTCGCCCTGGTGTCCGGCCCCGGCAACGAGTTCGGCGCGCGGCTGGTCGCAGACCCGCACATCGCCGCCGTCGGCTTCACCGGCTCCCGCTCCGGCGGCCTGGCCCTCATGGCCGTCGCGCAGGCGCGGAAGGTGCCGATTCCGGTGTACGCCGAGATGTCCAGCATCAATCCGGTCCTGCTGCTCCCGGCCCGCCTGGCCGCCGACCCTGACGGCCTCGCCGCCGCCTTCGCCGGCTCCCTCACCGCCGGCGCCGGGCAGTTCTGCACCAACCCGGGGCTGCTGCTGGCGATCGACGGACCGGGCCTGCCCGCGTTCCGGGCCGCGCTCGCCGCCGCCCTCGGGGAGTCCCCGTCCGCGACGATGCTGACCCCCGCGATCGCCGAGGCGTACCGGCAGGGCGTCGCCGGCCGCGCCGACCGTATCGTCGCCGGCGCGGCCGAGGGCTGCCGCCCCGCGGTCTTCGCCGCCACGGCCGCCGAGTTCGCCGCGGCCCCGGACCTGCGCGAGGAGGTCTTCGGCGCCGCGTCCCTGCTGGTCACCTGCGCCGACGCCGACGAGCTGGCCGCCGTCGTGGAGTCGCTGGAAGGCCAGCTGACCGCGACCCTGCAGGGCGAAGCAGCCGACCTGCCGCTGGCCCGCCGGCTGCTGCCGGCCCTGGAGCGCAAGGCCGGCCGGATCATCTGGAACGGCTGGCCGACGGGCGTCGAGGTCAACGCGGCCCAGGTGCACGGCGGCCCGTTCCCGGCCACGTCGGACGGGCGCAGCACGTCGGTCGGCACGATGGCGATCGAACGCTTCCTGCGCCCGGTCGCCTATCAGGACCTCCCGGCCGCCCTGCAGCCCTGAGCCGCCCAGGGTGCGGCGCCGGCGTCAGGTCAAGCCGGCGGGGATCCAGCCCTGGTCGTGGCGGTCCGCGCAGCGCCGCGCACACCGCCACGACCAGCTCGCGCAGTGCCTCCGGCCGGGCCGGGAAAGGGCTACCGGGAGTGGTGGTGTCAATGTAAGGTGACGCCTAGGTGCGCCGGGAAGTCTGGTCGGCAATGGTTTTGCCGTGTCCAGAAAGGGCCCAGTCGTGGACGTTCTCGTCATCCGCACCGCATCCTCCGCCGAGCGGTTCAACCGTGTGCCCGTGTCGGATCTGACCGTCCACATCGGAGCGACGCCGCTGCGGCGTCGGTCGCCGGGGCGGCCACGTCCGGTCGCGGGCACATGAGCACGTTCATCGGCGCGGCGTTCGCGTTTCCCACCGCCATCTTCAGCGTGCTGCTGCTCGCCGTCGTCGCCTACTGGGTGGTCGTCGTGGCCGGTGCGCTGGACGCCGACACGCTCGACGACGGCGGCGGATCCGATGTGGACGGTGGGTTGTTGAGCGTCGTCGGGCTCGGCGGCGTCCCGGTCACCGTCGCCGCCTCGCTCCTGATCGCCGTCGGCTGGTTCGCCAGCCTCACCGCCGGTGCGCTGGTGCACGGCGCGTTCGCCCCTGCCGTCGTGCTGATCGTGGCGCTCGGCGTCGCCTGGCTCGCCACCCGGCTGGCCGTCCTGCCGCTGCGGCGGCTGTTCACCGAGGCGCCCGCACCGTCCCGCGCCGACTTCCTCGGCCGGCCCTGTGTCATCCGCACCGGGACCGTGACGCTGACCTTCGGCCAGGCCGAGGTCACGGTCGAGGACGGGTCGTCGGCGATCGTGCAGGTGCGCCAGACCGGTGAGGACCAACTGAGCGTCGGCTGCGCCGCGTACATCTACGGATACGACGATACCGGCGAGTTCTTCTGGGTCGTGGCAGACCCCGCCACCCTCGCCTGACACCGAACTCCACCGTCCGGCGGCGCCGCATGCCTGCGGCGTCGCTCGGCGCTGTTCTGCAACCTCTTGCCTGTCCCGCCCTACTCAGAAGGGGACTTCTCGATGGATGTCATCACCACCGGTCTCGCCGTGCTCGTCGCCGTCGTCGTGCTCATCCTGGTCGGCGTGCTGCTCATGGTCGCCCGGCTGTTCCGCAAGATCGATCAGGGCAGGGCGTTGATCATCTCCAAGGTGCGGCGGGTCGACGTCACCTTCACCGGTGCCGTTGTGCTGCCGGTACTGCATAAGGCCGAGGTCATGGACATCTCGGTCAAGACGATCGAGATCGAGCGCTCCGGGCACGAGGGCCTGATCTGCCGCGACAACATCCGGGCCGACATCCGCATCACGTTCTTCGTGCGGGTCAACAAGACCGTCGAGGACGTCATCAAGGTCGCCCAGGCGATCGGCACCGCCCGCGCGAGCGACCAGTCGACGCTGCAGGAGCTGTTCAACGCGAAGTTCTCCGAGGCGCTCAAGACGGTCGGCAAGCAGCTGGACTTCGTCGACCTGTACACCAAGCGCGACGAGTTCCGCGACCAGATCATCCGGGTCATCGGCACCGACCTCAACGGCTACAGCCTCGAGGACGCCGCCATCGACTTCCTCGAGCAGACACCGATGAGCCGGCTGGACCCGGCGAACATCCTGGACGCGCAGGGCATCCGGAAGATCACCGAGCTCACGGCGATCGAGCACGTGCGGACCAACGAGTTCCAGCGCAGCGAGCAGAAGGAGATCAAGCGCCAGGACGTCGACGCGCGGGAGGCGATCCTCGAGCTGGAGCGGCGGCAGGCCGAGGCGGAGATCCGGCAGGCCCGCGAGGTGGCGACGCTGCAGGCCCGCGAGGACGCCGAGGTGGTGCGGGTGAAGGCGGAGGAGCGGCTCAAGGCGCACGGCGCGGACCTGCGCACCGACGAGCAGCTCGGCATCCAGCGGGAGAACCAGGCCCGCGAGATCGCCGTCGCGCAGAAGAACCGCGAGCGGGTCATCGCCATCGAGACCGAACGCATCGAGAAGGACCGCATGCTGGAGGTCATCGCCCGGCAGCGGGAGACCGAGCTGTCCACGATCGCCAAGGACAAGGAGCTGGAGATCGAGCGGCGCGGCATCGCCGAGGTCGTCCGCGAGCGCGTCGCGGTGGACAAGACCGTCGCCGAGCAGGAGGAGCAGATCAAGCGGCTCCGGGTGGTCGAGGAGGCCGAGCGGACCCGCCAGGCGGTCGTCATCCAGGCCGAGGCGGAGGCGCAGGAGAGCCTCGTCAAGGACATCAAGGCCGCCGAGGCGGCGGAGGCGTCGGCGAAGTTCAAGGCCCGCGAGGAAATCGTCCTCGCCGAGGCCCGCCAGCAGACCGCCGAGCTCGACGCCCGCGCGAAGATCCGGCTCGCCGAGGGTGTCCAGGCCGAGGCCGCCGCCGTCGGGCTCGCCGATGTGCAGGTGCGTGAGCGCAGCGCGGAGGCGATCGAGAAGGTCGGCCGCGCCGAGGTGGCCGTCGAGCGGGACAAGGCGCTCGCCACCGCCGAGGTCGGCCGGGCCAACGCCGGCGTGGAGCGGGAGCGGGCGCTGGTCGCCGCCGAAGCCATCCGCGAGAAGCTCAAGGGCGAGGCGGAGGGCCTCACCGACAAGGCCGCGGCGATGGCGGCACTGGACGACGCGACCCGCATGCACGAGGAGTACCGGCTGCGCCTGGAGGCGGAGAAGGAGATCCGCCTCGCCGGCATCGACGCGTCTCGGCAGGTCGCCGAGTCGCAGGCGCACGTGCTCGCCGCCGGTCTGGAGAAGGCCGACATCGACATCGTCGGCGGCGAGAGCATGTTCATCGACCGGCTCATGAGCTCGATCACGATGGGCAAGAGCATCGACGGTTTCGTGCAGCACTCCGACGTCATGGGCGCGGTCGCCGCGCCGTACCTCAACGGCAACGCCGACCTGGGCAACGACCTGGCACGGCTGCTCGGCGCGATCAGCACCGCGGACATGGGCAACCTCACGCTGTCCGCGCTGCTGCTCCAGCAGATCAAGGCCGGTGGGTCCGACGCGGCGAAGCTCAAGGAACTGCTCACCGCTGCGCAGCACCTCGGTGTCGCCGACACGCCGGCGGCGTCCCTGGCGGCGGGGAAGCACTGACCGTGACGCAGACCGACACGTCATCGGCCGGCCTGGACGCGGGCACCTACGAGGTGCTCCGCGCCCGGCTGGCCGGCCAGGCCGCCGAGCTCACCCGCAGGGCCGACCTGCTCAACAACCGCCGGATCGAGGTGTTCGGCAGCGCCGAGATGCGACTGCTGGGCAGCGAAGGGATCCGCACCGGCAACCACTGCGTGCCCCGCGACATCGTGTCCGTCGGTGGGCTGATGCTCTTCGGGTACAACGTGTTCATCGGTCTCAAATCGGAGACCACGGTCGAGGGCGTCTTCTCCCTGCACGGCTTCGTCCGCGACGGCGACACGGTCCGGTTCGACGAGCAGCCCCTCGACGGGCTGCTGCGCGACCCGCAGTTCCAGCGCGACTTCAGCGAGCTGTACCGCTACTACCAGCAGACCCGGCTGATGCGGTTGCGCCGCCTCGACGGCCGGCTCCTCGCGGTGTTCCAGACCGGCCCGCGGGTCGACGACACCCGCGTGCTGCGCTGGCGGGTCGCCGCCGACGGCACCGTCACCTATCTGGACAACCGGGGCGAGCGCGACGACACGTTCCCGGCCACCCACGACTTCGCGTGGGTGCAGACCACCCGGGAACACCACGTGCTCGGCCGGCACCCGCACGTCTCCATCGAGGACGAGGTCTTCGTCGAGACGGTCGGCGGTGACCTCACCGTCAAACTGGAGAACGACACCGAGACCGGCGAGGGCATCTACGCGGAGCCGGTCGACGAGCCGCTGCAGAGCCTCGCCGACGCCGACATCGCCTACGCCCGCGTGGGCGCGCTGATTCTGCTGCGGATCCTGCCGTACAAGGAGACGGTCACCCGCTACCTGGTGTTCAACACGCGGACCAGGGACGTCGTGCGGCTCGACGGCATCGGCCAGGCGTGCCTGCGCCTGCCCGAGGACCACGGCATCGTCTTCCCCGGCGGGTACCACCTGGACACCGGCGTCACCAAGACGTTCGACACCGACGTGACGGACCTGGAGTTCGAACGGGTGATCCGCTCGACCAACGGCGAGGACGTCCTGTACGTCTTCCACGCCAGGGACGAGGGACGGTCGCTGCTGCTGCCGTACAACGTGATCCGCAAGACGGTCGCCAACCCCATGACCTGTCACGGCTACTCGCTGTTCGACGACGGCACCCTGGTGCTGTTCCGGGCGCTGTCCGACGCGCCGGCCCGGGTCCACACGATGCAGGTCTGGCAGACGCCGTTCTGCTCCGACGCGCACGCCGCGGCCCGTCCGGCCGGCGGCGGGGCGCTGGAACGCATCGGCAACGCCGACCTCGTGCGCGGGGTCTCCGACTGCCTGTCGGTGGCGCGCATGGTCGAGGAGATGGCCCCGGCCGGCCCGGTGTTCGAGGCGATCGTCGCCGCGTGCGTGCGGCTCGCCGACCACCACCACTGGCTCGGCGAGGACGAGGTCGGCGACCTGCTCGGGCCCCTCGCAGAGGTCCGGGCGACCGCCGCCGCGGCGCTCGAGGAGCACGAGAAGGTCCGTGCCCTCACCGGCCGCGCCGCCGCCGACCTGCGCGACGCCGCCGACGGCATCGGGTCGCTGGTGCGCCGTTCGCGGGGTGAGACCCCGTCGGGCGCCGACGGCTGGGTGCGCCGGCTCACCGAGCTGCGCCACGCGCAGGGCAGGCTCGTGACGCTGCGCGAGGTGCGTTACGTCGACACCGGGCGCGTCGACGAGCTCGACGGGGTACTCACCGCCGAGCTCGCCGCCGCCGCGCACCGGGCCGTCGGCTTCCTGCGCCGCGACGACGCCTTCGACGACCACCACGCCGAGGTCGAGCGGCTCACCGCAGACGCCGCAGCCATCGCCACCGCCGCCGAGGCCGCACCGGTGCGGCAGCGCCTCGCCGAGCAGACCGACGGTCTGCAGGTGGTCACCGAGGTGGTCGGCTCGCTGGACATCGCCGACACCACCGTGCGCATCGGCATCCTGGAGGGGGTCGCCGCGGTGCTCGGCGCCGTCAACCGGGCCCGGGCCGTCCTCGACGGCCGCCGCCGCGACCTGCTGGAGCGCGAAGGGCGCGGCGAGTTCGCGGCCGAGGCGAGCCTGCTCGGCCAGGCGATCACCGGCGCGCTCGCCGCCGCCGACAGCCCGCAACGCTGCGACGAACAGCTCGGCCGGCTGCTGCTGCGGCTGGAGCAGCTGGAGTCGAGGTTCGGCGAGTTCGACGACTTCCTCGACCAGCTCGGCACGAAACGGTCCGAGGTGTACGAGGCGTTCACAGCCCGAAAGCAGGCGCTGCTGGACGAGCGGTCGCGACGTGCTGACCGGCTCGCCGGCTCCGCCGAACGCATCCTGGGCAGCGTCGCCCGGCGGGCCGCGACCCTCGACTCGCTGGACGCGGTCAACACGTACTTCGCCTCCGACCCGATGGCGGCGAAGCTGCACGGCATCGCCGACGACCTGCGAGCCCTGGACGACCAGGTGCGCGCCGACGAGCTGCGGGGCCGGATCGCCGCGGCCCGCCTGGAGGCCGGCCGGGCACTACGCGACCGGCTCGACCTGTTCACCGACGGCGGCGGCACGATCCGCCTCGGCCGGCACCGGTTCGCGGTCAACACCCAGCCCGTCGACCTCACGCTCGTCCCGCACGACGGCCGGCTGACCTTCGCCGTCACCGGCACCGACTACCGCTCGGCCGTCCACGACGACGTCCTCGACGCCGCCCGGCCGTTCTGGGAGCAGCCGCTGCCGTCGGAGTCGCCGGAGGTGTACCGCGCCGAGCATCTGGCGTCGGTACTGCTCGCCGAGCTCGACCCGAAGACGTTGCTCGGGGGTGACCTGCTCGAGGTGGTGCGCAGGGCGGCGGAGCAGCGCTTCGACGAAGGCTACGAGCGGGGCGTGCACGACCACGACGCCGCCCTGATCCTCGACACGCTGCTGCGCCTGCACGCCGCCGCCGGACTGCTGCGCTTCCCACCGGCGGCGCGAGCGGCGGCGCAGCTGTCGTGGTCGCCGGACGCGTCCCTCGTCCGGCGGGTGGGCTCCCTCGCCCGGGCCCGCGCACTGTTCGGCCCGTCTGCCGCGATCGGGGACCTGTCCGCCGAACTCGCCACGTCGATCGCGGGCTTCCACACGTCCAACGGCCTGGCCCTGTCCGCCGGTGACGCGGTCCTCGCGGGTGAGTACCTGTTCGAGGAGCTCGCCACCGCGCCGGCCGGGTTCGTCACCAGCGCCGCCGCGCGGGCCGTCGTCGCCGCGTTCCGGGCCGCGCTGACCGACGACCGGCAGACCTTCGAGGACGACCTGCGCGCCCTCGGCGACAACCTCGCCGCCCGCCGTCAACTGGTCGAGGCGTGGCTGACGTCCTTCGCCGCGGGGCGCTCCTTCGCCGCCGAGGACCTGGCCGAAGCCGTCGCCATCGAGGTGTGCGGCCCGCGGCTGCCGCGCTACGACTGCACCGCGCCGCTGACCGCCGACGTGCCGGGGCTGCTCGGCACGCACCCGCGCATCGCCGGCCGGACGCTGCCCGTCCGCCTCGACGAACTGCTCACCCGGACCCGGACCATGCGCACCGAGCGGATGCCGGCGTTCCGGGCGTACCAGCGACGCCGCGCCGAACTCGTCACCGCCGAACGGGACCGGCTGCGGCTGACCGAGTACACGCCGAAGGTGATGAGCGGATTCGTCCGCAACCAGCTGGTCGACCAGGTGTACCTGCCGCTGATCGGCGACAGCCTGGCCCGGCAGCTCGGCGGGTCCGGCGCCCAGATGGGTCTGCTGCTGCTCATCTCACCGCCCGGCTACGGCAAGACCACCCTCATGGAGTACGTCGCGAACCGGCTCGGCCTGGTCCTCGTCAAGGTCAGCGGCCCGGCGCTCGGCCGCGGTGTCACCTCCGTCGATCCCGCCGAGGCGCCCAACGCCACGGCCCGGCAGGAGGTCGAGAAGATCTCCTTCGCCCTGGAGATGGGCAGCAACGTCCTGCTGTACCTCGACGACATCCAGCACGTCTCGCCGGAGCTGCTGCAGCAGTTCATCTCGCTGTGCGACGCGCAGCGCCGGATGGAAGGCACGTGGAACGGCCGCACCCGCACGTACGACCTTCGGGGCAAACGCTTCGCGGTGTGCATGGCCGGCAACCCGTTCACCGAGTCGGGGCACCACTTCCAGGTGCCGGACATGCTGGCCAACCGCGCCGACGTGTGGAACCTCGGCGACGTCCTGTCCGGCAGGGAGGAGCTGTTCGCGCTCAGCTTCATCGAGAACGCGCTCACCGCCAACCCCGTGCTGGCGCCGCTGTCCACGCGCGCCCAGGGCGACGTCGAGCTGTTGGTGCGGCTCGCCCGCGGCGACGACCGGGTGCGCGCCGATCAGCTCGAGCACCCCTATGCCCAGGTCGAGCTCGAGCAGATCCTGGCGGTGCTGCGCCATCTGCTGCGGGTCCAGGAGGTGGTACTGGCGAGCAACCGCGCCTACATGGCGTCGGCGGCGCAGGCGGACGCGTCGCGCACCGAACCGCCGTTCCGGCTGCAGGGCTCCTACCGCAACATGAACAAGCTCGCGGAGCGGATCGTGCCCGTCATGAACGACGCCGAGCTGGAACAGCTGATCGACGACCACTACGCCGGCGAGGCGCAGACCCTTACCGACGGCGCCGAGGCGAACCTGCTCAAGCTCGCCGAGCTGCGCGGCCGGCTGCGCGAGGACCAGGCGCGCCGATGGGCCGAGGTGAAGGCGGGCTACCTGCGGCGAATGGCGCTGGGCGGGCCGCAGGACGACCCGCTGACCCGCGCGGTGGCAGCGGTCGGCCTCCTCGCCGACCGCGTCGGCGGCGTCGAGTCCGCGATCGACCGCGCCACGACCGCCCGGTGAAGCGAACGGCGCGATCCGCCGCCCACCGCGCGGCGGGTGGTGCGCGGCGGGTGGTGCGCGGCGGGTGGTGCGATTCACCGCACGTCACGCGGTGGGTGGTCTACCGCACGTCGGCCGGTGGACGGTCTCGCACGTCGCGCGGTCGGCGGAGCGGTCTACGGGACGTCCGCCGTGGGCAGTGCGGCAGCGCCGGCCGGATCGCCGGCCAACGCCTCCGGCAGGGTCCGGAACGCCGGGAACAGCCCGTCGAGGCTCAGCAGGCGCAGCGCGTCCTGGATCTGCGGGGCCGGGCCGACGAGGCACACGGCGATCGGCTGGCGGTGGGCCTCGACCAGCACGTCGAAGGCGCCGGAGTCCAGCCGGGACACGCCGGTGACGTCGACGGCGAGGCGTCGCGCCCGGCCGCGCAGGTCGAGGACGAGATCGCGGAGGCGGGAGTTGACCAGCAGGTCCGGGTTGCCGGACAGCGTCACGACGGCGACGTCCGCGATGTGGGTGACGCTCAGGCGGCGCGACTCCCGCGCGGTGGGGGTCGTGCGCTCACGCGTCAATGCCTGCTCGACCATCCGCGGCGGCGGCGACGTCCGCGTGCAGCGGCCGCAGGCGTGCGGGCCGGTCGCGAGGTCGTCACCGGTCCAGCCGTCCTGACTGAACAGGCTCCACGCGACGGCCCAGTCGCCCATCGTCGGGGCGAGGTTGGTGACCAGCTGGCCGCACCCGTCGCAGGCGAGCGTGAAGTTCCTGCTGTCGAGGCTGAGCAGCGCGGTCATCGTGGGTCCCCGATCGGACGGTGCGGACAGGCCTCCACCCTGCGGGCACGGCATGGCAACCGTCCCGCGAACATATGACAGTTCCATGACGATGCCCGGCCGTCGATGGCTTGGGGTGGTCACGACCGGCCACCGTCGATGCCGCTCACACCCGGCTCCGCGTCGTCATCACCCCGGCGGCACGGCCACGGTCATGCTCGTGCCGTGGCGAACCCCGGAGGCTCCGACCGGCGCGACGCACGCTTCGATAGAGTGCGAGTGGACCGGGCGGCGCGCCTCACAGCGAACGTCCAGGGTGACGGGGCACGATGGGGGCAGTGTTGACCATCGCCGAGAGCGTTTCGGCGTCATCCTGTAGCGCCGATCAAGCAAACTCGTAGCTGGAGCACACCGGTGCCCAGTCAACTACCTGTGGAGGGTATGCAGTGGGAGTCAGCCTCACCAAGGGCGGCAATGTCAGCCTGACCAAGGCCGCGCCGGGCCTGGCCGCGGTCAACGTCGGCCTCGGCTGGGACGTCCGCACCACCACCGGCGCGGACTTCGACCTCGACGCCAGCGCCCTGCTGGTCGGCGCCGACGGCAAGGTCCTCAGCGACCAGCACTTCGTGTTCTTCAACAACCTCAAGTCGCCCGACGGCACGGTCGAGCACACCGGTGACAACCTCACCGGTGAGGGCGAGGGTGACGACGAGATGATCAAGGTCAACCTCGCGGGCATCGCCCCCGAGGTCGACAAGATCGTCTTCCCGGTGTCGATCCACGACGCCGACGCCCGTAGCCAGTCGTTCGGGCAGGTGACCAACGCCTTCATCCGGGTGGTCAACTCCGCCGACAACAACGAGCTCACCCGCTACGACCTGACCGAGGACTACTCGACGGAGACCGCGCTGGTCTTCGGCGAGCTGTACCGCAACGGCGCGGAGTGGAAGTTCCGCGCCGTCGGCCAGGGCTACGCCTCCGGCCTCGCCGGCATCGCGAAGGACTACGGCGTCAACGTCTGATGAACGACGGACGGCGGCGGCGGGCCCGCGCACGTTCCAGCGGGCCCGCCGGCCGCCGTCCTCAACGGCGTGATCACCTGCCCGGTCGCTCCGGCGGGTGCCGGCCGCGCGCCGGGCGTCAGCCGCGTCCGGTGCTTTCGGCGAGGCGCTGGGCCTGCCCGTTGTGCACGTCGCTGACCCAGTCCCAGCCGGGCTTGGCCGCTGGCCCGATCCGCGGGTCCTCGGGGACGCGGCCATCGCGCAGGGCGAGCACGTAGGCCCGATCCAGCTCGATGCGTGCGGGCGCCTGACCGGCTCCGCCGACCGACCCGTGGCCGGGGACGACGACATCGACGTCGCCCGCCACGCCCTCCAGCAGTCGCAGCGCCGCGAGGTAGTCCTCGATCGGGTCCGCGGTCTCGGTCATGCCGAGCATCGGAATAAGGACGTCGGAGAGCATGTCGCCGGCGACGAGCACCCCGCGCTCTTCGATGAGCAGCGCCGCGTGGCCCGGTGCGTGCGCCTGATGCTCGATGATCCGGACCTGGGGGCCGTCCCACGGAATCCGCGCCGTCCCGGCGGGCAGGGCGGTGATGAGACCGTACAGGTCCAGCGGGACCTGGTCGGCGATGCCCGTCGGCTCCAGGTGTTCGGTGATGCGGGCCTTCGCGTCCGGGTCGGACAGCTCGTCCCGGACGGCGGCCGCGCAGCGGGCCGTGCCGAACCGGGGGGCCGTGCCGAGCTGGGCGTGCCAGAGCAGGTGATCCCAGTGCGGATGCGTCGAGAAGCCGGCCACGACGGTCTGGCCCGCGCGGGCCAGGTCGCCGGCGAGGCAGGCCATTTCGTGGTCCTGCACCCCGGGGTCGATGAGCAGCACGCCGGCGCGGCCTTGCACGACGATGGCGTTGCTCTGGACGAACTCGCTCTCGTGGACGAGCACACCGTCGGCGACCTGCGTCAGCACGGGATCGCCTCGCCTGCGTCGCGGATGGCGTAGCGATGCATCGTGACCCCCTGTTTGAATGATCGCTGCTCGATCAGGTCGAGGTCGATCGGCATGTCATAGTCGTCGAACAGCGGCCGGCCGAAGCCGAGGACGGCAGGGTGGGTCCAGAGCAGCAGCTCGTCGAGCAGCCCCGCTCGGAGCAGCTGCGTCGCGAGCGTGGCACCGCCCACGCTGATGCTGCCGTCGGTCCCGGCCCGCACGGCGGCGAGCTGCTCGATCGCGTCGTCGCCGCCGATGATCCGGGTGTTGTGCCCGGCGCTGTGGCGGGTGCGGGAGACGAGCACCTTGGGCTTGGCGGTCCAGATCTCGCCGTACTCGTGCATGTAGTCCGGCAGCGACGCGTCCTCGTGCGTCCGTGGCCAGTGCTCTTCCATCGTCTCGTAGAAGACCCGGCCGTGGACCATGAGCGCGAGCGCCCGGGTCTGCGCGTTGGCCTCGCGGTGCAGCTCCTCGTCGATGCGCAGCCACTCGCCGGCGCCGTTGTCCCCGGGAACCTGTTCGATCCGCAGGTCGAGGGACACGTTCATCGAGTAAATGAAGCGGCCCATCCTGTTGCCACCCCCTAGTGGTTGCGATCTGCAACTACTATATTGGGGGCGGATTGCCTGTCAAGGAGGAGCGGTGGAACCACGGTCCGGGTCACCGATCACGGCCGCCGTCGAGGTGCTCGGAGACCGGTGGACGTTGCTCGTGCTCCGCGACGTCGTCTTCGGCGACCGTCGCTATTTCCGGGTGCTGCTCACCGGGTCGGTCGAGGGCATCGCGTCGAACATCCTGGCCGACCGCCTCGTGCGGCTCGTGGAGGCGGGGCTGCTCACCCGCGGTGCCGGCGCGCGGGGGCAGCGGGCTCGTTACAGCCTGACCGAAGCCGGCGTCCAGACGCTTCCGATCCTCTGCGCACTCGGCAACTGGGGTCTCGACTGGCGTCCGGGCAGTGACGAGCTCCGGAGCCGGCAGCGGTTCATGCGCGATGCGGGTCCGGCGTTCGTCGAGGAGCTCATGGACGAGCTCCGGGTGCGCCACCTGGGTGCCCAGCCGAAGCCGGATCGCGGCCCGGGCCCCTTCGAGCGCCTCGACGCCGTGTCCGCCGCTGAGCGGGACCGCCTCGGACGCGACGGCGTGGCGGGCCTGCAGCCGACGGATGAGCACGACTGAACGGTCGGCGCCCCCTTGGTGTGCCGGTGAGGCTCAGTGGCCGGCGCCGCCGGTGCCGGGGAACTTCGTGGCGAGCAGTTCGATCGCCCGCTGCGACTCCGTGCCGGGGATCGTGATCGCCGACGTGGTCGGCTTGGCCAGGGTGGCCGCGCTGATGCCGATGGCGACCAGGATCGCCGTCCAGATGCCGAGCACGATCCAGCGGCGGCGGGCCGCGAAGGTTCCGAGACGGTACAACATCGTTGCCATGCGCCTGCTCCTTCGAAAGGGCGGCGGGGAATGTTGATCATATGGCTTCCTGGCCCTGACCAGGGCCGGAACCGGTGAACCGCATGCGCAGGACGGCCCAGCCGACGAGTGCGGCGGCCACGGCCGTGAGCGTGAGACCGGCGGCGGTGACCGCCGTCTCGAACTGCGCGGTCTGCCGCGGGCTCCAGTGGGACGTGGCGATGGTGCCGGTGAAGAGCGCGGCGAGGACGGTGCCCGTGACGGCGACACCGGCTCCGGAGGTGACCTGCGTGGCGGTGTCGACGAGCGCCGCGCCGGTCGTGGTCCGGTGCGCCGGCAGGCCGCGCATCACGTTGACCCCGGCGACCACACCGACCACGCGCATCCCGGCCGCGACGAGCACCAGCGCGACGGCGACCCACACGTAGCCGAAGCTGTTCAGCAGCCCGTACACGCCGAGGCCGAGGACGACCGTCGCGGCGCTGATCCACGCGGCGCGCTCGAGACCGGCCCACCGCACGAACGGGTCGACGAACACGGCGCCGCCGATGAGGACGACGACCTGCGGCAGCATGCCGACGGCCGCGAGGGCGGGCGACCAGCCCCAGTCGAGCTGGAGCTGGAGGGTCACCATGTACCCGAGTCCGGCGGTCGCCAGCCCGGCGGCGGCCTTGTACGCCAGGCCGCTGGACACCAGCGGGCGGGCGACGAGCTCCAGGTCGAGCAGCGGGTGCCGCGCGGTGCGCTCGCGCAGGACGAAGAGCGCCGCCGCCGCGACGGCCGCGACGGTCGCCGCCCAGCCGGCCCGCGCGCCCTCACCCACGAACAGGGTCGGCGCGACGAGCGCGAGGACGATCGTCGCCGTGCCGAGCGCCGCGCCGGCGACGTCCACGGGGTCGCGGTGCAGCTCGCCGGGATCGTCGGCGGCGATGCCCACCCGGACACCGGCGATGGCGAGCACGGCGATCGGCGCGTTCGCCAGCAGCAGCGCCTGCCACGGCGCGACGGCGAGCACCAGGCCGCCCAGGGTCGGCCCGGCGGCGAGCCCGACCAGGCCGACGGTCGAGATCAGGGTCATCGCGCGGACGCGCAGGCCGTCGTCGTCGAACAGCCGGAACGCGAGGGCGACGGACCCGGGCGTGGTCATCGCCGCCGCGACGCCCATGACCGCGCGGACGGCGATGAGCTGCCCCGCGGTGGTGACGAACAGGGTGGCGAGGCTGGCCAGGCCGAGCAGCGTCAGGCCGGTGAGCATCACCCGGCGGCGGCCGAACCGGTCGGCGAGCGCGCCGAAGGCCAGCATCAGCCCGCCGAACACGACGGCGTACGCGCTGGTCACCCACTGCAGCGCGGTGGTGGAGGCGGACAGGTCGCGGCCGATGGTGGGCAGCGCGACGTTGAGGATCGAGTTGTCGAGCATCTCGAAGAGGAACACCGCGGACAGCCCGGTCAGGGCGATCCAGGAGCTTCGCAGGGTCGTCGGCATGTCTGGAGCGTACGCGATATTTAGAGTTCACTCTAAAAATGTGGCTTGGTACACTGGCGGGGTGGCTGGCACCGGACTCCGTGACCTGAAGAAGGCGCGCACCCGCCGCCTGATCGCCGAGACCGCGGCCCGGCTGTTCGCCGAGCGCGGCTATGAGCGGGTCACGGTCAGCGAGGTCGCCCGCGCGGCGGAGGTGGCGGAGCAGACGCTCTACAACTACTTCCCGACCAAGGAACACCTGGTCACCGATCGCGAGCAGCAGGTGCAGGACCAGCTCGGCGACCTGATCCGCTCCCGCCCGGCGGGGACGACCCCGGCCGCCGCCATCCGCGGCTTCGTCCTGGAGACGGTGTCGGCGATCCGCGACATGCCGCCGGACCTCGCCCGCGGCACCCTCGGATATCTGGCCGCGATCAGCCCCGCCGTGCACCGGCTCGCGCTGGACCTGATGGACCGCCTGGCCACGGCCGTCGCGACCGCCATCGCCGAGACGAGCCCGGTCGCACCGGAGATCGCGCGTCTGCAGGGCATCGCCCTCGCGGGCGTCTTCCGGATCGTCATCGCCGAGTCGGGCAGCCGCACCCGCGACGGTCAGACGCCGGCCGAGATCGTCGACGCCCTGCACCCGCAGATCGAACACGTCCTCACCGAACTGGACCGCTGGCTCAGCTGACGCCCCCCGACCGTCGCCGCGGTCCGGCGGCGGGCTATTGACAAAAAATTGTTGTACGTAAAAACTGTGTTTGCCATGAGAGATGTCGTGTACCTGGACCAGATCGAGCAGGCCGAGGCGCTGCTCAAGCCGCAGCGGATCGAAGTTCTGCGGCAGCTCGCCGTGCCCCGGTCGTGCACCGAGGTGGCGGCCGAGCTCGACCAGACCCCGCAGCGGGTCTATTACCACGTCAAGCGCCTGGTCGAAGCGGACCTGGTGCGCCAGGTCAGCGAGCGGCGGGTGCGCGGCATCCACGAGGGGATCTACCAGGCGGCCGCCCGGTCCTACTGGCTGTCGCCGCGCCTCGTGGGCCGCATCGGGCTGCGCCAGACCCGTGACCGGCTCAGCCTCGGCCACCTGCTGGACCTGGTGGAGGACGTGCAGGCCGACGTCGCCGCGCTCGACCTCTCCCGCCCGGACCTGCCCTCGATCGGCGTGTCCGGCGACATCCGGGTCCGGCCCGAGCAGCGCGCGGCGTTCCTCGAGGAGCTGCAGCACGTGCTGCAGGACCTGTTCACCCGCTACGGCGGCGCCGAGGGCGACGCGTTCCGCCTGGCCGTCGCCTGCTACCCCGCCCACACCACCGCCACCGCCAACCAAGGAGATGCACCGTGACCGAGTCCAACGACCTGCGCCTGATCGCGGTCATGCCGGCCCCGCCCGCGACCGTCCACGCCGCGCTGACCGACGCCGCCGCGCTGCGCGCGTGGCTGGCCGAGCACGCCGAGGTGGCGCTGCCGGACCGGTACGAGTTCTGGGGCCGCGACACACCCGACGGCGCCGAGCCGCACCAGCGCGTCCTGCACGCCGGCGAGCGTGACCTGCGCCTCGCCTGGACCGTCGGCGGCGTCGAGACCACCGTCGAGTTCACGGTGGCCGAGGACGACGCCGGGGACGCGGGCAGCGCCCTGCTCACCCTGACGCAGAGCGACCTGCCGACCTTCGAGGAGATCCTGTCCGACAAGGCCGGGCCGCGCGGCGAGCTGCAGACGTTCTGGACCCTGGCGATCGCGAACCTGGCCGACTATCTCGCCGACCGGGATCTGACGCCGAGGCCCGACTACACGGCGACCGACCTGAGCGGCTCGGTGGTCATCGACGCCGCGCCGCAGGCGGTGTTCGACTCCCTCACCCAGGCCGAGCACGTCCGTAGGTGGTCCGGCGTCCACGTCGACATCGAGCCCTACGTCGGCGGCCGCTACGCGATGGGCGGCTTCGACGTCGACCCCGGCGGGATGAAGTACGTCGAGTTCGAGCCGGGCCGCAAGGCGACGCTGCGGTTCGCCGACGGCTTCACCTCCAGCTGGGAGCTGGAAGGCTCGGACGGCAAGACCCGGCTCACGTTCGTGCAGAGCGGCTTCGACCCGGAGAACCCGCCCTACGCGGGCTGGGCCGGCTGGCTCAGCGGCGTCGCCGCGCTGCGCCGCTACCACGAGCTGCCGCAGTGGCGCTCGATCTGGCGGCTGATCGACGCCCCCGGTGTCCCCGCGGAGATGTTCGTCTACGACGCCTGATTCCCATCCGCACCCGGGGCGCCCCGGCTCGCACGAGCCGGGGCGCCCTGCTGTGTCGGCGGGTCCGCACATGAAGTTGAGAAAATTAAGATCGACATATTGAAAGTTGAGGTTGTCGCCGGTACAAATTGAGTTATGACGGAACGAGCGATGGACTGGCAGGAGCTCACGAACCTCACCCGGGGCCGGCCGTTCGTCGTCGAACGGGTGCGCCTCGCCGACAACGGCGTCGCGGTCGAGGGCGCGTTCGAGCTGCCGCAGCTGGCCCAGCTCAACGTCGAGGACCAGGTCTTCGTCACCGCGTTCGTGCGGTGCCACGGCTCCATCAAGGAGATGGAGCGCATCTTCGGGGTCAGCTACCCGACGATCAAGGCCCGGCTCAACCGGATCACCGCCGCGCTCGACTTCGTCGAGACCGACCCGGCGCCGTCCCGCGCCGACGTCATCGACCGGTTGCGCCGCGGCGAGATCACCGCGCAGCAGGCACTGTCCGAACTGGACGGTGGCACGTGATGCCACAGCTGGTGACCGTGCGGGTCGAGCGTCCCGACGGTCGCCCCTTCCGGCTGTGGATCCCCGTCCTGCCCGTCCTGCTCGTCCTCTTCCCGCTCGTCATTGTGTTGGTACTGGCCGCGTTCGTGGCCTGCCTCGTGTTCCGCGTCGACGTGCCGCACGCGTTCGGCACCGCCTGGCGCATCGCCTTCGCACTGCCCGGCACCCTGATCGACATCGACCAGGGCGGCACCGGCGTGCGCGTCGCAATCCGATAGGAGACCCTCCGATGAACGAACAGCGCAAGGACATCCTCGACATGCTCGCCGAGGGCAAGATCACCGCCGAGGAGGCGGAGCAGCTCATCTCCGCCCTCGAGCGCGACCGGCCGCCGGCTGCACCGGCCTTCGACGCCAAGCCGAAGGGCAAGGCCAAATACCTGCGGGTCCTCGTCGACTCACGCGACGCCGGCGAGCCCGGCCGGGTCAACGTGCGGGTGCCGCTGCAGCTGCTGCGCGCCGGCGTCAAACTCGTCGCCCTCATCCCGCCGCAGGCCCTGGAGCGGGCCAACGCCGAGCTGTCCAGGTCGGGCGTGCCGTTCGACCTGACGCAGCTCAAGCCCGAGCAGCTGGAGCAGCTGGTCGAGCACCTCGACGAGATGACCGTCGACGTCGACCAGCCCGACACCACGGTCCGTGTCTTCTGCGAGTAGCCCGCAGCGTGCCTCGGAGACCCGGCCGACCGGCTCGACGAGGTGCGCCCCGGCCGAGTGGCCATGACGGCGCGGCCGGTGCCGGACGGGGACCACCAGCCGGGCGGACAACGCTCGGACGTTCGGGCGGGATCCGCCGCCCGGCGTTCAACCCGGGGCGGCGGTCCGGTTTGATGGATCGATGATGCCCGGCAGCCCCGACCGGACCACCCAGGACGTCGACCGCCGCATGGCGCTGGCCCGCGAATGGGACGAGCTCGTCGAGCAGGTGCGGGCCATCGACGGGTTCGAGGACTTCCTGCGGCCGCCGCGGCTGGAGACGCTGCTGCCGGCCGCGGACCGTGGACCGGTCGTGATCATCAACATCAGCCGGTGGCGGTGCGACGCGCTGGTCGTCAAGCGGACCGGCGTCGAGGTCGTCGAGCTGCCCGAGCTGCGGCAGGAGGACGTCGCCAGGGAGGTCCAGGCGTACCTCGACGCCGTCGGCGCCCGGCAGGGCGAGACGCTGCGCGACGGCTTCCACCGCGACGCCGACGTGACCGTGGCCGCGGACACCGTCGAGGCCGCCCTGGACCGCTGCCTGCGGTGGATGTGGCACGCCTTCGCCGGGAAGATCCTCGGGCACCTGGGGTACACGACGACGCCGGCGGGGGAGTGGCCGCGCGTCTGGTGGTGCCCGACCGGGCCGCTGGCGCTGCTGCCGATCCACGCCGCCGGTGACCACGCGACGCCCGGTGAGGCGGTGCTGGACCGGGTCATCTCGTCGTACACGCCGACCCTCCGCGCGCTCGTCGAGGCCAGAGCCGACGAAGAGGCCGACGAAGAGGCCGACGAAGAGGCCGACGAGGCGGAGACGGCCGCGGACGGGCAGCGGATGCTGTTCGTCGGCATGCCGCAGACGCCGCAGCAGGCGGACCTGCCCAACGTCGAGGTCGAGGAGCGGCTCGTCAGGGACCTGTTCGGCGAGCGCTGCACACCGCTGGTCGGCGCGGAGGCCACCCGCGGCACCGTCATGGCCGAGCTGCGCAACCACGGCGCCGTGCACTTCGCCTGCCACGGCGAGCAGAACCTCGCCGACCCGTCGCGTGGTGGCCTGCTCGTCGAGGACGGCACGCTGACCGTCACCGATCTGAGCTCGCAGCAGTACCGTGGCGACTTCGCCTACCTGTCCGGCTGCAAGACCGCCGTCGGCGGCGTCCACCTGCCCGACGAGGCGATCACCCTCGCCGCGGCGCTGCACTACACCGGCTACCGGCACGTCATCGCGACCCTGTGGTCGGTGTGGGACGCGGAGGCCGCGCAGGTCGCCGGCGACGTCTACGCCGCCGTCGCGCCCGGCGGTGTCCTGCACGCCGACCGGGCCGCCGCCGCGCTGCACCACGCCGTGCGCCGCCTGCGCGCCGAACGCCGTGACATGCCCAGCGTCTGGACGCCGTTCGCGCACACCGGCCCCTGACCGGCGCACCGTCCGAACCGGAGGAGACCTCGATGCCCAAGGTCCACGCACTGCTGGTCGGGATCGACGTGTACCGGCTGCCACAGCTGCACCTGAACGGCTGCGTCAACGACGTCAGGCTCGCCGAACGGCTGCTGCGCGACCGGGTCGCGGCGCAGGATCTGGCGGTCGAGGTGCTCTACGACGCGGATGCGACCCGGGCGGCGGTCATCGGGGCGTTCCGCCGCCACCTCGGCGCCGCGGGCCCCGGGGACATCGCACTGTTCTGGTTCAGCGGCCACGGCTCGACCGGACCGCTGCCCGGGGCGATCTGGTACGCCGAGAGCGCCGGCATGTGCCAGACCACGGTGTGCCACGACAGCCGGGCCGGCGCCCCCGACCTGTACGACAAGGAACTCGCGGTCCTCGTCCGTGAGGTCGTCACGAACGGGGCACGGATGGTGTCCATCATGGACTCGTGCCGCTCCCGCAGCGCTTTGCGCGACCCGACGGCCGGCCTGACGCCCCGGCTCGCGCCCGCCCTCACCGCACCGCCGGCGCTGCGGGACCTGCTGCCGGAGCTGATCGCCGACGCCGCCGACACGACCCGGCCGGTCCCCGGCGCGCAAGTGCCGGGGCACGTCGCGCTCGCCGCCTGCTCCGAATGGGAACTGGCCAGCGAGTGGCCGTTCCCGGGCGGCGTCCACGGCGTGTTCACCGAGGCGCTCGGCCATGCCGTGGCCCGGCTCGGCCCGGACGCCACCTACCGCAACGTGCTCGGCTACGCCCGCTGCCAGGTCGAGGGCCGGCTCCTGAGGCAGACCCCGGCCCTCGAAGCGCTCGGGGACCTCGCCGACGAGGCGTTCCTCGGCGGGACGCTGCGGCCACGCACGACCCGGCTCACGATGCGGCACCTTCGCGGGCAGTGGGAGGTCGACGCCGGCGCGGTGCACGGCATCGTCGTCGACGCGCAGCTCGGGGTGCACCGCGCCGACCCGCTGCGCGAGGTCCGCGTCGTCGGGGTCGACACGCACCGCAGCGTCGTCGAGCCGGTCGGCTGGTCACCCGACAAGGAACAGCAGTACGAGATGGTGCTGACCGACGTGCCGCTGCCCCCGGTAGCCGTGTCGATCCGGGCGGACCCGGTGCTCGAGCAGCGCCTGCGGGACTTCGTGGCCACGGCCGGCCCCACCGGCCGCCCGTCACCGCACATCCGTGTCATCCACCCCCGGCAGGAGCCCACGTCACGGCTCGTGCTCCGGGTGCGGCAGGCCGAGGACGGCCGGGCGATCCAGGTGACCAGCGCCGACGACAAGCCTCTCGCACCGCCGTCCGACATCGACGACGGGGGCATCCTGCAGACCGTCCAGGACCTCGAGCACATCGCCCGCTGGCTCCAGGTGCGCAACCTGCAGAGCGCGTCGCCGGCCCTCGACGAGGCGGTGCGGATCGAGGTGGTGCCCGCCCTGCGCGGGGGGCAGCGGCCCGCCCGTGCGGCTTCGACGAGCCTCGACTTCGCCTACACCTGGGACGGCACCGCCTGGCAGCCGCCGTCGATCTACGTCCGGCTCCGCAACACCACCCCCCGGAAGCTGTTCTGCGTCCTGCTGGACCTCACCGACCGGCACCGCCTGCACCCGAACCTCTTCCCGGGCGAGTACGTGGAGGGACTGCACACCGCGGAGGCCGGCAACCGCGGCCCGATCACCCTGAGCCTGCCGCCGGACCTGGTCGGGACGCCCGGCGCGGCCACCACGGACTGGCTCATGCTGCTGGTGTCGGAGGAGCCGTTCAACTCCGACTCGTTTCTGCTGCCCAGGCTCAGGGAGGGGCAGCGGACCTCGATGCGGCAGTCCCGGCGCGGGATCACCGGGGTCCTGGACCGGCTCGGCCACCGCGCGGTGCGCCGCGACCTCGACCTGGCGCCGCAGGCCGCGCTGGACTGGGCGGTGACGGTCGTCGAGATCACCACCCGGATGCCCGCCGCGGCGCCGCCGGACGAGGCGTGAGCGCCGAGCTCGTCGCCGTCCACGCCCGCGTCTCCGCGTGCCTGGCCGGCGACCCGGACGCCGTCCTCGCACCCGGGGCCCTCGCCGACGCCGCGGCGCTCATGGCCGCCGCCGCGGACCCGCGGCATCCGGTCGACCCCGTCGAGGCGGCGTGCGTGCTCGGCTGGCTGCACTGGTGCCGCTTCCACGAACTCGCACCGGGCGAGGCGGAACAGGCCAGCGGATCGGCGTCGCTGCACCACTTCCGGCTCGTCATCGACACGTCGCCGGAGCTGGTGCCGCCGGGCGCGCGGGCCGTCATCGTCAGGGCGGCGCTGGCCGGCGACGACCGGCAGGCGGCGGCCACGCTCGGCGCCGCGATGCTGTCGGCGAGCGCCCGGACGACCGACGCCGACCTGCTCGACCGGGCCGTCGACCTGCTCTCCGCCGCGGTCGAAGGCGTCGCGGTCGACGGCGCCGCGGTCGAAGGCGCCGCGTCCGCCGTCTGGTGCGACGATCTGGCCGGTGCGCTGCACCTGCGGTACGAGCGGACCGGCGCCGCCACCGACCTCGAACGGGCCGCGGTCGCGTCGCAGCGCGCCACCGGCCTCGCCGCCCCGGACGACCCGCTGCGTGCCCGCTTCCTCACCAACCGCAGCCTGGTCCTGCGGTCGAAGGGCTCGGCCGCCGACCTCGACCTGGCGGTGGCGGCGGCCCGCGAAGCCGCCGCGCTCACGCCGGCGCCCGCCTACCTGTCCAACCTCGGCATCGCGCTGCTCGCCAGGCACGGCACCGGCGGGTCACCCGGCGACCGGGCCGAGGCCGTCGACGTGCTGCGCGCCGCGGTCCGCACCGCCCCAGCCGGCGACCACCAGCGCCACCTGTACCTGTCCAACCTCAGCTCGGCGCTGCTGTCCGGGTCCACGCCCGCGATCGCGGACCTCGACGAGGCGCTGACCGCCGCCCGCCAGGCGCTGGCGGAGACCATCGGCGAGCACCCCGAACGGTGGAAGCACCTGAGCAACACCGCGACCGCCCTGCGCCGGCGGCACGCCGCCACCGGATCCGCCGGCGACCTGGACGACGCGATCGCCGCCCGCCGGCAGGCGCTGACCCTCGTGCCGCCCGGGCACCCACGGCACTCGGCGCTCGCCGCGGACCTGGTCATCGACGTCCGCCGCCGCATGACGACGACGCCCAGCGCGGAGGACCTGGAGCTGACGCTCGGCACGCTCCGCGCCGCGCTCGACGGCGCCCCCGACGACCCGGTGCTGCTGACGAACCTCGGCGTCGCGCTGCTCACCCGGTTCGCCTGGCACAACGACCTCGACGACGTCGACCGTTCCGTCGCGCTGCACCGCCGGGCACTGCGGGCCGGCGCCGCGTTCCCGTCCAGGTGGCGGTGCCTGGGCAACCTCGGCGCCGCGCTGCGCATCCGGTTCGAGCACACCGGCGACCCCGCCGACATCGACGAGAGCGTGGCGGTGCGCCGCGCCGCGATCGCCCTCGCCCCGGACGACGCCTACCTGCTCCTGGGCCTGTGCGGGGCGCTGCGCTCCCGCTACGACGCGACCAGCCGGGAGGACGACCTGGACGAGGCCGTCGCGGTGGGCCGGGAGGCGATGGCCGTGGCCACCGACCCGGCCGAGCCGGCCAACAACCTGAGCTTCGCGTTGCGGCGGCGGTTCGACCGCACCGGCGACCGGGCGGACCTGGACGAAGCCGTGCGCCTCGGCCGGCTCGCGGTGACCCGCACCGACGAGGACCTCGCCGGGGCGCTGTCCAACCTCGGGCTCGCGCTGCACACACGGTACGAGTACACCGACGCGCTCGACGACCTCGACGAGGCGGTCGACCGCGGCGCGGACGCCCTGCGGCAGCTGCCGCCCGGGTCGCCGATCCGGCACCGGTTCCTGTCGAACCTCGGCATCGCGCACCTGGAACGCTTCGACCGCACCGCCGTAGCGGACGACCTCGTCGACGCCGCCGGCCTGGCCCGCGCGGCCGTCGACGCGACTCCGGCCGGGCATCCGCGGCGCCCGATCTACCTGTCGAACCTCGGGCTGGCGCTGCTGCGTCTGTACGAGACCACGGGCCGGACGCCGGAGCGACTCGCCGGATACGTCGCCGTGCAGCGCGAGGCCCTCGAGTCGGGCGCCACCGGCGACGCCGACCATTCGCTGCTGCTGTCGAACCTGTCGATGGCGCTCGCCACCCGGTTCGGCGCCTCCGGCACCCGGGGCGACCTGGACGAGTCCATCGCCCTGCAGCGGCAGGCGATCGCCGCCGTCCCGGCCGGCCACGGAGGTGCCGGCACCTTCTGGGCGAACCTCGGCAGCCGCCTGTACGCCCGCTACGACCGGCTCGGGCACGCGGCCGACCTGACCGACGCGATCGCTGCCTGGCGGCAGGGCGCACAGATCCCGTCGGCGCCGGTCCCGGTCCGCGTCGAGGCCGCGTCGATGTGCGCCGCCACGATCGCCGGGACCTCAGGTCCCGCTGCCGCCGCCGACGTCTACACCTGGACGATCAAGGACCTGCTGCCCCTGCTGGCGTGGCGCGGCGTCGGCCGCGAGGACCAGCTGCACCAGCTGCGCACGTACGCCGGTGCGCTGGCCCGCGACGGCGCCGCCTGCACGTTCGCCGCCGCCCGCCCGGCGGATGCCCTGGCGCACCTCGAGCAGGGCCGCGGGGTCCTGTGGAGCAGGTTGCTGGAGCTGCGCGGCGACCTGACCGGCCTGGCGGCCGCCGACGCCGGCCTCGCCGACCGCCTCGCCGGGTGTCGCCGGGCCATCGACCATCAGGACGCCCTCACCGGCCACCGACGTTAGGACGGCTGCACGCACGGGGTTTCGGCGGTGGCGAGCGGGGCGCCGTTCTGCGGGGCGGTGACCTCCACGGACACCGACACGCAGCCCTGGGCGGTCCCCAGGACGTTGCCGAAGACGCTGAAGACCTGCGGGTGCACCATGTACGGGTAGTCGAACGAGCTCACCGCGCCGTCGGAGGGGCGGCGGGCGCGCAGGCGGACGGTGGCGCCGGTCGGGACCCGTTCGGTGGAGACGAACAACGGCCAGGCGGCGCGGCAGTGCGGCGAGTACCGCAAGGTGAGGGTGCCGTACGCGTCGGGGATCGGCACCGTGTGGGGGCTGACGGCGTCGAGCTGGCAGCGCTGCTCCTGCGGGTCGCTGCCGTCCGCGACGGCCTGTGCCCCGGCCGGTGGCGCGGATGCGCCGGTGGTGGCGTCAGAGCCTGCCTGGGAGACGGACTGGGAGCCCGCCTGGGAGCCGGATTTCGGCGCGGCGGTGAACACACCGGTGACGACGGCGATCGCCACGACGATCGCCACGACCAGCGCGGCGATCCCGATCCCCAGGGCGAGCCCGTGGCGGGCCGGCGGTGCGGCGTCTCCGGCGTCTCCGGCGTCCGTCTCCGCCTCCGCCTCCGTCCCGGTCCCGGTCGGCGTGACCCGGCCGGCCGGCGGCACCGGCGGCGCAGGCCGGCTGTGCAGGAGGTCGTGCTCGCGCAGCCAGCGTTCCCGCCAGGCGTCGTCGTCGCCGCCGCAGGCGCGCACGAACGCCAGGGTCAGCTCCTGCGACGGCAGCCGCGCCCCGGACAGCACGCTGGACAGCGCGGTGTGCGAGTAGTGGCTGATGCCGGACATCTTCCGTAATGACGGCTGGCCCGCTTCGCGGCGCAGCGCGGCGAGATCGGCGACGAATTCGGTGAGCCGGTCGCTGTCGGACGGCGCCGCGCCGTAACTTCCGTTTTGACCCGTCATGAGAACTCCCTGCCGTGGAAACCGTGGTGTCAACCTGCGTCAAGCACGTGCTTTCCAGCCGCGTGCACGTGCAGGATCGGGCCGGCAGTGAATGCCCGCCCGATTGGCGCCGGTCAATAGGATCTCATGCGCGGCGCATCATTGCGCAGGTGTCCGAATTGACGGGAGCAATCCTGCGCGCATTCTTCAGCATGCAACTAGGAGGACACGCGTGCTCCATCGCAACAGAGTGTCGCGGCTCGGCGGGCTCCTGCTCGCCGTGGCCACGACCGCAGCCCTGCTGACCGGCACGGCCACCCCGGCGGCGGCGGGGATCACCGGGTACAGCGTCACCGGCACCGGCGGCGCCGGGCTCCAGGTGCGCACCAGCCCCTACGACGCGGGCGCGGGAGCGGTCGCCGTGCTCGGCGACGGCACCCCGTTCACCGCAGAGTGCGCCGTCCGCGGCCGGAACATCAGCGGCAACACCGTCTGGCACCAGATCAGCTCACCGGCGGCCGGCTGGATCAGCGACTACTACACCAACACGCCCGGCTTCAACCAGTACCTGCCCGGCGAACCCGAGTGCGGCGGCCCGCCACCGACCGGCACCCGTGAGGACCGGGCGCTCGCCTGGGCCCGCTCGGTGCTCGGGCAGGCGTACACCAACGGCGACCTCGGCGACTCCAACCACGCGTGGGACGGCTGGTGCGACAACTTCGTCGGCCACGCCTACGGCCGCGCCGCCAGCGGATACGCGTCCGCGATCGTGCACTACAACGCGCTGTACAACCGCGGCCTGATCCACACGACGGGCACGCCGCCGGCGGGCGCGCTGGTGTTCTTCAACAGCGCGCCGATCAACGGCTACTTCGGCCACGTGATGCTGTCCGAGGGCAACGGCAACTACATCACCTCGGCCCCCACCGTGCGCCGCGTGAACATCAACTGGCCGGGCGCGCCCTACATCGGCTGGTCCTACGCCGACCCCGAATGGGCCGGTCGCTGAGCGCCTCCCTCCTGAAAGGACTGTGATGCGTCGCCTTCCCCTCCTCGCGCTGCTCGTCATGGCGCTGACCCTCGCGGTGCCGGCCGCCGCGCACGCCGCGCCCTCAGCAAAACCCGCCGCCAGCGTGCAGCTCGCCGCCACCGGCATCGACCTGTGCGCGCAGACCGGCTACACCGCCGGGTTCCGCGGCAACTCCCTCGTCACCGCCGTCGCGATCGCGATGGCCGAGTCGTCCTGCAACCCGTCGGCGGCCGGCAGCAACCCGGCCGGTTCCGGCTGCCCGAACGGCTCCCTCGACCGGGGCCTGTGGCAGATCAACAACTGCTGGCACCCCGAGGTCAACGACACCTGCGCGTACAACGCCCAGTGCAACGCCAACGCCGCCTACACGATCTCCTACAGCGGCACGTACTGGCAGCCGTGGTCGACGTACAACAACGGCGCCTACGCCGGCTGGCTGTCGGCCGCGCAGGCCGCGGTCAACCGGCTCAACAATCCGCCGGGGACGGTCACCGGCACGATCGTGGCGAGCCCGTCGCTGACGATCCGGTCCGGTCCGGGCACCGGCTACGGCCCGGTCGGCTCCGCCGCCTACGGCGCGGTCGTGAACATCACCTGCTACACGTTCGGCGAGTACGTCGGCGGCGGCCCCTGGCCCTCGTCGACCTGGGACCGGATCACGAACCCGGCCACCGGGGCGACCGGCTACTCCGCCGACACCTGGATCAGCACGACGTACGACGTCAAGACGATGGTGCCGCAGTGCTGACCCGGACCCGGCGGGTGCTCGCCGTCGCCGTGGCAGCGGCGCTGCTGAGTCCGGCGATGGCCGCGCAACCGGCCGCGGCCGCCGAGTACGTGACCAACGGCAACTTCGCCTCCGGCCTGTCGTGGTGGAACATGCCGACGGGCGGCGGCGCGGCCGGCACCGAGACGTGCTGCGCGAACCCGCCCGGCGGCGCGCCGAACGCGTTCTTCCACCCCAACGGCCTCGGCAGCGGCACCGGCCTCAACGCGAACCTGGTGAGCTGGTAAAACATGCAGCACCAGTTCAACGGGGTCTACAACCGCTGGGAGGACTACTACTACGCGAAGGGCCTCGGCCTGGTCGCGTTCTACGGCTACAACTACCAGGCGCCGGGCTCGGGCCCGACGTTCTCGGGCTGGATCGACAGCACGTCAGCGTCCACCCCGGTCCGGGAGACCGTCTGCAACCCGTGACCGACCGGCAGCGCGGCGGGCGGGGCCATGCCCCGTCCGCCGCCTTGCCGGACTCACCCGCAGGCGGCGACGGGATCGCGGTGCGCGGCGAGCCCGTGCAACCACAGGGTCAGCGCCCTGGCGCGCTCCAGCTCGAAGGCCGTCCGGGCCCGTTCGGCACCGAACAGGCCGGCCAGCGTCGTCGCCGAACGCTGCTGCTGCCGGACCGTGACAAGGCTGTTGTGGACGTACGCCTCGAAGGTCTCCGGATCCGCGGCCTCGACGGCGAGCAGTCCACGCAGATAGATGTCGTTGCCGGAGGTGGCCGCGTCGATGCCCATCAGCCATTGACGTTGCCGCCGCCGGCCGGCCATGGTCAGCGTGCACAGCGGCCGGTTGCGCTGCACGTCCGGTCTCGGAGCCCGCAGGGTGATGTGCCCTGAGCGTTCCAGGCGGGTCACGGCACCGAGCACACGCTGCAGATCGACCCGGTGGTCGTCGCCGAAGATCTCCGTGTGCCGTTGATGGAGTTCGTACGCGGTGCCGGACCGCGCCCCGAGCAGGACGAGGATCGTGTTCTCCAGCGTCGTGGTCATGTGCGGTTCACCATGACACGGCAGCGGTGGCCGGCACCGGCGGCGCGGGCGGCGCCGGGACGGATCCGGTGCGCCGCCGGTGGTGGACCGACGCGAGGATCTCCGCAGCGCGCGTCGCCGTGTTCGACAGCAGCGACGAGCTGATGCCGTGCGAATGTTCGGTGCCGCCCTGCAGGTAGATGCCGGCGTGCACGGCGGGCTCGGTGCGGATGCGGTAGTCGCGTTCGACGACGGCGCGGCCGAGCTCGTCCCGATGGCAGTCGGCGGCGACCGACCCGAGCAGGGGGAACGGGTCGGCGGGCGCGTAGCCGGTGGCGCAGACGAGGACGTCGGCGTCGAGGACGGTGTGCTCGCCGGTCAGCATCGACTGCACGGTCGCGCGCACCCGGTCGCCGGTCGGCTCGTCCACGGCGACGAGGCGGGAGACGTTCAGCATCCGCAGCCGCCGCGTGCCGAGCACCTGCTCCCGGTAGGCGCGGCGGTACAGCGTCTCGATGAGGTCGGTGTCCACGACGGAGTAGTTCGTGTTGCTGTGATAGCCCAGCAGCATCGACTTCACCTGGGGGGAGGCCTTGAAGTAGTCGTCGACGGCGAGCGGGTCGAAGATGCGGTTGGCGAAGGGGCTGTCGTCGGCGGGGCTGTAGCCGTAGCGGGACAGCACGGCGCAGACCTCGGCCCGCGGGAAGCGTTCGTGCAGGAACGCGGTCACCTCGGCGGCGCTCTGCCCGGCGCCGACCACGACCAGCCGGGCCGGATCCGTGCCGGCCAGACCGTCTACATTGGACAGCAGGTCCCGGCTGTGCCAGACCCGGCGGGACGCCGCGATGCCGGGCGGCAGCACGGGCCGCAGCCCGCCGGCGAGCACGACGTTGCGGGCGCGGAGCGTCTCGCCGTGGGATCGCACGTCGAACGCGGTCACGATGCCGTCGACGACGACCGGGCGCACGGCGGTGACCTCGGCGCCGTAGCGGACGAGGTCACCGACCCGGCCGGCCGCCCACTCCAGATAGTCGTGGAACTCGATCCGCAGCGGGAACAGGCTCTTGTGGTTGACGAAGTCGATCAGCCTGCCCCGTTCCTGCAGGTAGCACAGGAAGCTGAACGAGCTGGCCGGGTTGCGCATCGTGACGAGGTCCTTGAGGAACGACACCTGCATCGTCGCGTCCTCGATGAGCATGCCGCGGTGCCAGCCGAAGACGGGCTGCCGCTCCAGGAACACCGCGTGGACGGGTGGCCCACCGGCGGCGTTGTGCTCGTGGACGGCGATCGCGAGCGCCAGGTTCGACGGGCCGAACCCGACGCCGACCAGGTCGTGGACCGGTGCCGTGCCGTCCCGGAGCGTCTGCGGCATCGCTGTCCTCTCATCGTGTCGAGGTGTTCGGCGGACCCGGGTCCGGGGTCTACCGGGCGTGCGTGAGATAGCCGCCCATGGTGCGGAAGTAGTCGGTGGCGGCGAGCTCGGTGCCGTCGTCCAGGCGGACCCGCTCGACGGCGAGACCGTGGTTGCCGCCGCGGCGGGCGTCGGCGCCGGCCACGATGACGACGGCGTCGCCCTCGCGGATGAAGATCCGGCCCGGGGTGCCGCCGTACAGCCCCTCGGAGACCGAGGCCGCCACGATGCGGATCCGTTCGCCGCGGTGGTAGGTGAACGCGTTCGGGTACGGGTCGGACTGGGCGCGCACGAGCCGGTCGAGGTCCTCCGCCGGCCAGGTCCAGTCGATGCGGCTGTCCTCCTCGGCGCGCTTGTGGAAGAAGCTGGCCTTGGAGCGGTCCTGCGGCGTCCAGTCGGTGCGTCCCGACGCGATCAGGGCGAGACCGTCGACGGTGATCGGGCCGAACAGTTCGAGCGTCTTGTGGAACAGGTCGGTGGTGGTGTCGCGGGGGCCGACCGGGACCGCCCGCTGCAGCACGATGTCGCCGGCGTCGAGCTCGGCGTCCATCATGTGCGCGGTGACGCCGACCTCCGGCTCGCCGTTGATGAGCGCCCAGAGCAGCGGGGCGAACCCGCCGTACGACGGCAGCAGCGAGTCGTGCACGTTCAGGGTGCCGAGCCGGGGCAGTTCGAAGATCTTCGGCGGGATCCAGGTCCGCCAGTTCGTGGCGACGATGACGTCCGGCTCCGCCCGGTGCAGCCGCTCCAGCAGCTCGGGGTCGTCGGGCCGGTCCCGGATCAGGACCTCGACGCCGTGTTCGGCGGCGAGGTCGGCGACCGAGTCGCTCCAGATCCGCTCGTACGGATGGTCGCTGGCCGGGTGGGTGACGACGAGCGCTACCTCGTGCTCGGAGCCGAGCAGCGCCTGGAGGGTGCGGTGCCCCCAGGTCTGGTATCCGAACATGACGACACGCATGGAGACTCCCAGGTAGTGGTGAGGCACGGAGGGACTGGCCCGCGCACGCGGTGACGCGGGCGGTGACGGTGCGGGCGGTGCCGATCCTCTCCGGTCGGGTGCAGCGGTCGGCCGCTGATGCCGTCGGGCGGGCATCCGGTCAGGGCGCGGCGTTCAGCGACACGTTGTAAAAGCGAGCTATGCCTACCCTAAGTTCCGCGAGCGATGCAAGCCCGGGGCGCGCTCATTCACGTCCCGTGCCGCTCGCGTCGGCGCACCCGCCACGGGCCGGCCACGGCGTCGTCGCTGGTGGGCCGCGTGGCGGGTCCGCCGACGCGGCCTGCGTGCGACAGGTGTTGGTTCGGACGCATTGACATCCGCCGCGAAACCTCACTAACCTCCGCAGCAAGCTTAGGGTGACCTAAGTGCCCTGTGGCGTCCTGTGGCTGGACGGCGCGCGGGCAGTCGAGTTCGCCGGCGTGGTCAGGCGCGCGGCATCGACGCACCAGGTCCGGCGGCGACCCGCGGACCTGGACCGCCGCCGCGTCCCGCCCCGGGAACAGAAGCCCGCACACCCACGCACCGTCGCCGACGACGGGCGCGCCGCCGCATCCCCCCGAATCCCTCTGCCTGCACTGGAGGCGCACCACCATGGCCACGAACCCGTTCGACGACGAGTCCGGCACCTTCCTCGTCCTGGTCAACGACGAGGGACAGCACTCCCTGTGGCCGCTGTTCGCAGCCGTGCCCGACGGCTGGACGACGACGCACGGCCCGGACAAGCGCGAGGCGTGCCTGGCGCACATCGAGGCGAACTGGACCGACATGCGGCCCAAGAGCCTGATCGCCCTGATGGAACGCGGCAACTGACCGTCCCGATGCCCGCCGCCGCGCCGAGAGGTTGCCCGATGTCGCGTGCCCATGCCCTGAACCAGCGAGGAGCGTCCCTCAGATGACCACCACCGTGCCCGACGCGCTGGCCGCAGTCGGTGCGCTGGCCCGCGCGGCGACGGCGCCCTACCTGGTCCACGAGCAGGCCGGCCGGTGGCGGTTCGCCACCGCGCCCGCCGCCGAGCTGCGGATGAACCGCCACGAGATCCGGCTCACCACCGCGGACGGCGAACGCGTCACACCGCTGGGCGACGAGCCCCTGCAACAGGTCGCGGAGATCCTCGCCGGGCTGCCGCAGGAGACCTGGCGCGCGTACGGCTGGGCCGCGTTCGAGCTGTCGTTCCTGCTGCACGGCCGCCCCGCCGACGCCGGGGAGCAGACCCTGCTGCATCTGTTCATCCCACGGTACGAGGTGGAGATCGACGCGGCCGGCGGCGTGCTGCTGACCGGTGAACCCGGGCCTGCCAGGGACGCGCTCGCCGCCGCCGGCACGCCGGTCTGGGCCCCGCCGCAGGCCGAGCTCGACGTCACCCACATCGACGCCGACCGCTTCCGGGCGACCGTCGCCGACGCCGTCGCCGAGATCCACGCCGGCGACCTGCGCAAGGTGATCCTGTCCCGGGTCGTGCCGGTGCCGGGCGCGGTCGACCTGCCCGCCACGTACGTCGCCGGCCGGCGCGGCAACAGTCCCGCCAGGTCCTACCTGTTCGACCTGGGCGGGCTGAGCGCCGTCGGGTTCAGCCCCGAGACCGTCGTCGAGGTCGCCGCCGACGGCAGCATCTGCACCCAGCCCCTCGCCGGCACCCGACGGCTCACCGGCGACCCGGCGCAGGACCGGGCCCGCCGCGCCGAGCTGCGGCACGACCCGAAGGAGATCTTCGAGCACGCGATCTCCGTGCAGCTGGCCCAGGAGGAGCTGCGCGGTGTGAGCCGGCCCGGGTCCGTCGTCGTCGAGGGCCTCATGGACATCAAGGAACGCGGCAGCGTCCAACACCTCGGCTCCCGCGTCCACGGCCGGCTCACCGACGACCGCAACAGCTGGCACGCCCTCGCCGCGCTGTTCCCCGCCGTCACCGCCTCCGGCATCCCGAAGGCCGAGGCGCTCGACGCGATCGCCCGGCACGACGGTCACCGCGGCCTCTACAGCGGCGCCGTCCTCGTCGTCGACTCCACCGGTGCGCTGGACGCCGCCCTGGTACTGAGGACGCTGTTCGTCCAGAACGGCCGGACGTGGCTGCGCGCCGGCGCCGGCATCATCGCGATGTCCACGCCGGAACGGGAACTGGAGGAGACCCGGGAGAAGTTCCAGAGCATGTCGCGCTTCCTGGTGCCCGCCGCACCGGAACCCGCGCCCATGAAGGACACCGGGACGCTCGAGCGCCTGCGGCTGGTCGCCGCGGAGCTGACCGAGGAGGAGCCCGAGGACATCGCCGCCGACACCAACCTGTTCGAGCTCGGGCTGGAGTCGATCGCCCTCATGCGGCTCGTGCGGGACTGGCGGCAGGACGGCATCGAGGTCAACTTCGCCGAGCTGGCCGAGAACCCGACCCTCGACGGCTGGGCCAAGCTCCTCGACGACCGCCGCCCGGTCGCGCCCGCCGACACCGTCGAGCCCGCCGCCTCCGGCGACGACACGTTCCCCCTCGCGGTCCTGCAGCACGCGTACTGGGTCGGCCGCGGCGGCGGGCAACGGCTCGGCGGCGTCGCGGCCCACCTGTACACCGAGTTCGACGGCGCCGACGTACGCCCCGACGACCTGCGCCGCGCCGTCGAACGGCTCATCGACCGGCACGACATGCTGCGGGTCGTCATCACCGACAACGGCCGGCAGCGCATCGCCGGCACCTCCGGCTGGCGCGGCCTGACCGTCCATGACCTGCGCGACCTCACCGACGACGAACGCGCCGCCCGCCTCGAGGCCATCCGCGACGCCAACTCCCACCAGATGCTCGACATCGAGGGCGGCGAGGTGTTCTCGACCGCCCTGAGCCTGCTGCCCGGTGGCCGGACCCGGCTGCACCTCGACGTCGACATGGTCGCCGCCGACGCCGTCAGCTACCGGATCGTGCTCGCCGACCTGGCCCGCGCCTACGCCCGGCCCGACGAGGACCGCCCCGCACCCGGCTACAGTTACCGCCGGTACCGCGAGGCCGCGCCGCCCGCCCGGTCCGCCGCCGCCCGCGCGGCCGCCGACTGGTGGCGCGACCGGCTGCCGACCCTGCCCGGCGCACCCGTGCTGCCACTGGTCACCCGCCCCGGCGCGGCCACCTCGACCCGGATCGCCCGCCGCGCGATCATGCTGCCCGGCACCGAACGGCAGGCGCTGGCCGGCGCGGCCCGCGCCCACGGCATCACCGTCGCGATGGCCGTGGCCACCGCCTTCGCCGAGACGATCGGCGGCTGGAGCGCCGAACCCCGCTTCCTGCTCAACGTGCCGCTGTTCGGCCGGGAACCACTGCACCCCGAGGTCGGCGACATCGTCGGCGACTTCACCAGCTCCGTCCTGCTCGAGGTCGACCTCGGCCGGCCCGCGGACTTCCTGAGCCGCGCCCGGCAGATCCAGGGCCGCATGCACGCCGACGCCGCCCACGCCGACCACACCGGCGTCGAGGTGCTGCGCGACCTCACCCGCGCCCGGGGTGAGCAGGTCCTCGCCCCGGTCGTGTTCACCAGCGCCATCAACCTCGGCGAACTGTTCGACGACACCGTCACCGCCCACTTCGGCGATCCGGTCTGGATCATCTCCCAGGGACCGCAGGTGCTGCTCGACGCGCAGGTCACCGAGGTCGGCGGCGGGCTGCTGGTCAACTGGGACACCCGCGACGAGCACTTCGCCGACGGCGTCGTCGACGCGATGTTCGCCGCGTTCGCGGCGCTCATCCACCGCCTCGCCACCGACCCGGGCGCCTGGCAGCAGCCCGTGCCGCAGCTGCTGCCGCCGGCCGCCGCGCAACGCCGCACGGACGCCAACGCCACCGCCGGGCCGCGCGGGCACGGGCTGCTGCACGACGGGTTCTTCGCCAACCGCACCCCCGACGCACCCGCGATCCTCGGCCGGGAGCACGTCACCTACGGCGAACTGCGCGAGCGGGCCCTGCGGGTCGCCGCCGCCCTGACCGCACGCGGCGTGCGGCCCGGCGACCCGGTCGGCGTGTCCCTGCCGAAAGGCGCCGACCAGGTCGTCGCGGTCCTCGGCGTCCTCGCCGCCGGCGGCGTCTACGTGCCGGTGGGCATCGAACAGCCGGCCGCCCGCGCCGAGCGGATCGCGGCGCTCGCCGGCTACCGGCTCGTCCTCGCCGACACCACCGGGCGGCGGCCCGGCGCTCACGTGCTGCCGCTCGCCGAGGCCGAGACCGCGGAACCCCTCGCCGGGCCGGTCCGGGTCGACGAGGAGGACCTGGCCTACATCCTGTTCACGTCCGGGTCGACCGGCGAACCCAAGGGCGTCGAGGTGCCGCACCGCGCCGCGATGAACACCGTCGAGGACCTCATCGACCGGTTCGGGATCGGCCCCGCCGACCGCACCCTGGCCGTGTCCGCCCTCGACTTCGACCTGTCGGTGTTCGACCTGTTCGCGCCGCTGACCGTCGGCGGGGCCGTCGTCACCGTCGCCGAGGACCGCCGCGACGTGGACGCCTGGGGCGGGCTCGTCGCCGAGCACGGCGTCACCGTGCTCAACTGCGTCCCGGCGCTGCTCGACATGCTCCTCACGAGCGGCGCCGACGTCGGTGAAACGCTGCGGCTGGTGCTGCTCGGCGGCGACTGGGTCGGCGTGGACCTGCCCGCCCGGCTCTCCGCCGCCGCGCCCGGCTGCCGGTTCGTCGCGCTCGGCGGCACCACCGAGACCGCGATCCACTCGACGATCTGCGAGGTGACCGGGCCCGTCCCGGACGACTGGCGTTCCGTGCCCTACGGCACGCCGCTGCGCAACATACGGTGCCGGGTCGTCGACGCCCTCGGCCGGGACTGCCCCGACTTCGTGCCCGGAGAGCTGTGGATCGGCGGCGACGGCGTGGCCCGCGGCTACCGCGGCGACCCGGACCGCACCGCCGACCGCTTCGTGCGGCACGCCGGGCTGCGCTGGTACCGCACCGGCGACCTGGCCCGCTACCTCGCCGACGGCACCATCGAGTTCCTCGGCCGCCGCGACCACCAGGTGAAGATCCGCGGCTACCGGATCGAGCTCGGCGAGGTCGACGCCGCGCTCGCCGCCGACCCCGCGGTCCGCGCCGCCAGCACCGTCGTCGCCGGCGGACGGCCCGGCATCCTCGCCGCCGCCGCGGTCCTCGACGGCGGGTCCGCCGAGGCGGCGAGGGTCCGCCGCCGGCTCGGCGACGCGCTCCCGGCACACATGGTCCCGGAGCGGATCGTGGCCGTCGGGGCGCTGCCACTGACCGCCAACGGCAAGATCGACCGGGGCGCCGTACGCGCGCTCGTCGAGGCGGCCGTGTCCGAGACCCGGACCGGCGACACCACCGTCGACCCGGCCACCGACCTCGAACGGGTCGTCGACCTGGCCTGGCGGGAGGTGCTCGGCGCGGAGCGGATCAGTGCCACCGCCGACTTCTTCGCCGTCGGCGGCGACTCGGTCCTGGCCGTCAACGTCGTGGCCCGGCTGCGGGACCTGCTGGACACCAGCACCGTGTCGGTCCGTTCGCTGTTCGCCGCGCCGACCGTCGCCGGGCTGGCGGCGGAGCTGACCCGCGGGCAGGAACGACCCGGGCGGCTGGAGTCGATCGCGGAAGTGGTCCTGCAGATCGCCGCGATGAGCGACGACGACGTCATCGCCGGCCTCGGCGAACTTCCGGAGGTGACCGCATGACCCTGCTCGAAGGTGCCGTCGGCTGGCCGGCCGACCTCGCCGCCGCCTACCGCGCCGGCGGGTACTGGACCGGCGCGACGTTCGGCGAACTGCTGCGCGACTGGGCCCGCGCCCACAGATCGTCGACCGCGCTGGTGTCCGGGCCGGTCGGCGCGCCGCAGCGGCTCACGTACACGCAACTGGACCAGCGGGTCGACGAGGTCGCCGCCGGCCTGCACGACCTCGGCATCCGCGCCGGGGACCGGCTCGTCGTCCAGCTGCCCAACACCGCCGACTTCGTCGTCGTCCTGTTCGCCCTCGCCCGGATCGGGGCGGTGCCGGTGATGGCGATGCCGGCACACCGCCGCGCCGAGATCACCCACCTCGCCGAGCTGTCCCAGGCCGTCGGGTACGTCATCGCCGACGTCGTGCAGGGCTTCGACCACCGGACCCTCGCCGCCGAGGTCCTGCGGGCGGTGCCGGGCGTGCGGCACGTCCTCGTCGCCGGAGACCCCGGCACCTACACCGCACTGTCCACTGTGGCCGGTGACCCGGCGGTGCTGGCCGGGCTCCCGCCCGTCGACGCGTCGTCGGTGGCGGTGCTGCTCATCTCCGGCGGCACCACCGGCCGGCCGAAGCTCATCCCGCGCACCCACGACGACTACGCGTACAACGCCCGCGCCAGCGCCGAGGTGTGCGAGCTGACCGCCGCGGACCGGTACCTGGTGACACTGCCCGCCGGGCACAACTTCCCGCTCGCCTGCCCCGGCCTCATCGGCGCCCTCGGCGTCGGCGCGACCGTCGTCATGGCCCCGGCACCCAGCCCCGACGTGGTGTTCGACCTCGTCCGGCAGGAGCGGGTCACCGTGACGGCGCTGGTGCCGCCGCTGGCCCGCCTCTGGGTCGAGGCCGCAGAGGCGCAGCCGCACGACGTGACCAGCCTGCGGCTGCTGCAGGTCGGCGGATCCAAGCTCGACGCCGACCTGGCCCGCCGCATCCCGGCCGCGCTGGGCTGCGCCGTGCAGCAGGTGTTCGGCATGGCCGAAGGGCTGCTCAACTACACCCGCGCCGACGACCCCACGGACCTCGTCGAGATCTCCCAGGGCCGCCCGCTCAGCCCGGCCGACGAGATCCGCGTCGTCGACGAGGACGGCGCCGACGTGCCGGCCGGGGAGGTCGGCGAGCTGCTCACCCGCGGCCCGTACACGCTGCGCGGCTACTACCGCGCCGAGGCGTACAACGCGACCGCGTTCACCACCGACGGGTACTTCCGCACCGGCGACCTCGTGCGGGTCCTGCCGACCGGGCACCTCGTCGTCGAGGGCCGCATCAAGGACGTCGTCAACCGCGGCGGGGAGAAGGTGCCGTCCGGCGAGCTGGAGGAGATGGTCCTCGCCCACCCGTCGGTCGTGCAGGTCGCCGTCGTCGGCCTGCCCGACGAGGTCCTCGGCGAGACCGTGTGCGCGGTGATCGTGCCGAACACCGAAACCGGGCCGCCGAAACTCAAGGCCGTCAAAGCGTTCCTTGCCGAACGCGGGCTGGCCCGCTTCAAGATGCCCGACCGGCTCGTCGTCGTCGACGAGATGCCGCTGACCGCCGTCGGCAAGATCAGCAAACGCGACCTGGTCGCGGGTCTCACCGCACATTCAGGAAAGGCCACGACGTGAGCACCGAGCACCGCACCCAGGACGTCGCCGCGCTGCGGCGGGAGCTGCTGCGCCGGACCCTGGCGTCCCGCGACCTCACCGCCGCGATCGCCGCGATCGACCCGCCCGCCGACGATCGGACAGGCCAACGGCCGCTGGCGTCAGGGCAGCGGCGGATGTGGTCGGTGCAGCAGCTGGACCGGGACAGCGTCGGCTACAACATCCGCATCGCCCTGGATCTCACCGGACCGGTCGACGCGGACACGCTGCGGCAGGCCCTGGCCGCGGTCGTCGCCCGGCACGACATCCTGCGCACCACGTACCACCTGGGCGACGACGGTCAGGTCAGCCAGGTCGTGCACGGTGACCTGCCGGCCGCGTTCGACCGGCACGACGCCGACGGCGACCGGGCCGACGAGCTGTGCCGGGCCCTCGCCGCCACCCCGTTCGACCTGGCCGCCGACTCGCCGTTGCGGGCAAGGCTGATCGTCACCGGCCCGCAGACCTCGACGTTCGTCCTCGTCGCCCACCACATCGCGTGGGACGACGCGACCTCGGCGATCTTCTTCTCCGAGCTGATGGCCGCCTACACCGGCACCGTCGTCCCGGGGCAGGCCCGGCAGTACACCGACGTCGCCCTCGCCGCCGACCGGGCCGCCGCCACGCAGAGCACCGGCCTGGCCTACTGGCGGGAACATCTGGCGGCCCTGCCCGAACCGCTCGACCTGCCGATGCTCACCGGCGCTGCGCTGACCGCTGGCGCCGACCGGTCCCGGCCGCTGCGCCCCGGCGCCGCCGGGCTCGTGCGCGAACTCGCCCGCCGCGACGGCGCCACCACCTTCATGGTGCTGCTCGCCGCCGTCACCGCACTCCTGCACCGGTACACCGGCGCCGACGACCTCGTCATCGGCGCGCCCGTCGTCAACCGCGACCTGCCCGGCGGCGACGAGGTGATCGGCTACCTCGGCAACACCATCGCACTGCGCATGGACGTGCGCCCCGACGACACGTTCAGCACCCTCCTGGCCCGCGCCCGCCGCGTCTGCCTCAACGGGTACGCCCACCAGGACGTCGCCCTCGACGACGTCACCCGCGCCGTCGACCCGGACCGCAGCCGCGGCGACGCCGGCCTGTTCAACGTCGTGCTGTCCCAGCGCAGCCCCGTCCTCGCACCGTTCCGCGCCGCCGGCCTCACCGCCGTGCGCCGGCACGTCGCCGGCGACGCGGCCCGCTTCGAGCTCACCCTCGCCGTGGAGACCGACGGCGACGACCTCACCGTCGAGGCCAACCACCCGCAGACCCGCCACGCCGCCGCGGTCGTCGACCAGCTCCTGGAACACCTCGACGTGCTGCTGCACGCCGTCGCCGCCGACCCCGACCGGCCCCTCGCAGACCTCGACCTGCTCACCGCCGCGCAGCTCGCCGACCTCACCGCCTGGAACGACACCGCCGCACCGACCGAGACCCGGCTGCTGCCGGACTGGTTCGCCGCGCAGGCCGCCGCCACCCCACGCGGCACCGCCGTCCTCGCCGAGGGCCGGCACGTCAGCTACGCCGACCTCGACGCGCGGGCCAACCGCCTCGCCAGGCTCCTCGCCGCCGACGGCGTCGGACCCGAACACACCGTCGCGATCGCCGTGCCCCGCTCCGTGGAGATGGTCGTCGCCGTCCTCGGCGTGCTCAAGGCCGGCGCCGCCTACGTCCCCGTCGACCCCGACTACCCGGCCGACCGGGTCCGGTTCATGCTCGCCGACGCCCGGCCGGGCCTGCTGCTCACCACCGCGGACGCCGCCGACCGGCTGCCCGGCACCCCCGGCGTCCGCGTCGTCCGCCTCGACACCGCCGACCTCTCCGCGCACGCGGGACACCCCGTCACCGACGCCGACCGGGTCGCGCCGCTGCTCGCCCAGCACCCGGCGTACGTCATCTACACGTCCGGCTCCACCGGCGTGCCGAAGGGCGTCGTCGTGTCCTACGGCTCGCTGAGCAACAAGCTCGCCTGGGCCGGCGAACGGTTCCTCGGCCTGTCCGGGCACACGCTCATGCACTCGTCGATCTCATTCGACTTCTCCGTCACGCCGCTGCTGTCGACCCTGGTCGCCGGCGGCACCCTCGAGCTGTGCGCGGATTCGCCGGACGCCATCGCGGACGCGGTCGGTGCCGCGACCTTCCTGAAGATCACGCCGAGCCACCTGCCGCTGTTGTCGGCGGTACGGTTCGCCGACGCCGGACCGCGCACCCTGGTCATCGCCGGCGAGGCGCTGCGCGGCGAGGCGATCGGCGACTGGCGCCCACCCGCCGGGCCGTTCGACGTCATCAACGAGTACGGACCGACCGAGACCACCGTCGGCTGCCTGCTGTTCCCGATCGACGGCGGGGTCGCCCCGGCCGGCGCCGTCCCGGTCGGCATGCCCGTCAGCAACACCGTCTGCCGGGTCCTGGACGAGCGACTGCGGCAGGTCCCGGTCGGCGTCGCGGGGGAGCTGTACGTCGGCGGCGTCCAGCTCGCCCGCGGGTACCTGCGCCGCCCCGGACTGAGCGCCGCCCGGTTCGTCGCCGACCCGCTCGGCGCGCCCGGCGACCGGCTGTACCGCACCGGCGACCGCGTCCGGTGGCTGCCCGGCGGCGCCCTGGAGTTCCTCGGCCGCGCCGACGATCAGGTGAAGATCCGCGGCTTCCGGGTCGAGCCCGGCGAGATCGAGTCCGTGCTGCTGCGCCACCCGGGCGTCGCCCAGGCCGTCGTCGCCGCCCGCACCGACGGACCCGGCGGCACCTACCTCGCCGCCTACGTCGTGCCCGCCGCGGACGCCTCCCCGGACATCGAGCAACTGCGCGCGCACGTCGCCGCGGCCCTGCCAGATCACATGGTGCCCGCCACGTTCACACACATCGACGCGGTCCCGCTGTCGCCGTCCGGCAAGGCCGACAAGCGCCGGCTGCCCGCACCCTCGACCGGGCCGGCCGTGACCGTGCGGCAACAGGCCGGGCGGGCGCCCGCGACCGACGTCGAACAGACCCTCGCGACCCTGTTCGCCGAGCTGCTCGGCCGGGAGAGCGTCGCGGTCGACGAGTCGTTCTTCGCCCTCGGCGGCGACAGCATCGTCTCGATCCGGCTCGTCGCCCGGGCCCGCCGCGCCGGGCTGCGGCTCACCCCCAACGACGTGTTCACCCACCGCACCATCGAGGCCCTCGCCCGCGTCGTCACCGTCGAGCGGACGACCGCGACCACCGCGGCCGGCGACACCGACGGGACCGGCGCGGTGCCGCTCACCCCGATCATGCGCTCGTTCGCCGCCCGCGGCCCGCTCGGCGACGGGCACCGCATGTCCGTGCACGTCGACGGCCCGGCCGGCGTCGACGAGGCCGGCCTGACCCGCACGCTGCAGGCCGTCATCGACCGGCACGACGCGCTGCGGGCCCGGCTGACCCGCGCCGCGGGCGGACCGGAGCTCGAGTTCCGCCCGGCCGGCACCGTCACCGCCGCGTCGGTGCTGCGCCGGGTCGAGGGGGCCGGCGACGGCACCGAACTCGCCGCCGCCACCGCCGAACTGGCCCCGGCCGACGGCGCGGTCCTGCGGGTCGTCTGGTTCGACGAAGGACCGCGGCGCCCCGCCCGGCTGCTGATCGTCGCGCACCACCTGGTCGTCGACGGCGTTTCGTGGCGGGTCATCGTCGAGGACCTCGCCACCGCCTGGCGGGCCGTCACCAGCGGCGCGCAGGTCACCCTGCCACCCGTGCCGACCGCGTTCCGCACCTGGGCGAACGCCCTCACCGCGCGGGCCGCGGACCGGCAGGCGGAGCTGCCCGTGTGGCAGCGCGTCCTGGCCGGCCCCGACCCGGTCCTCGGCGCCCGCCGCCCCGACCCGGCCACCGACACGTGGGCGACCGTCCGCACCGTGACCGTGACCGTCGACCCGGCCGTCACCGGCGCGGTCCTCGGCGCCGTCCCTGCCGCCCACTTCGCCGGTGTCGACGACGTCCTGCTCGCCGCCCTCGGCCTCGCCGTCGCCGCCTGGTCCGACGACCGCGGCACCCCCGCCCGGTCCAACCTCGTGCTCCTGGAAGGCCACGGCCGGCAGGAGTCCGCCGCTCCCGGCACCGACCTGTCCCGCACCGTCGGCTGGTTCACCAGCCAGCACCCGGTCCGCGTCGACCTGGACGGCATCGACGTCGACGACGCCATCGCCGGCGGCCCGGCGGCCGGCGCCGCGGTCCGCAGGGTCAAGGAACACCTGCGCGGGCTGCCCGAGCACGGCATCGGCTTCGGCGTCCTGCGGCACCTGCACCCAGAGGCCGGCCGGCACCTCGAAGCGCTGCCGCAGCCGCAGCTCGGCTTCAACTACCTCGGCCGCTTCACCGGCGCCGGCGCCGACGGCTGGACCGTGCCGACCGGCGGTCTCGACGCCGCCTACGACCCGGACATGCCGCTCCCGGCGGGGCTCGTCGTCAACGCGATCACCGAGGACTCCCCGGACGGTCCGCGGCTGACCGCGCACTGGATGTACGCCACCGGCGTCTTCGACGAACAGTCCGTCGCCGACCTCGCCGACCTGTGGTGCGACGCCCTGCGCGCCCTCGTCCGCAACGCCGAGGGCCCCGGCGCCGGTGGCCGCAGCCCGTCGGACCTGACGCTCGTGTCCCTGGACCAGGACCAGATCGACTCCCTCGAGGCGAAGTGGAAGCGCGCATGAACACCGCCTCGCCGATCGAGGACATCGTCCCGCTCACCCCGCTGCAGCAGGGCCTGCTCTTCCACGCCACCCTCGACGAGGGTGCCGGTGCGGGCGACGACGCGGTGGACGTCTACATCGCGCAACTGGTCGTCGACCTCGACGGGCCGTTCGACGCGGCCCGGATGCGCCGGGCCGTCGCCGCGCTCGTCGCCCGGCACTCGGCACTGCGCAGCGCGTTCGTCCGCGACGTCGGCGAACCCGTCCAGGTCGTGCTCCGTGCGGTGGAGACGCCGTGGACCGAGCACGACTGCACCGGCCCCGGCGGCCCCGAACGCGCCGACGCGATCCTCGCCGCGGACCGCACCACCCGCTTCGATCTCGGCGAACCACCGCTGCTGCGGGCCATGGTCCTCACCCTCGGCCCCGACCGGCACCGGCTCGTGCTGACCAACCACCACATCGTCCTGGACGGCTGGTCGACGCCGCTGCTCATGCGGGACCTCTTCACGCTGTACAGCGGCGGCACCGACCTCCCGCCGGCCAGACCCTTCCGGGACCACCTGGCGTGGCTCGCCGGCCGGGACCGGGCCGCGTCCGCCGACGTGTGGCGGCACGCCCTCGACGGCGTCACCGACGGCACCGCGCTCGCCCCCGCCGCCCGCGACAGCCGGCCCGTGCTGCCCGCCGAGATCGTCGAGGACCTCCCGCCGCGGCTGCTGTCGGCGCTGCGCAAGCTGTCCCGGTCGCTGGGCGTCACCCTCAACACCCTGACCCAGGCCGCGTGGGGCATCGTCGTGGTCCGGCTCACCGGCCGCGACGACATCGTCTTCGGCGCGACCGTCTCCGGCCGCCCCGCCGACCTGCCCGACGTCGAGCACATGGTCGGCCTGTTCATCAACACCGTCCCCGTCCGTGTCCGGCTGCGCCCCGCCGAACCCGTCGCCGACCTCGCCCGCAGGCTGCAGGCCGAGCAGGCCGCGCTCCTCGACCATCAGCACGTCGGGCTCGCCGAGATCCAGAAGGCGCTCGGCACCGGTGAGCTCTTCGACAGCCTGCTCGTGTTCGAGTCGTTCCCGTTCGACACCACCGCGATCGACGCCGCGGTCGCCGCCTCCGGGCTGCGCACCGGCCGGGTGTGGCGGCCGATCTCCACCCACTACCCGTTCACCGTCATGGTGATGCCGACCGGCGGCCGCCTCGAGGTCACCCTCAAGTACCGCCCCGACGTCGCCGACGAGCCGCAGGCCCGCACGCTCCTCGGCCGCCTGCGCATGGTCCTGGAGGCTTTCGCCGCCGACCCTGCCGCGCCGGTCGCCGCCGTCAGCGTCCTCACCACGCGGGAGGCGGCGGCGGCCGCGGCACTCGCGACCACCACCGTGCCACCGGTCGCCGGCGCCGGCCTGGCCGGGCTGTTCGAGGCGCAGGCCGCGAAGACCCCGGACGCCGTCGCCGTCGAGTCCGGCGCGCACCACCTCACGTACGCGGAGCTCGACCGCCGCGCCGACGCCGTCGCCGCTCGGCTCGCCGCGCTCGGCGCCGGACCCGAGGACCTCGTCGCGGTGCTGCTGGAGCGCGGCGCCGACCTGGTGGTCGCGGCCCTCGGCGTGCTGAAGGCCGGCGCCGGCTACCTGCCGATCGACCCGGCCTACCCGGCGGAGCGGATCGCGTTCCTGCTCGCCGACGCCGCACCGGTCGCCGTCGTCGCCGCGGCCGACCTGCCCGGCTCGCCGCTGCCCAGGGTCGACCCCGGCACGGCCGCCGGGACCGGCGCGCGGCCCTGCGGGCCGGCACACCTCGACAACACCGCGTACGTCATCTACACCTCCGGGTCCACCGGCACCCCGAAGGGCGTCGCCGTCACCCACCGCGACGTGGTCACGCTCTTCGCCGCCGCGCAGCCGCTGTTCGAGTTCGGCGACACCGACGTGTGGACGATGTTCCACTCGTTCTCGTTCGACTTCTCCGTCTGGGAGCTGTGGGGTCCGCTGCTGCACGGCGGCCGCCTCGTCGTCGTCCCGCACGACGTGTCCCGCTCACCCGCGGACTTCCTCGACCTGCTCGCCGCGCGGCGGGTCACCGTGCTCAACCAGACCCCGTCGGCGTTCTACCAGCTGGCCGCCGCCGACGCCGACCGCCCCGGCACCGACCTCGCGCTGCGCTGCGTCGTCTTCGGCGGGGAGGCCCTCGACCCGGCCCGGCTCGCCGGCTGGCACGCCCGCCGGCCCGGCCTGCCCGCGCTGGTGAACATGTACGGGATCACCGAGACGACCGTCCACGTCACCCACCGCCCCCTGGACGCGGCCGCCCTCACCGCCCCGGCGAGCGTCATCGGCCGCGGCCTGCCGGGCTTCACCGTGCACCTGCTCGACAGCGGCCTCGGACCCGTCCCCGACGGTGTCGCCGGTGAGCTGTACGTCGGCGGCCCCCAGCTCGCCCGCGGCTACCTCGGGCAGCCCGGCCTGACCGCCGCCCGGTTCGTCGCCGACCCCTCCGGCACGCCCGGCGGACGCCTGTACCGCTCCGGCGACCTCGCCCGCCGCACCGCCACCGGCGAGCTGGAATACCTCGGCCGCGCCGACGACCAGGTGAAGGTCCGCGGGTTCCGGATCGAGCTCGGCGAGGTCGAGTCCGCCCTGGCAACGGTCCCCGGCGTCGCCGGCGCGGCGGTCATCGCCCGCACGGACGGACCCGGCGGCACCTACCTCGCCGCCTACGTCAGCGGCCCGGCCACCACCGCCGACATCCGGGCACACCTCGCGGCGCGGCTGCCGGAGCACATGGTGCCCGCCGCCGTCGTCACGCTGCCCGCCCTGCCGCTGACCACCAACGGCAAGCTCGACCGCCGGGCGCTGCCCGCACCCGACCTCACCGCCGGGCGGGCCGCCGGCCGCGCCCCGCAGAACCCGGCCGAGGAACTCCTCGCCGACGTGTTCGCCGAGGTCCTCGGCGGCGGGCCGGTCGGCGTCGACGACTCGTTCTTCGAGCTCGGCGGCGACAGCATCACCTCCATCCAGCTCGTCGGCCGGGCCCGCAGGGCCGGCCTGACGTTCACCCCGCGGCAGGTGTTCGAGCTGCGGACCGTCGCCCAGCTCGCCGCGGTCAGCACCCCGGCCGCCGCCGCTGCCGAAGGACCCGCGGACGGCGTCGGCGACGTCGAACTGACCCCGATCATGCGCGCGTTCCTCGGCCGGGGCGGCCCGTTCGAACAGTTCTCGCAGGCGGTCGCCGTCCCGGTCGCCGCCGGTCTCGGCCTCGACGACGTCACCCGCGCCGTGCAGGCCGTCCTCGACCGCCACGACATGCTGCGCGCCCGCCTCACCGACAGTGCCGACAGCGCCGACAGCGCCGACAGCGCCGACAGCGCCGAGGGACGGCGGCTCGAGGTGCTCCCCGCCGGCACGGTCCGCGCCGCGGACGTGCTGCGCTGCGTCACGTCCGACCCGGCCGACGGGGACCTCCTGCGCCGTGAGCACGCCGCCGCCGTCGCCCGGCTCGACCGGTCCGCCGGCGTCCTCGTCCAGGCGACCTGGTTCGAGGCCGCGGACGCCGCCGTCCCCGCCGCCTCCGGGGCCGCCGGCAGCCTGCTGCTGACCTGCCACCACCTGGCCACCGACGGGTACTCGTGCCGGATCCTCGCCGAGGACCTCGGCACCGCCCTCGCCGGCGGCGAACCGGCGCCGGTGCACACCTCGTTCCGGTCGTGGGCGCGGCGGCTGCGGGAGCACGCGGCGCACCGCACCGGCGAGCTCGACGTCTGGCGACGCGTCCTCGCCGGAGCCGACCCGACCCTCGGCGCGCGCCGCCTCGACCCGGCCGCCGACACCCGCGCCACCGTCGCGGAGACGACCGCGACGCTGCCCGCCGACGTCTCCCACGCCGTCCTCACCACCCTCCCGGCCGCGTTCCACGCCGGCGCCGACGACGTGCTGCTCGCCGCGCTCGGCCTCGCGATCGCCCGGTGGGGCACCGAACGCGGTGCCGACACGACGTCCACGGTCGTCGGGGTCGAGGCACACGGCCGCGAACAGCACCTCGTCCCCGGCGCCGACCTGGCCCGCACCGTCGGCTGGTTCACCACCCAGTACCCGGTGCGGCTCGACACCACCGGCCTCGACCTCACCGACGCGTTCGCCGGTGGCGCCGCCGCGGGCGTCCTGCTCAAACGGGTCAAGGAACACCTGCGCTCGCTGCCGGACCGGGGCGCCGGCTACGGTCTGCTGCGCTTCCTGCACCCGGACACCGCCGCGGAGCTGAGCGCCTACCCCGAGCCGCAGATCCTCTTCAACTACGTCGGCCGCGTCGCCGCCCCGGACGACGCCCCCGACCCGATCGGCTTCGCCCGGCACGCGTTCGGCGGCGTGCTGCCGGCCGCCGACCCCGGCCTGCCCGCCGGTGCCGCCCTCGTCGCCAACATCGTGGCCCGCGACGAGCGCGACGGCCCGCGCCTCGACCTGCTGCTGCGCCATGCCCGCGGCGTGTTCACCGAGGCGGACGTGGCCCGGCTCGCCGCCCTGTGGGGTGCTGCGCTCGCCGGGTTCGCCGCGCACGTCGCCGGGGCCGGAGCAGGCGGCCGGACCCCCTCGGACCTGCCGCTGCTGCGCGCCACCCAGGCCGACATCGACCGCTGGGAGGCCCGCCACCCGGCCCTCGCCGACGTGCTGCCGCTGTCACCGCTGCAAGAGGGCCTGCTCTTCCACGCCCTGTTCGACGCCGACGCCGTCGACCTCTACTCGGTGCAGCTCGTCGTCGCCCTCACCGGACCGGTCGACGTGCCCCGCCTCCGCGCCGCCGCCGCGGCCCTCATCGCCCGGCACCCGATGCTGCGCACCGCGTTCGGTGACGACAGCAGCGACCCGGTGCAGATCGTCCTCGACCACGCCGAACCCGCGCTGACCGTCCTGACGATGACCGGCGCCGCGGAACTGGAGGCGTTCCTCACCGCGGACCGCGCCGCCCGCTTCGACCTCGCCGCCCCGCCGCTGCTGCGCCTCACCCTCGTGACCCTCGGCGAGCACGAGCACCGGCTCGTCGTCACCAACCACCACCTCGTGCTGGACGGCTGGTCGACGCCGCTGCTCGTGCGGGACCTGTTCGCCCTGTACCAGGGTGCGGCGCTGCCCGCCCGGCCGCGCCCCTACGCCGACTTCCTGTCCTGGCTCGCCGCCCGCGACACGGACGCGTCCACCGCCGCGTGGGCCGAGGTCCTCGACGGCGTCGACGAGCCGACCCTGCTCGCCGGCCACCGCACCCTGGAAGGTTCCGTCGTCCCCGACGAGGTCTTCGACGTCGTGCCCGCCGGCCTCGCCCGAGGCCTGGAGCGCACCGCACGCGGCTGCGGCGTCACCCTCAACACCCTCATCACCGCCGCGTGGGGCATCACCCTGGGCCGGCTCACCGGCCGCGACGACGTCGTCTTCGGCACCACCGTGTCCGGCCGCCCGCCGGAGCTCGCCGGGGTCGAGGACATGGTCGGACTGTTCATCAACACCGTGCCGGTGCGGGTCCGCTGGGCGCCGTCGGACACGCCACGGCAGCTCCTCGCCCGGCTGCACCACGCCCAGACGACCGTCCTGGAGCACCAGCACCTCGGCCTCAACGCCGTCCGGCGGGTCACCGGCGTCACCGGGCCGCTGTTCGACACCCTCATGGTGTTCGAGACGTTCCCCCTCGACACCGCCGGCCTGCTCGACCCCGCCGCGTCCGGTGGGCTGCACGCCGAGGTCGGCTGGTCCCGCGGCTACACGCACTACCCGATGACGTTCATGCTGATGCCCGACGCCGACGTCGTGCGGGTCAAGCTGGAGTACCGCGCCGACGTCTTCGACCGGCCCGTCGTCGCCGCGACGCTGCGCCGCGTGCTGGCGCTGCTGGCCCTGTTCGCCGAGCGGCCCGACGCCCCGATCGCGGGCCTCGACCTGCTGACCGCCGACGAACGCGCCGACCTCGCCCGGTGGGGCGGCACCGCCGCGGCCCCGCCGCCGCGGACCGCGCTGGACCTGTTCGCCGAGCAGGTCGCCGCCGGCCCCGCCGCCGTCGCCGTCGTGTGCGGCACCGTGTCGCTGACGTTCGCCGCCCTCGACGCCCGCGCCGACCGGCTCGCCGGTCACCTCGCGTCGCTGGGCGCCGGACCGGAGACCCGCGTCGGGATCGTCCTGCCCCGGTCGACCGACGTCGTCGTCGCGATGCTGGCCGCGTGGAAGGCCGGCGCCGCCGCCGTCCTCGTCGACCCCGGCCATCCCGCGGAGCGGGTCGCCACGGTCCTGGCTGAGGCCGCGCCGGCCGTCGTCGTGACCTGCGACGCGGTCCGGGACCGCCGCGCCGCGCACCACGGCCCGACGGTCGCCGCCGACCGCCCGGACACCTGGACCGGCGACGCGCCCCGCCGCGGCCCGGCCGGACCGCTGTCCGCCGCCTACATCGTGTTCACGTCCGGGTCGACCGGCCGGCCGAAGGGCGTCATCGGCACCCACGGCGGTCTCGCGAACCTCGCCCTCGCGCACCGTGCCGCCGTCATCGAACCGGCCGCGGCCCGCGCCGGTCGCCGGCTGCGGGTGCTCAACGTGCTGTCGTTCGCGTTCGACGGCACCCTCGACCCGTTCGTGTGGATGCTCGCCGGCCACGCGATGCACGTCCTGCCCGACGACCTGATGGGCGACGCCGCCCGGATCGTCGAGCACATCCGCGCCGAACGCATCGACATGACCGACGTGCCGCCGTCGCTGCTGGAGGTCATGCTCACCGACGGCCTGCTGACCGGCGGGCACGTGCCGTCCGTCATCGCCACCGGCGCGGAAGCCGTCACCGGCAAGGTCTGGGACGCGCTCGCCGCCGCCGGCGACGTCACCGCCCTGAACTTCTACGGCCCGACCGAATGCGCCGTCGACGCGGTGTGGACACCGATCACCGGCGGCGTCGCGCCGCACATCGGCCGGCCCGTCGCCGGCATCCGGGTGCACGTCCTCGACCACGGGCTCGCACCCGTCGCCGTGGGCGTTCCGGGTGAGCTGTACCTGGCGGGCGCGGGTCTCGCCCGCGGGTATGCGGGCCGTCCCGGCGAGACCGCCGCCCGGTTCGTCGCCGACCCGGCCGGCGGCGGCGGCCGCCTGTACCGCACCGGCGACCTCGTGCGCTGGACCGCCACCGGAACCATCGAGTTCCTCGGCCGCGCCGACGACCAGGTGAAGATCCGCGGGTTCCGGGTCGAGCCCGGCGAGGTCGAAGCGGTCCTCGCCGGTCTGCCCGGCGTCGACCGGGCCGCCGTCGTCGCCCGCCAGGACGGCGGCGTGCCACGCCTCGTCGGCTACGTCACCGGCGTGAGCGCCGAACCGCGGCGGTTGCGCGGTGAACTCGGCCGGCTGCTGCCCGCGCACCTGGTGCCGGACGCGATCGTCGTGCTGGACCGGCTGCCGGCCACGCCGAACGGCAAACTCGACCGCCGGGCGCTGCCCGCACCGGACTTCGCGGCCGCCGTCACCGCCCGCGCACCCGCCACCGCCACCGAACGGCTGCTGTGCGAGCTGTTCGAGGCCACCCTCGGCGGCGGCCCGGTCGGTGCCGACGACTCGTTCTTCGCGCTCGGCGGGCACTCGCTGCTGGCGACCCGCCTCATCGCCCGGCTCCGGGCCGAGTTCGGCGCCGACCTGTCGATCAGGGTCATCTTCGACCGGCCGACCGTGGCGGACCTCGCCGCGCACCTCGACCGTCTCGACAGCCTGGGCACCTCGACCCGGCGCCGCCCCGCACTCGGCGCACTGCCGCGACCGGAGCGCCTGGAACTGTCCGCGGCCCAGCGCCGGCTGTGGTTCCTGCACCGCCTGGAAGGTCCGTCCGCCGCCTACAACCTGCCGTTCGCCGCGCGGCTGCACGGCCCGCTGGACATCGACGCGCTCCGTGCGGCGTTCGACGACGTCGCCGCCCGGCACGAGAGCCTCAGGACCGTCTACCCGTCCAAGGACGACGTGCCGTACCAGCGGATCCTCCGGCACGCGGAGGTGCCGTTCGCGGTCCGCGACGCCCCGCCGGCCGCGGTGACGGCCGGGCTCGCCGAACTCGCGGCGGCGACGATCGACCTGGAGACCGAGATCCCGGTCCGGGTGACCGTGCTGCGCGTCGCCCCCGCCGAACACGTCCTGATGCTCGTCGTGCACCACATCGCCGGCGACGACTGGTCGACCGGGCCGCTGCTGCGCGACCTCGCCGCCGCCTACGCCGCCCGTCGGCGGGGGACCGCACCCGGCTGGGTGCCGCTGCCCGTCCAGTACGCCGACTACACCCTGTGGCACAAGGCGGTGCTCGGCGACGGACCCGGCAGTCTCCGGGACCGTCAGTTGTCGCACTGGCGGGGCACGCTCGCCGGGCTGCCCGAGGCGGTCGAGATGCCCGCCGACCGGCCGGCCGGACGGCCCGGCGCCGCCGGGCGGGTCCGCATCGAGATCCCGGCCGGCCCGACCGCCGCCGTGCGAGCGGTCGCGGCCGCCGCCGGTGCCAGCGACCTGATGCTGGTCCACGCCGCCGTCGCGGCGCTGCTGCACCGGCTCGGGGCGGGCGACGACGTGCCGCTCGGCGCGCTCGTCGCCGGCCGGTCCGAGCGGGCCCTCGACGACGTCGTCGGGTTCTTCGTCAACACGGTCGTGCTGCGCGCCGACGTGTCCGGTGACCCGACGCTGCGGGAGCTGCTCGACCGGGTCCGGCGCACCGCACTGGACGCCTACGCGCACGCCGACGTGCCGTTCGACGAGGTCGTCGCGGCCGTCAACCCGGCCCGGTCGGCCGGTCGGCACCCGCTGTTCCAGACCCTTGTCGACTTCTGGAACCCCGCCGGCGGCGCCGCCGGCCTCGACGGCTTGCGGGCGGAGCCGCTCGACGCGGGCGACCCGGCGACCGCGAAGTTCGACCTCGCGCTCGGGTTCACCCTCGACCCGGCGACGGGCGTGCTGCGCGGGTCCGCCGAGTACGACACCGGCCGCTTCGACCGCGACACCGTCGAGACCCTCCTCGCCCGGCTGACCGCCGTCCTGCACGCCCTCGGCACCGACCCGGACATCCGTGTGTCCACAATGGACATCCTGACGCCGGGGGAGCGGGACCGGCTCACCGCGGGCTGGAACGCCACCCCGGGCCGTACCGGGACCGCCACGGCGTTGTTCGCCGAACGGGTCGCCGCCGCACCCGCCGCCACCGCCGTGGTCTGCGGCGAGGACCGGTGGACGTTCGCGGAGCTCGACGAGCGCAGCGACCGGCTCGCCGGGCACCTCGCCGCGCTCGGCGCCGGACCCGAGGTGCCGGTCGCGGTGCTCCTGCCCCGCTCCGCGCACACCGTCGCGGCGATGCTGGCGGTGTGGAAGACGGGCGCGATGCTCGTGCCGGTCGACCCCACGCACCCCGCCGGCCGGATCGCCGCCGTCCTCAGCGACGCCGCCCCGGCGATCGTCGTCGCCGCCACCGCATCTGCCACCGCACCCGCCGCCGCACCCGGCTTCACCGGGCCGGTCGTGCCCGGCGACGCCCCGGCGGCGTGGACCGGGCAGTGGACCGGGCACCGGCGGCGCACCGGGCCCGCCGGGCCCGACTCGGCCGCGTACCTGCTGTTCACGTCAGGGTCCACCGGCCGGCCCAAGGGGGTCGTCGCCACCCACGGCGGGCTCGCCAACCTGGCCCTCGCCCACCGCGCGGACGTCATGCGAGCGGGCCCGCTGCGCATCCTGCACGCGATGTCGTTCGCGTTCGACGGCTCGTTCGACCCGCTGACCTGGATGCTGGCCGGGCACGAGCTGCACATCCTGCCGGCCGCGCTGATGGGCGACCCCGCCGGCATCGTCGAGCACGTCCGCCGGCACCGCCTCGACCACGTCGACCTGCCGCCGTCGCTGCTCGAGCTCGCCATCGACGAAGGCCTGCTCACCGGTGCGCACCGGCCGCGGATCGTGGCGACCGGCGCCGAGGCCGTCAGCCAGCCGCTGTGGGACACCCTCGCCGCCGCCGACGGTGTCACCGCCCTCAACTTCTACGGCCCCACCGAAGGCACCGTCGACGCGCTGTGGACCCGGATCACCGCCGGGGAGACCAGCCACATCGGCCGGCCCGTCGCCGGGACGCGCGCCTACGTCCTCGACGAACGCCTCGGCCTCGTCCCGCCGGGCGTCGCGGGGGAGCTGTACATCGCCGGCGCCGGCGTCGCCCGCGGCTACGGCGGCCGGCCCACGGAGACCGCCGCACGGTTCGTCGCCGACCCGTTCACCGCCGGTGGCCGGCTGTACCGCACCGGCGACGTGGCCCGCTGGACCCGCACCGGCACGGTCGAGTTCCTCGGCCGCACCGACGACCAGGTGAAGATCCGCGGCTTCCGCGTCGAGCCGGGCGAGGCACAGGCCGCGCTCGCCGCGCTGCCGGACGTCGCGCAGGCGGTCGTCGTCGCCCGCACCGACGGCGGCGTGACCCGGCTCGTCGGCTACGTCACCGCACGCACCCCGCTCGACCCGGCGGCGCTGCGCACCGCGCTCACCACGACCCTGCCCGACCACCTGGTGCCCGCCGCGATCCTGTGCCTCGACGCGCTGCCCGTCACCCCGAACGGCAAGGTCGACCGCGGCGCGCTGCCCGCACCCGACTTCGCCGCCGCACCCACCGGCCGGGCACCCGCACCGGGCCCGGAGGCGCAGCTCGCCGAACTGTTCGCGGCCGTGCTCGGGGTCGGGTCCGTCGGCGCCGACGACTCGTTCTTCGACCTCGGCGGCCACTCGCTGCTCGCTGCCCGGCTGGTGTCACGGATCCGGTCCCGGTTCGGCGACGGCGTGTCGCTGCGTGCCGTGTTCGACCACCCGAGCGTCGCCCGGCTCGCCGCGCACCTCGGTACCACCGCCGCCGACAGCAGACGTCCGGCGCTGACCCGCAGGGAACGCCCCGCGAGGATCCCGCTGTCGGCGGCGCAGCGGCGGCTGTGGTTCCTCGACCGGCTCGACGGCCCGTCGGGCACCTACAACGTGCCGTTCGTCGTGCGGCTCACCGGGACGCTCGACACCGCCGCGCTGCGGGCCGCGCTGAACGACGTCGTCGCCCGGCACGAGAGCCTGCGGACCGTGTTCCCCGACGACGGCGGCACCCCGCACCAGGTGATCCTCCACGACGCCACGGTCACCCTCGACGAGCGCGACGGCACCGAGGCGGACGCCGCCGAAGCGGTCGCGGTCCCGTTCGACCTGCGGTCCGAGGTGCCGATCCGGGCGACGCTGCTACGGGTCGCCCCGGCAGCGCAGCTGTTCGTCCTCGTCGCGCACCACATCGCCACCGACGAGTGGTCGTTGGAGCCGCTGCTCGCCGACCTCACCGAGGCGTACGCCGCCCGCCGGACCGGCACCGCACCCGCGTGGGCGCCGCTGCCGGCCCAGTACGCCGACTACACGCTCTGGCAGGACGAGGTCCTCGGCGACCCGGCCGACCCCGGGAGCCTCGCCGCCGCGCAGCTGCGGCACTGGGCGGGCACCCTCGCCGACCTGCCCGGGGCGGTGCCGCTGCCCACGGACCGCCCCCGGTCCGCGGCGGCCGGCAGCCGCGGCGGCGTGCTCCGCTTCACCGTGCCCGCCGACGTCGTCGCCGCGCTGCGCCGCGCCGCCCGGGCGGAACGGGCAACCGACTTCATGACCGTCCACAGCGCGGTCGCCGCGCTGCTGCACAAGCTCGGCGCCGGCACCGACATCCCGCTCGGCGCGCTCGCCGCGGGCCGCGACACCGAGGCCGTGCAGGACATGGTCGGCTTCTTCGTCAACACCGTCGTGCTCCGCGCCGACCTGACCGGCGACCCGACCCTGCGGCAGCTGCTCGGCCGCTGCCGGGAGACCGCCCTCGCGGCCTACGCGCACGCCGACGTCCCCTTCGACCGGGTCGTCGACGCCGTCAACCCCGAACGGGTCGCCGGCCGGCACCCGCTCTTCCAGACGATGGTCGACTTCCGCAACGCCGGGCCACGCGCCGCCGGAGGCTTCGAGGGCGTCACCGCCACCCCTGTCGCGGCGACCGGCACCGCCGGAGCGAAGTTCGACCTCGCCGTCAACGTCGGACCCGGCGCCGACGGCGGGTTCGACGGATTCATCGAATACGACACCGACCTGTTCGACGACGACACCGTCCACGTCCTCGCCGACCGGCTCGGCCGGGTCCTGCGCACCTTCGCCGAGCACCCCGACACGCGACTTTCCGCAGTGGACGTTCTCGACCCCGCCGAACGCGAGCGGCTCATTTTCGGCTGGAACGACACCGCCGCACCGGTGCCGGACGTCACGGTCCCCGGCCTCTTCGCAGCGCGGGCCGCGAGCACCCCGGACGCGCTCGCCGTCGTCGACGGCGAACGGAGCCTCACCTACGCCGAGCTCGACCGGCGGGCCGACGCCGTCGCAGCGGCACTGCACGCCCACGGCATCGGCGGCGAGGACATCGTCGGCGTGCACCTCGACCGCGGCCTGGAGCTCGTCGCGGCGGTGCTCGGCATCCAGCGGACCGGCGCCGCGTTCGTGCCCCTCGAACCGTCCTGGCCGACCCGGCGCATCGCCGACATCGACGCGACCGCCCGGCTGCGGGCCGTCATCAGCCTCGACGGCGAAGGCCTGCCGCCCCTGGACGTGCCGGTGCTCCTCGCCGGCTCTCTGCCCGCCGCGGACAAGGTGCCGCAGGCGCCCCTGCACGGTGACGGGCTCGCGTACGTCATCTACACCTCCGGGTCCACCGGCACACCGAAGGGCGCCATGATCTGCCACCGGGCGATCGCGGCGCGGCTGCTGTGGCAGCGGGAGATGCTCGGCTTCGGACCCGGCGACGCGGCCCTGTTCAAGGCCCCGTTCAGCTTCGACATCTCCCTCAACGAGATCTTCCTGCCCCTCGTCACCGGCGCGACCCTCGTCATCGCCAAGCCCGGCGGCGAACGCGACGTCGAATACCTCCTCGGCCTCATGGCCCGGCACCGGGTCAGCTTCACGTACCTCGTCGCGTCGATGCTCGACATGCTGCTGCAACTGCCCGGGATCGACGGCGTCACCGGCACCCTGAAGCACGTGTGGTGCGGCGGCGAGGCACTCACCCCGGAGCTGTTCGCCCGGTTCCGGGCCCGGCTCGACGCCGTCATGTACCACGGTTACGGCCCCGCCGAGGCGACCATCGGTGTCAGCCACCAGTTCTACCGCGACGGCGAGGACCGGCACGGGATCAGCATCGGCCGGCCCAACCCGAACACCCGCATCCACATCCTCGACGAGGCCCTCAACCCGGTGCCCGCCGGCGTCGGCGGTGAGCTGTACACCGGCGGGCTGCCGCTCGGCCGCGGCTACGTCGGCGACCCGCGGCAGACCGCCGCCCGGTTCGTCGCCGACCCGTGGACGCCGGGCGCCAGGCTGTACCGCACCGGCGACCTCGCCCGGTGGACCGCCGACGGCACCCTGGAGTTCCTCGGCCGCGCCGACCACCAGGTGAAGGTCCGCGGCATGCGGGTGGAGCTGCAGGAGATCGAGGCCGCCCTCGGCGAGCACCAGACGGTCCGGCAGGCCGTCGTCGTGGCCCGCAAGGGGCCGAGCGGCGCCACCCAGCTCGCCGGCTACGTCGTGAGCAGGCCGGGACACCGCGCCGACCCCGTCGAGGTGACGACGTGGCTCGGCGAGCGGCTGCCGGAGCACATGATCCCGGCGACACTGCAGGTGCTGGACACGATCCCGCTGACCGCGGCGGGGAAGGTCGACCGGCGGGCGCTGCCCGAGCCGGTGCTGCGCGGCACCCAGCAGGCCGCCGGCACCGCCGACGATCAGCTCATGTGTGACCTGTTCGCCGACGTCCTCGGCGTGCCGAGCGTCGGCGTCGACGACTCGTTCTTCGCCCTCGGCGGCGACAGCATCGTGTCGATCCAGCTCGTCGCGAAGGCCCGCGCCGCCGGCCTGCCGATCTCCCCCCGCGACGTCTTCGAGCAGCGGACCGTCGCGGACCTCGCCCGCGTCGCCGCGCGGAAGCGGGAAGCGGCCCGGCCGGCCGTCGAGGACAGCGCAGCCGGCCCGGTGCCGTTGACACCAGTGATGCTCGCCGTCCTGGAGCGGGACGGGCTGCGGCGCCGCTTCGCGCAGACCGCCGTCGTGGAAGCCCCCGCGGACCTGGACCTGCCGGCGCTGACCGCGGCCGTCGACGCGGTCGTCGCGCACCACGCCATGCTGCGGGCCGTGCTGAGCGCCGACCTCACGTTGACCGTGCCACCCGCGCACGCGACGGCCACCGGCGTCGTGCGGAAGGTCACCTTCGACGGTGACTGGGCCGGCGAGGCGGCCATGGCCGCGATGCGCGCCGAGGTCGACGCGGCCGCCGACCGGCTCGACCCCTTCGCCGGGGTCATGCTCCAGGTCGTCTGGGTCGACGGCGGCCACCGCGGCGGACGGGTCCTCATCGTCGCCCACCACCTCGTCGTCGACGGCGTGTCGTGGCGGATCCTGCTGCCCGACCTCGCCGCCGCCTACCGGTCCCAGCCGCTCGCCCCGGCCGGGACCTCGTTCCGCGGCTGGACCCAGGGCCTGCACGACGCGGCGAAGGACCCGGCCCGCACGGCGGAGCTGGCGACCTGGGCCGGCACCCTCGCGGGGCGGGAGCCGGACCTCGGCCGCCGCGCCATCGACCCCGCCGTCGACGTCCAGGCCACCGTGCGGGACGTCGCGGTCCGGCTCACCCCCGACGTGTCGCGGGCGGTCCTCACCGGCGTGCCGGAGGCGTTCCACGCCGGACCCGACGACGTGCTGCTCACCGCGCTCGGCCTCGCCGTGACCGCCTGGCGGCGCGGCCGCGGGCACGACTGCGCGGACGTGCTCGTCGACCTGGAGAGCCACGGCCGGGAGGAGCAGGTCGTGCCCGGCGCGGATCTGCACCGGACCGTCGGCTGGTGCACCACCACCTACCCGGTGCGCCTCGACCTGACCGGCGTCGACGTCGACGACGCCCTCGCCGGTGGCCCGGCCGCCGGCGACGCGGTGAAAGCCGTCAAGGAGCGGCTACGGGCCGCACCGGACCGCGGCATCGGCTACGGACTGCTCAGCCGGCTCAACGAGCGCACCGCACCCGTGCTCGCCCGGCCGCGCGGCCCGCGGATCCTGTTCAACTACCTCGGCCGGTACGACGGGACCACCGAACGTGGCCCGTGGACGCAGGCCGCGGAGTTCGCCGGCCTCGCCGGGGTCACCGACCCGCGGGCGCCGGCCGCGGCGGACCTGGAGATCACCGCCCTCACCGAGGTCACCGCCGACGGGCCGGTCCTGCGGGCCACCTGGTCGTATCCCGTCGGCCTGCTCGACGCCGGGACGGTCACCGCCCTCGCCGACGCCTGGCGCGCCGCCCTAGAAGCGCTCACCCGGCACGTCGCCGCCGGCGACGCCGGCGGACACACCCCGTCGGACATGGCCCTCGTCAGCATCGACCAGGACCGCCTCGACGGCTTCGAAGCGAGGTGGCGCACCGCATGAGCAGATCCAACGTGGAGGAGGTCCTCCCGCTCGCGCCGCTGCAGGAAGGCCTGCTGTTCCACGCGATGCTCGGCGCCGACGCCTACCTGGTGCAGACGTCGCTGGACCTCACCGGACCCCTCGACGTGGCCCGGCTGCGCGCCGCGGCGGACGCGCTCGTCGCCCGGCACGCCAACCTGCGAGCCGCGTTCGTCGCCGACGCCGCCGGCGCGGTCCAGGTCGTGCTGCGCACCGTCACCGTGCCATGGCGGGTGATCGACGGCGATCTCGACGGCGATCTCGACCGGGCGCTGGAAGCCGACCGGGCCACCCCGTTCGCGATGGACGAGCCGCCGCTGCTGCGGTTCCTGCTCGCCCGCACCGGACCGGACACGCACCGGCTCGTCATGACCAGCCACCACATCCTGCTCGACGGGTGGTCCGCGCCGCTGCTGCTGCGGGATCTCTTCGCCCTGTACGCCGGAACCCCGCTGCCGAGGGTCACACCGTTCCGCGACTTCCTGGCCTGGCTGCGCCGCCGCGACCCGGCCGCGTCCAGGGCAGCGTGGGCGCAGGCCCTCGACGGGCTGACCGCGCCGACCCTGGTCGCGCCGGCCCCTCGCGGCGACACCCTCGCCGCCGGGCCCGTCACCACCGGCCGGGTCGACCTCGACGACGCCGTCGCGACCGGGATCGCCGGCCTCGCCCGCCGGCACGGCGTCACCACCGGCACCGTCGTGCAGGCCGCGTGGGGCGTCACGCTCGGCGCGCTGACCGGCGCCGACGACGTCGTGTTCGGCCTGACCGTGTCCGGCCGCCCCGCGGACCTGCCCGGCGTGGACGGCATGGTCGGGCTGTTCATCAACACCGTGCCCGTCCGCGTGCGGATCCGCCCCGGCGACAGCGTCGGCGGGCTGCTGCGGGCCCTGCACGCCGCGCAGGCCGGCACCGTCGAGCACCACCACCTCGGCCTCGGCGAGATCCAGGCCGCGGCCGGGCTCGGCGACCTGTTCGACACCCTCGTCGTCGTCGAGTCCTACCCGGTCGACGACGACGCGATCGACCGGGTCCGCGCCGCGATGGACCTGCGGGTCAGCGGCGTCGACACCACCGACACCACCCACTACCCCCTCGCCCTCGTCGTCGAGCCGGGCCCACGGGTCGGGCTCTTCCTCGAGGTCCGCCCCGACCGGGTGACGCCGGCGGCGGCCGAGACGGTCCGGCGGCGGCTGCGGCGCGTCCTCGCCGCGTTCGTCGCCGCCCCCGACGACCTGCCCATCGGCCGGATCGACCTGCTCGACCCGACCGAACTGGACCCGGCCGCCCCGCCGGTCCCGGCGACGCATCAGGGCCGGACCGCCGTCGACCTCCTCGCCGAGCAGGTCGCCACGGCCCCCGACGCGGTCGCCGTCGTCGACGCCCGCGGGTCGCTGACCTTCGCGGAGCTGGACGCGCGCGCCGACCGGCTCGCCGCGCACCTGGCCGGCCTCGGCGTCGGCCCCGAGGTCCCCGTGGCGCTGCTGTTGCCACGGTCGGCGTCGGTACCCCTCGCGATGGCCGCCGTGTGGAAGGCCGGCGGTGTGGTCGTCCCGGTCGACCCCACCTACCCGGCGGAGCGGATCGCCGCGGTCCTGGAGCAGGCCCGGCCCGCGGTCGTCATCACCGAGACCGGCGCACCGGACGGCACCGTCGCGGCCGCCGACCCCGCCTCGTGGACGGGCACGGCCACCCCCCGAGGACCGGCGGCACCGGACACGGCCGCCTACATCGTGTTCACCTCCGGCTCCTCCGGCCGCCCGAAAGGTGTCGTCGCCACCCACACCGGCCTGGTCAACCTCGCCCTGGCACACCGCCGGGCCGTCATGGAGCCGGCGTCGGCGCGGCTCGGCGGCCGACGGCTGCGGGTGCTCAACTCGCTGTCGTTCGCGTTCGACGGCTCCGTCGACCCGCTCGTCTGGATGCTCGGCGGGCACACCATGCACGTCCTGCCCGACGACCTCATGGGCGACCCCGCGGCGATGGTCGCCCACATCGACGCCCACCGCATCGACTTCATCGACGTGCCGCCGTCGCTGCTCGAACTGCTCGTCGCCGACGGCCTGCTCACCCTGCCGCACCCGCCGTCCGTGATCGCCACCGGCGCCGAAGCGGTCGGCGGCCCGCTGTGGGACCGCCTCGCCTCGGCGGAAGGTGTGCACGCCCTCAACTTCTACGGCCCCACCGAATGCACCGTCGACGCGCTGTGGACCCCGATCGAGGCAGGCGTCGGCGCGCACATCGGCCGCCCGGTCGCCGGCCTCGCCGCCTACGTCCTCGACGCCGCCCTGCGGCCCGTCGCGACCGGCGTCCCCGGCGAGCTGTACGTCGCCGGGGCCGGCGTCGCCCGCGGCTACCTCGGCCGCGCCGCGGAGACCGCGACCCGGTTCGTGGCCGACCCGTCCGGCGGCGGCGACCGGCTGTACCGCACCGGCGACCTGGCCCGCCGGACCGCGGCCGGGACGATCGAGTTCCTCGGCCGCGCCGACGACCAGGTGAAGATCCGCGGCCACCGGGTCGAACCCGCCGAGATCGAAGCCGTCCTCGGCGCGCTGCGCGGCGTCGCCCAGGCCGTCGTCGTCGCCCGCCGGGACGGCGCCGCGACCCGCCTCGTCGGCTACGTCACGGGCTCCGGCGTCACCGGCGCCGAGCTGCGCGAGCGGCTCGCGGCGCGGCTGCCGGACCACCTCGTGCCCGCCGCGATCGTGGTCCTGCCGGCGCTGCCGACCCTGCCGAACGGCAAACTCGACCGCCGTGGGCTGCCGGCGCCGGACTTCGCGGGCACGTCGACCCGGCAGCCGGCAACCGCCGAGGAGAAGGCGGTCTGCGCGATCTTCGCCGATCTGCTCGGCGTGCCCGACGCGGGCGTCGACGACTCGTTCTTCGCCCTCGGCGGCCACTCGCTGCTCGCCGCCCGGCTCGTCGCCCGGATCCGGGCCGAACTCGGTGCGGCGCTGCCCGTCCGGGCCGTGTTCCGCACCCCGACGCCGGCCGGGATCGCCGCCGCGCTGTCCGGGGAGTCCGTCCCCGACGGCGCGTTCGACGAACTGCTGCGGCTGCGGGACACCGGCGCCGCCGCCCCGCTGTTCTGCCTCCCGCCGGCACTGGGTCTGAGCTGGTCCTACGCCGCACTCGTCGGCCACCAGCATCCGCAGCGTCCCGTGTACGGGCTGCAGGCCACCGCGACCGGCAGCGGCGTGACGTTCGCCGGGCTCGTGGAGCGGTACACCGCCGCGATCACCGCCGCCGCCCCGAACGGGCCGGTGCTGCTGCTGGGCTGGTCGCTGGGCGCGGTGCTCGCCCACGCCGTCGGCTGTGCCCTGCACCGCCAGGGCCGCGAGGTGCCGGTGATCGTGCTGCTCGACGGCTACCCCGGGCCTGCCGACGACGCGTCCCCCGTGCCCGGCGCCGTGGCCCTGTCGAGGTTCCTGCACGTCTGGCTGCGGCGGGCCGGGTACGACACCGGCGGCCTCGACCCGGACACGGTCACCGCCGGCGACGTCCACCGCATCGCCGCACGGCACGGCGGGGTGCTCGCGGGCCTCACCGCCGACCGGATCGACGCGCTCGCCACGAGCATGCTCGCCGCCTCCACTGTGGACAGCTCCGGCACCCCCGACGTGTTCGGCGGCGACGTGGTGTTCGTCCAGGCCCGGCCCGACGACGGCACGACCGGCCCGGATCCGCGGACGTGGGCCCCGTACGTCGCCGGGAGCCTCACCGTGCACCCGGTCCCCTTCGGCCACGAGGACCTGCTGTCCCCACCGGCCGTCCGGGTGATCGGCCCCATCTCGGCCGCGGCGTTCGCGGCCGGGCCCGAAAAAGATGCAGAAAGGCACACGTAGATGACGGAGATCCTCAAGCCGCTCACCCGGCGCTCCCTGTTCGGGCTGGCCTCAGGTGCGCTGGTCGCCGGGCTGGCCGGCTGCGGCACGGACAAGGACGCGGAGCCCGCGGCCCCGGCCGGCGGCGCATCGTCCGGCGGCTCCGCCGACACGTTCCCGGTGACCATCAAGGGCGCCGAGGGCGACGCCGTCATCCCGGCGAAGCCGCAGAAGGTCGTCACGGTCGGGTTCATGCGCGACATCGACGAGGCCGTGTCCCTCGGCGTCGTCCCGGTCGGCATCACCCCGGCGTCGAACTTCGACTCGGGCCTGCCGCCGTGGGTCGAGGCGAAGCTGAAGGGCGCCGCCGCACCCAAGCAGCTGTCCTACGAGGACAACCTGCCCTTCGAGCAGATCGCCGCGCTGCGCCCGGACCTCATCCTGGCCACCGACAGCTACAGCCTCGCCGACGACTACGCCAACCTCAAGGCGATCGCGCCGACGCTGTCCTACGAGGTCGACGTCGCCGAGGACTCCTGGCAGACCAGGGTCAAGCGGATCGGCCTGGCACTGGGCCGCTCCGCCGAGGCCGCCAAGCTCGTCACCGACGTCGAGGCGCAGATCGCCAAGGTCAAGCAGGACAACACGGCGAAGCTGGCCGGCAAGACGTTCACGTTCAACCTCCTCAACGGTGAGGGCGCCCTCGCCACGATCATCCTGCCGACCGACGCGTCGGCGCAGTTCATCTCCCAGCTCGGGCTCACGCTGTCGAAGTCCGTCACCACCCTGCCGCAGGCCGGCCTCGCCGGACGGGCGGTCGTCGCCCAGGAGAACACGCAGCTCATCGACGCTGACGTGGTGCTGTTCTCCTTCCGTACCGCGGAAGAGCGCGCCAAGGTCGAAGGCGACCGGCTGTTCCAGAACCTCGCCGCGGTGAAGCGGGGCGCCTACGTGCCCCTCGAGGTCGGCACCGCGCTGTCGCTGGCGTTCCCGTCGACGCTCAGCATCCCGTTCGCCCTCGACGCCATCGTCCCCAAACTCGTCGCCGCCGCCGGCAAGTAAGTGATTCGTACGCCGCCGGGCGGTCGCGACGGCCGCCCGGCGGAGCCCATCCAGAAGGGAACCCCATGACCGGCAAGGACTTCCTGGTCACCATCGAGGGCGCGGGTCCGGTCACGGACGTGCTCACCCGGGACCGGGCGCAGATCCGGGACCATCTGGCCACCCGCGGCGCGGTGCTGCTGCGCGGCTTCGACGTCGGCGGCGCCGACGGGCTCGCGGCGGGCGTGCGGGCGGTCGCCGGCGAGCCGCTGTCCTACACCGAGCAGTCATCGCCGCGCAGCGTGATCCAGGGCAACGTCTACACCTCCACGGAGTACCCGCCGCAGGAGGAAATCCCCCTGCACACGGAGATGTCGTACCAGAAGGTGTGGCCGCTGACGCTGTTCTTCCACTGCGTCGAGCCACCGGCGACGCTCGGCGCGACCCCGCTCGCCTCGGTGCGGCACGTGTACGACCTGGTCGACCCGGCGGTCCGTGAGGAGTTCCAGCGGCGCCGGTGGATGGTCGTGCGCAACTACGGCGACGACATCGGCCTGCGGTGGCGCACCGCGTTCAACACCGGCAGCCGCGACGACGTCGAGCGGCAGTGCGCCGCCGGTGACATCGCCGTGCGGTGGTCGGCGTCCGGGGACGGGCTGCGGACCACCGCCGTCCGCGACGCGGTCCACAAGCACCCCGCGGACGGGTCACCGGTGTGGTTCAACCATATCGTGATCTTCCACGACAGCAGCCTGCCGGCCGAGGTCCGCGAGGCGCTGCTGGACGTGTACGGCCCCGGCGGCCTGCCGAACAACTCCTTCTACGGCGACGGCGGCACGATTCCCGACGACGTGGTCGCCCATCTGCGCCAGTGCTACCGGGCCGCGTCGACCCGCTTCGACTACCAGCGCGACGACCTCGTCCTGGTCGACAACATGTCGGTCGCGCACGGCCGGGAGCCGTTCACCGGCCCGCGGAAGATCGCGGTCGCGATGGCCGAGCCGTCGGACGCGCCGCGCGACTGAGTAGCCGTCACGCGTGGTCCGCCCGTCCGGCGGACCACGCGGCCCACAGCCGGGCGTAGCCGCCGCCGGCCGCGACCAGGTCGGCGTGCGGGCCGCTCTCCACGATCCGGCCGTCGTCGATGACGAACACGAGGTCCGCGGCCGAGGCCTGGGTGAGCCTGTGCGCGACGACGATGCCGGTGCGCCCCCGCAGGACCCGGGTGGTGGCCGCTTCCAGCACCCGGGCGCCGCTGCTGCCGGCGTCGGCGGTGGCCTCGTCGAGGATCGCCACGAGCGGGTCGGCGAGCAGCACCCGCGCCAGGGCCAGCTGCTGCGCCTGCACCACGGTCAGCTCGTGCCCGCCGGCGCCGACGACCGTCTGCGGGCCGTCGGGCAGCGCCGCCACCCAGTCCCGCGCCCCCACGGTGCGCAGCGCCCGGTCGAGGTCCTCGTCGGTGGCGCCGGCGGCGGCGAGCCGCAGGTCCTCGGCGAGCGGGCCGGCGAAGACGTGGACCTCCTGGGAAACGAGGACGACCGCACGGCGCAGCGTCTCCGCGTCGAGCTCCGCCAGCGGCACCCCGCCCACGTGGATGCTGCCGCCGGCCGGCTCGTGCACGCCTGCCAGGAGCTTGGCGAGGGTGGTCTTGCCGCCACCGCTGGCGCCGACGAGCGCGACGGTGCTGCCGGCCGGGATGTCCAGGTCGATGTCGTGCAGCACCGGATGTCCCGGCAGGTACGCGTAGCGCAGACCGGACGCCTTCACCGCGCCGTCGGCCGGGACGGTGCTGTGCTGTGGCCGCTGCTCGGCGGGCAGGTCGGTGACGCCGACGAGGCGGGCCAGGCTCGCGTGCGCCGACTGCAGCGTGTCGAGCAGGAACAGCACCGTGTTGATCGGCCCGAACAGGTTCGCGAAGTACAGGGCGGCGGCGCTGGCCGCGCCGATGCTCGCCGTGCCCGCGTCGACCAGCAGGAACCCGGTGGCCAGGACGGCGGTCAGGCCGACGACCTCGGCGAGGTTGAGCCGCCCGAAGAACCGTGTCTGGAGCCGGACGACCCGGTACAACAGGTCGATGCTGCGGTCGACGCGGTCCGCCACGTGCCCGAGGTGTTCGTCGCGCAGCCCGAACGCCCGGACGGTCTGCGCGCCACCGATCGTGTCGAGCAGCTGTTGCTGCTCGGCGCCGGCGGCGACCCGCCGGTCGGCGTACAGCGGCGCGGACCGGCGGACGTACCAGCGGGCGGTGACGGCCTGCACGGGGACCGCGAGCAGCGCGGCGGCGCCGAAGCGCCAGTCCAGGGCGGTCAGCCCGACCAGGGTCAAGGTGATGATCAGCGCCGACTGCACGAACTCCGGGAACGCGCCGCGCACGGCCTGGCTGATCATCGCGACGTCCTCGGTGATGCGTGAGGTCAGGTCGCCGGCGCCGCCCTGTTCGATCCGCTCCAGCGGCAGGTGCAGCGCGTGCTCGACGAACTCGTCGCGGATCGCGGCGAGGACCAGCTCACCGAGGCGGGAGATCAGCTGGAGCCCGGCGAACGCCAGGGCGCCCTGGCCGATCGCCGATCCGGCCAGCAGCAGCACCGGACCGGTGATCCGGCCGGCGGCGGCACCGGTGGCGGCGAGGTCGACGACCCGGCCCAGCAGCGGCGCGGTCACCAGGCTGAGCGCCGCGGCGAGCAGCAACGTCACCGCGGATCCGGCGGTGAGGAGCGGGTGGCGCAGCACCATCGCCCGCAGGGCGGCCAGGGTGCGGGCCGGGCCGGCGATCGGCAGCAGGACCCTGTGGCCGGCGTCCGCGTCGGCCGGCGCGGGCGGGGGGAGCGTCATGACAGCACCAGTTCCCGGTAGGCGGGTCGGGTCCGCAGCAGGTCCGCGTGCGAGCCTTCGGCGGCGACGACCCCGCCGGCGAGGAACACGACCCGGTCGGCGGCGGCCAGCAGCGCCGGGCTGGTGGTCAGCACGACGGTGGTCCGGCCGGTCCGGGCGGCGCGCAGGCCCGCGGCGATGGCGGCCTCGGTGACGGCGTCGACGGCGGTCGTCGGATCGTGCAGGACCAGGACCGCCGGGTCGGCGTGCAGCGCGCGGGCGAGCGCGACGCGTTGACGCTGCCCGCCGGACAGCGACCGGCCGCGGCCGGTGACGGCGGTGGCGAGGCCGTCGGGGAGGACGGCCGCGACCTGCTCCACCTGCGCCGCGGCGACCGCTGCGGTGATGTCGCCCGGTCGGCCGGCGCGGATGTTGGCCTCGACGCTGCCGTCGAACAGGTCCGCGTCGTGCGGGGAGGCGAGCACGACCGACCGCCAGGCCGGCGGCGCGAGGTCTTCGGCGTCGATGTCGTCGACGGTCACCGTGCCGTGCGTGGGGTCGGACTCGCGGCCGAGGATCCGCAGCAGCGTGCCCGCCGCGACCGGCTCGGCGACCACGCCGATCAGCTCACCCGCGGCCACGTCGAGGTCGACGCCGCGGACGCCGGGCCCGCCTGTGCCGCGCAGGCGCAGGCGCCCGAGGACGGCCGGCGGGTCGGCGGTGGGGGAGGAGGCGCGGTCGCCGGTGACCCCGGCGATCCGGGCGGCGGAGGCGCGTCCACCGGCGATCGCGGCGATGATCTCGCCGAATGTCCCAAGCGGGCCGAGCAGGAACTGCGCGAGTCCGACGGCGGAGACGAGCTGACCGACGGTGATGTCCCCGGCGGCGGCGAGCCGGCCGCCGACGAGCGCGACGACGGCGAGGAAGAGACCGTTGACGACGATCACGGAGCCGTTGTAACCGGCCTCGGCGCGGGCGGTGTGCAGGGTCGCGATCAGCGAGGCGCGGCTGATCGACCGGTACCGGGCGGCGGCCGCGTGCTCCGCCCCGATGCCCTTGATCACCCGGATGCCCTGGACGAGGTCGGCGGCCACGCCCGCGGCCTGGGCGGCCTGTTCCTGCTGGTCGGCGCTGCGCCGTTCCAGCGGGGCGCTCAGCAGCTTCACCACGTACAGCATCGGTGGGGTGCCCAGCAGGATGAGCAGCCCGAGCGGGACCGACATGACCAGCAGGGCGGTGCTGGCGACGGCGACGCCGAAGACCGCGGCGACGCCGTGCGGTGCCTGGAAGTTGACCATGGCGGTGCGGCGGGCGTCGCCGGTGGCGATGCTGACCAGCGCGCCGGGCAGCAGGGTGCTCTCGCGGCGGTCCAGTGCCGTGGCGGTGACCGCCAGCCGCAGCGAGCGGTCCGCGCGGGCGCCGCCGACCGTGCCGACCCGGGTGCCGAACCGCCAGCTCAGCGACAGCATCACGAACGTCGCGGCCAGCACCGCGAGCCACAGTCCCAGTGCGGCGGGATCGCCGGTGCGCACCGCGCGGTCGATGACGACGCCGATCAGCACCGGCACGAGCGCCTCACCGGCCTGATGGCCGGTGTACAGCGCCGCGGAGGCGACGATGCGGCCGCGATGTGCCAGCATCGAACGCCGGAGCAGCGTACCGCCGTCGACGTTCATCGACCTCACCCGCGCTTTCGTCCACACACTGTCGATCCAAGGCAAGGTTAGGGTAACCTCAGTCGCCGGGTCGTGGTGCGAGTGGTGGTGGAGGTCGCGGTGACAGGCACGAAGGTGGCCACCGCCCGGGCCGCCCCTCGCCGTCTCCTGGGGCTCGCCGCCGCCGTGCTGGTCCTCGCCGCCCTGTTCGCGGTGAGCCTCGCCGTCGGCGCCCGGCACATCGACGCCACCACCGTCTGGCAGGCCCTCGGCCACGACGACGGCAGCGACGACGCCTACATCGTGCGCGCCCTGCGCCTGCCCCGCGGCATCCTCGCCGTCCTCGTCGGCGCCGCCCTCGGCCTCGCGGGCGCCCTCATGCAGGCACTGACCCGCAACCCGCTCGCCGACCCCGGCCTGATGGGCGTCGAGATCGGCGCATCCACCGCCATCGTCACCGGCATCGCCTTCTTCGGCGTCACCGCACCGTCCGGCTACGTCTGGTTCGCCTTCGCCGGCGCGCTGGCCGCCTCGGTGATCGTCTACACCCTGGGCGCCAGCGGCCGGGCCGCGACCCCGGAACGCATCGTCGTCGCCGGTGCCGCCGTCAGTGCGGCGCTGGGCGCGTTCATCAGCGCCGTGCTCCTGCTCAACGGCCAGGCGTTCGACCGGTTCCGGTTCTGGGTCGTGGGCTCGCTCGCCAACCGTGGCTTCGACGTGCTGTGGCAGCTGGCACCGTTCATCCTCACCGGCGCCGTGCTCGCGCTGCTGCTCGGCCGCGGTCTCAACGTCCTCGCCCTCGGCGAGGACACCGGCCGCGCCCTCGGCGCCCGCGCCGGGCACGTCCGGCTCGCCGGCGCGCTCGCCGTCACCCTGCTCTGCGGCGCCGCCACCGCCGCCGCCGGCCCCATCGGCTTCGTCGGGCTGACCGTCCCGCACGTCGCCCGGATGATCACCGGCCCCGACAACGCCTGGGTCCTGCCGTACTCCGCGGTCCTGGCACCGATCCTCGTCCTCGGCGCCGACGTCCTCGGCCGCGTCGTCGTCGCCCCGGGAGAGCTCGAGGTCGGCATCGTCATGGCCCTCGTCGGCGCCCCCGTGTTCATCGCCCTGTGCCGACGCACCCGGATCGCCCAGCTGTGAGCACCCACACCGGCCCCCGGCCGATCTCCGGCGTCGTCCTGCGACCCTTCAGCCTCTCGGTCCGGCTGCGCCCCCGCGCGCTGCTCGTCGGCCTCGCACTCCTCGCCGTGCTGACGATCGTCGGCGTCGTCACCCTGACCACCGGCGACTACGAGGCGACCGTGCCGGAGGTCATCGACGCGCTCTTCGGCGGCGGCCCGCCCGGCCTCGACGTCGTCGTGCGCCGCTTCCGCCTGCCGCGCCTGCTCGTCGCCATCGGCGTCGGCGCCGCGCTCGGCACCGCCGGCGCGGTCTTCCAGAGCATCACCCGCAACCCGCTCGGCAGCCCCGACGTCATCGGCTTCACCAACGGCTCGGCCACCGGCGCCGTCCTGGCGATCCTGCTGCTGCGCGCCACCACGGTCGAGGTCGCCGCCGCCGCCGTGATCGGAGGCGTGCTGTCAGCCGCGGCGGTCTACCTGCTGTCCTACCGCCGCGGCGTCGCCGGGTTCCGGCTGATCCTGGTCGGTATCGGCGTCAGCGCCATGCTCACCTCCGTCAACACGTACCTGCTCAGCCGCGCGTCGCTGCGCGAAGCCCAGATCGCCCAGCTCTGGCTGCTCGGCAGCGTCAACGGCCGCAGCTGGGAACACGTCGTGCCGCTGTGGGCGTCGCTGGTCGTGCTGCTGCCCGCCGTCCTGGCGATGAGCCGGAGCCTGGCGATGCTGGAGCTCGGCGCCGACACCGCCTCCGCGCTCGGCCTGTGGTCCGGGAAGGTCACCCTCGGCCTGCTGCTCGGCGGGGTGGCCCTCACCGCCGTGGCGACCGCGGCCGCCGGCCCGATCGCCTTCGTCGCCCTGGCCGCGCCGCAGATCGCGGCCCGCCTCGTGCGCTCCGGTACCCCACCGCTGCTGCCCGCCGCCCTGACCGGCGCGGTCCTGCTCGCCGGCGCGGACCTGGCCGGGCAGCAACTGTTCGGATCGCTGCGGCTGCCGGCCGGGGTGACCACCGCCGCCGTCGGCGGGATCTACCTGATCTGGCTGCTCGGCCGTGAGTGGCGCAAAGGATGGTGACGGCGATGAAATCCATGGCGATACAGCCCGCGGTGCCGAGCGCGCACGCCGGCCGGCTGCAGGCGCGCGGCGTGACGATCGGCTACGAAGAACGGGTCGTGGCCGCCGACCTCGACCTGACCGTGCCCGACGGCTCGTTCACCGTCGTCATCGGCCCCAACGCCTGCGGCAAGTCCACCCTCCTGAAGGCCCTCGCCCGGCTCATCCGGCCGCGGACCGGCAGCGTCTGGCTCGACGGTCAGGCCATCTCCGCGTACTCCACCAAGCACGTGGCGCGCGAACTCGGCCTGCTGCCGCAGAGCTCGCTCGTGCCGGGCGGCATCACCGTCGGCGACCTGGTCGCCCGCGGCCGCTATCCGCACCAGAGCATGCTGCGCCAATGGTCCCCGCACGACCAGCAGGTCGTCGCCGCCGCGATGGCCCGCACCGGCGTCAGCGAGCTCGCGCACCGCGTCGTCGACGAACTCTCCGGCGGGCAGCGGCAGCGCGTGTGGCTGGCCATGGTCCTCGCCCAGGAGACCTCGATCCTGCTGCTGGACGAGCCGACCACCTTCCTGGACATCGCCCACCAGGTCGAGGTGCTCAACCTGTGCGCGGACCTGCACGAGCAGGGCTCGACGCTCGCCGTCGTCCTGCACGACATCAACCAGGCCTGCCGCTACGCCACCAACCTCGTCGTGATGCGCGACGGGCGGATCGTCGCACACGGCGACCCGTCGGACATCGTCACCGAGGCGCTCATCGCCGAGGTGTTCGGCCTGGACTGCCGGATCATCCCGGATCCGGAGGTCGGCACCCCCATCGTCGTGCCGGTCGCCCGTCCGGGCGATCCGCGTCGCCGTACCGCGGGAAATTGACCAAGATCCTGGGGAGGACCCGGTCGTGTTCGACCACTTCGTCTGGTCAGTGGCAGTGTGCCCGGTCGCCGTCGCCGTGGCGATCCGGTTCCTCGCCGACCGGCTGCGCCCCGATGCCGCCCTGCTGTTCTTCGTCGCCTCCATGGCGGCCACCGCACTCGCCTGCATGATCAACCTGACCATGTTCGCGCTGAAGGCCCTCGCCGAACTGCCCATGGTGGCGGCCCTCCTCGGGGTCTCCGACGAGTTCGTCCGCGCCGACACGGCATACGTGCCCTGGGTTTCCTGGCTGTCGCTGACCATGCTGCTGACCACCTTCGCCGGGATGGCGTGGACCTGGCGGGCATACCGCCGCGACCTCGCCTTCGCGCGCCGCTTCGCGGACCTGCCCACAGAGGACGGTCAGCTGACGATCCTCGACGACCCGCGGCCGGAGGCCTTCGCGGTCCCCACCGGCGGCGCGGGCCGCATCGTCGTCACCGCCGGCATGCGCGAAGCCCTCGACGACACCCAGTTCGCCGCGCTCCTCGCCCACGAACGCGCCCACCTGACGCAGCGGCACCACCGGCTCGTGCAGGTCGTCCGGCTCTCCGCCGCGGTCCATCCGGTGTTCTGGTGGCTCGCCCGGCGGATGGACTACCTGGTCGAGCGGGCCGCCGACGAGCACGCCGCGACCACCCTCGGAAACCGGGCGGCGGTGGCCCGGGCCATCGCCGCGGCGGCCCTGGTCGGCGTCCACCCGAGGCGCGCGGTCGGCCTCCGGATGGTCCCCACCGACCGCGACATGCGACAGGCGGGGGCGGTCCCGCGACGCGTCGCCTCCCTGATCGCCCCGCGCAGCCGGCGGTCCGCCCTGCTGGTCGTCGCGCCCGCGGCGGTCGCGGTCAGTTCGATGTTCTGGACGGGCGAATGCGTGTACGACCTCGGTGAGCTGCTGCACGCCGCGCGGCTCGAACGCCGATGACGCGGCGCACCGCCATCAGTCCGGCCCGGAGTCGCGCAGCAGCCGGCGCAGCAGCTCCTCGTCGCCGGGCCGCAACCCGTTGACGAAGCGTCGCAGCACCGTGGCGTGGTCGTGCTCGGTGTCCAGCAGCGCAGTCATGCGCCCCGCCGTCAACGAGGCACCGTCGGTGAGGGGCGCGTAACGAAACGAGCGGCCCTCCCGATACCGGGCGACCATCTCCTTCTCGTACATCCGGGTCAGGATCGTCACGATGGTGCTGTAGGCCAGGCCCGGCCCGTCGGGAAACCGGTCCAGCACCTCGCGTGACGTCAGCGGACGGTCGGCCCCGACCAGGACGCGGAGAATCGCCGCTTCGAGCTCCCCGGGCCGCCGTCGACCCGAATGCTGATCTTCAGCCGGCACGCTGAGAGCGTACCCCCATCACGACTGGGTGCCGGGCGGGGCGGCCGCGTCGAGGGTGACGACGAAGACCGAGCCGCCGGTCGGAGCGGGCTCGTGGTGGACGTCGCCGCCGTTCGCGTGGGCGAGGCTGTGCACGATGTACAGGCCGAGGCCGGTGCCCTTGACGCGGGCGGCGTCGCGGTCGGCGCGGGTGAGCCGCTGGAACAGCCGGTCGCGGAAGTCCTCGGGCACGCCCGGACCCCGGTCCTCGACCCGCACCTGGACACGGCCGCCGAGGTCGGCGACGCGGACGGCGGTGGCGCCCCCGGCGTACTTGCCGGCGTTGGAGATCAGGTTCGTCAGGATGTGCTGCAGATGGCCCGGGTTGATCATCGCGCCGCAGGACGGCCCGTGGACCGGGATGTCGGTGCCGGTCGCGATGAGCGCCTCGGTGATCTGGTCGTACAGGTGGACGGGCTCGCGGTGGGCGTGGATGGCGCCGGCGTCGATGCGGACCATCGTGAGCACTTCCTGGACGATGTCGTCGAGGCGGTGCGCCTGCCGGGCGATCCCCTCGATGATCTTCGTCTTGCGGGCGTCGTCGAGCGTCGTCCAGTCGTCGAGGAAGATCTCGGTGTAGCCGAGGATCGCGGCCAGGGGGTTGCCGATCTCGTGGCCGAGCATGCCGATGAGGTCGAACTTCAGCCGGTTGGCGTCCTCGAGCTCGGTGTTGCGGTCGGCGAGCTCCGCGGCGGCCGCGTCGCGGGCCCGCTCCGCGGCCCGGCGGCGGCTCGCGTCGGTGACGACACCGATGAAATGGTCCGGCCGGCCGCCGGGGTCCCGGACGAGGGTGATGGTCGCCTCGGTGTCGACCCAGTGCCCGCGGGCGTGGCGGAGCCGGGCCTCCAGCGTGAACGCGGTGGCGTACCCGGTGAGCAGGTCACGGATGGCCGCGGCCGCGGCGGGCAGGTCCTCGGGGTGCAGCTTGTGCATGCTGCTGGTGCCGGTGAGCTGGCTGGGCGCGTAGCCGAGCATCGCGGCGTACGCGGCGTTGACCTCCGCCAGGCTGCCGTCGAGGTTCCGGACGATCTGCCCGACCGCCGAGTTGTGGAACTGGCCGCGGAAACGCGCCTCGCTGGCCGCCAGGGCGTCCTTGGCGGCGCGCTCCTCGGTGACGTCGGTGTTGACCTCCAGGACGGTGCCGGCCGGCCCGGCGCCCTGCAGGACCTGCCGGCTGAGCACGGTGACCGTCCGGCCGTGCGAGGTCGCGTGCTTGAGCTGCCCCTCCCACCGGTCGTCGCGCTGCAGGACACGGGTCTGGTCGGCCGACGTGCCACCGTCGGGGAAGCCGGTGCTGAGCAGCTGGTGGGTGACCTTCCCGGTGGCGTCGGCGAGCGGCCACCCGTACAGGTCCTCGGCGCCCTGGTTCCACCAGAGGATGCGGCCGTCGAGGGTACGCACGATGACCGCCGCCGGGATCAGCTGCAGCAGCGCGGCCTGGCGGTGCAGCTGCGCGAGCTCCGCCCGCCGCTGGGTGATGTCCTCGACCTGGTTGACCAGAAACCGCGGCCGGCCGTTCTCGCGGACCAGCGCGACGTGCACGGTGGCCCAGATGGTGTGCCCGTCCTTGTGCCGGTACCGGCGCTCTACGGTGAGCGTGTCGCCCTCACCCGCGAACAGCTGCCGCACGAGACCGTCCGTGCTCGCCAGGTCGTCAGGGTGCTGCAGGTCCCGGAACGTCATCGACGTCAGCTCGCCGGTGCTGTACCCGGTGATCGCGCTCATCGCCGGGTTCGCGTGCAGATACCGGCCGACCTGACCCGGCTCGAGACTGGCCAGGACCAGACCGAGCGGCGAGTTGTCGAACGCCAGCTTGAACCGGGTCTCGCTCAGCTCCAGCGCCGTCAGCGCCCTGGTCCGCTCGGCGAGCATCGCCGCGCTGTCCGCGGCGGCGTCGGCGTGCCGCAGCGCCGAGCTGAGGCTGTCGGCGAGCAGCGCCAGCTGCTGCTCATCCGTGTCGTCGAACACCCGCGGCCGGACCGCGGACACCTTCAGCGCACCGATGACGGTGTCACCGGCGGACAGCGGAGCGATGAGCATCGACCCGATCCCGAGCCGGGCGCAGGTCTCCCGGTTGACCCTCGGGTCGTCGCCGGTGTCGGCGCAGGACGCCGGGGCGCCGGTGGCCAGCACGGCGCCGCTGAGCGACCCGACGACCGGCACGCGGGTGCCGAGCGCCGGCGCGAGCGTCCCGGCGGTGGCGGCGTAGTACAGCACGTCGTCCGCGAGCAGCTCGACGACCGCACCGTCCGCGGCGGGGAAGACCTGCACCGCTCGTTCGGCGACGACACTGACGGCGCTGTCGCGGTCGGCGGCGGCCGCGGTCACCTCCCGCTGCACCAGCAGCGTGTCCCGCAGCCGCTGGAACTCCCGCTCGGTGGCGTGCGCGGCGGCCCGCTCGGCGGTGACGTCGAGCATCTGCAGCACCGCGGACACCGGCCCGTCGGCGTCGGTGATGACCGAGGTGTGCCCGGCGACGTCGACCCGGTGACCGTCACGGTGATGCAGCACCGACTGTCGCACCGTGCGTCCCTCCCGGCCCGCGGCGAGCGCGTCGAGGGCCTGTTCCATCGCCACCGGCGACCCCGCGAGCAGGTCGCCGACGGTCAGCGTCACCGACTCGTCGGCGTTGTACCCGAGCAGCCTGGTGAACGCCGGGTTCGCCAGCGTGATCCGTCCCCGGTCGGCGCCGCGCAGGCCGACGACGACCTTCGCGACGGGGCCGTGGTCGAACACCTCGGCGAAGCGCCGCTCGCTGTACGCGAGCCGCTCCAGCGCCGCGAGCGCCTCACCCCGCTGCGCCGCCAGGTGCTCGTTGGCGTCGGTCGCCTCCTGCAGCAGCCCCCGGTTGCGGGCGACGTCGTCGGCGTGCCGCAGCGCGCCCGTCAACGCGTCGGCGAGCAACGTCAGCTGCTGCTCGTCCGCGTCGTCGAACGCCCCCGGCGCCGGGCTGACGACCGTGAGCACCCCGAGCGGCCCGTCGCCGCCGAGCAGCGGCGCCACGATGACCGACCGGACCCCCGCGACGACCCGCTGCGCCGTGGACACCCGCGGGTCGGTGCGGATGTCGTCGCAGCGCAGCGTCGTCGCCGTCCGCACCGCCAGCCCGCCCAGCGACCCGTCGAGCGGGATCCGGACCCGCTCGCCCGCGAGGGCGCCGGTCCCCGCCGCGATCTGCAGCGCAGTCCCGCCCGGGTCGACCAGCCCCACGATCGCGGCGTTCCCGCCGGTGATCACCTGCAACGCCCGCTCGGCCATCAGCCGCAGCACGGCCTCGTGGTCAGCGGCGGCGGCGGTCACTTCACGCTGCACCGCGATCGTCGTCTGCAGGCGGCTGGTGTACCGGGCGGCGCGCGCCTGCGCCCGCACTGCGGCGGTGACGTCCTCGGCCTGGACGAGCGTGTGCGCCGCACCGTCCGGCCCGTCGATGGCGACCAGTCCCAGCCGCGCCCACACCACCGTGCCGTCGGGCCGCAGCTGCCGCTTGTCGGACCGCTGCCGGTCACCCGTGTCCAGGTCGTCGGGGTGGGTGAAGTCCCGGTACGAGCGCCCCAGCAGCTCGGCCGGCGCCCGCCCCAACATGGTCCCGTACGCGGCGTTGACCCGGATGAAGCGCCCGTGCTCGTCGGCGATCGCCATGCCCAGCGGGCTCGCGTCGAACGCCGCCCGGGCCTGCTCCTCGCTGCGACGCAACGCGTCGTCGACCGCGACCGCGCCGGTGACGTCCCTGGCGATCCCGACGACCAGGCCCTGCCCGGGCAGCTCGGCGCCGTTCCACTGCAGCCACCGGTAGTCGCCGTCGCGGGTGCGGTACCGGTTGCGCAACCCCTCGACCGGCCCGCTCCCGGTGGTCACGGCCTCGGCCGTCGCGGTGCTCGCGGCCACGTCGTCCGGGTGGATCAGCGCGGTGATGTCCATGCCCCGCAGGTCGGCCTCGCTCCAGCCGAGCAGCCGCTCCCAGGAGGCGTTCGCCCGCACCACCTGCCCCTGCGGCGTGCTCACCAGCAGCAGATCGGGGGTCGCGGAGACGATCGTGTCGAGCAGCTCCACCGCCTGCCGCTCACCGGACTCCACGACGTCCATCACGACGTGCGCGTCCTGGGTCGCCACGGCCCTGGTCGCGGTCCACACCCGCGACCCGTCGGTCCTCACGAGCTGCCGCTCGATCGTCACCTCGCGCCGTTCCCCGCGCGCGAGCATCCCGAGGGTCCTGCGCACCTCGGGCCGGTCGGCGGGGTCGAACAGCAGCGTCGCGGACCGGCCGACCAGGTCGTCGTGCTCGCCACCGACCAGCGCAGAACGCCGCGTTCACCTCGACCAGCGTGCCGTCGCCGAGGCCGGCCACCGCCTTCGCGACCGCGCTGTGCTCGAACGCCTGTGCGAGCAGCTGCAACCGCGACTGCTCATCGAGCCGTCCCAACATGCCGACGCCCACTGTCCTCACATCGGCGCCGCCGTCGCGGACCTGAGCCACCTACCGTGCTTTTCATCGCGTCACGGTCGCCCCAGGTGCTGACCGGGCCCCGGGACATCACGCAGCCCCACAAGGTTGCTTCGACAATGCTCTAGGCAGCTTGCGTACTGATTCGAGAACTGTCAACCTAGACAGGTGTCGAACCAACCAAGGGTCGCGCCGTCGCCCGGCACCGCAGCGTCCGGCTGCTGCACGCCGCTGGTCGGCGAGGCGCTGACCCCGCGCGGCGCGGCCGACCTGGCTCGGACGTTCAAGGCGCTCGGCGACCCGGTCCGGCTGCGGGTGCTGTCCCTGATCGCCGCCCGCAACGGCGGCGAGGTCTGCGTCTGCGAGATCACCGACGCGTTCGACCTGACCGGCCCGACGATCTCCTACCATCTCAAGCAGCTGCGCGGCGCCGGCCTCGTCGACTGCCAGCGCCGCGGCACCTGGGTCTACTACTGGATCGTCCCGGCGAAGCTGGCCGGTCTGTCCCAGTTCCTCGACCCCACATCCCCCGGTATCGCCTCCTTCGAGCCGGCAGCACAGGGCTGACCTCGTCGGGCGCGGTCATCCGACGGATGCCGGCAACATCGAGGACCGCGGCCGGGCGTTGCTCGCCGACGTGCCGACCGTGCTCACGACCCGGGCCGAGCGCGGCCCGCCGCTGAGCCTGCCGATCGCCCGGCAGCTCGGCCGTGGCGGACCACCCTTTGCGGTGCTATCCGCCGCTCGGGCCCGGCGCCGCTCGGCAACCGGAGGGCAGTGCTTCGGAGCGTGCCAGGGTGTCCCGTACGGCGCCGGCAAGAGCCTCGATGTATTGGCCCTGGGACGAGTAGTGGTTCGGCACGGAGACGCCGACGGCGATGTCCCGGTCGACGGTGGTCCAAGACGTCGAGTCTCCCGCCGGCCGGGTCGCCCAGCACGTCCCGGAAACCAGGTACACCAGGTCGGTCCGCGCCACGGCCTGCCTGGCGGCGTCGCAGCGCACGACGATCGGCGGCGCACCGAACGCCGCGGCGAACCTGTCGCCGGGCCCGGCGACAGGGCGGCGCGCCGCCTCCAGCAGGTTCGCCGGCAACCGGCCGACCAGTGCCTGGCACGATGCGGCCCGCCCGGGGGCCGGCGGTGCGAAGGACACCGGCAGCGGGGCCGCGGGGACCGGGCCGCTGTCACCCGCCGGCTGAGGGCGGCTCACCAGCCACATGGTGACACCGGTGGCGATCGCCGCCGGCACGGCCACGGCGGTGGCGATCGCGTAGGGCAGCCTGCTCGTGCGCTCCATGCAAACCTTCCGGGCACCGGCCGTCACCGACATGGCATCGTCGTGCGCAGCTCGGCACGTCCCCGTGCAGGACGTACGTGAGCGTGGCGAACGCCAGCCATCGTACGAACTCGTCCGCGGCGCGGAGTCCGCCGGGTCGGCTGGTGGCGCCCGGGTCCCGCCGGCCCCACAATCCCTGGATGGATTCGTGGTTGACGACCGTGGGGCTGCCGGTCGCGCTGGGCGTCGTGATGCTGGGGCTGGGGCTCGGGCTGGCCACCGAGGACTTCCGCCGGGTGCTGACGTATCCGAAGCTGGTCCTCGTCGCGCTCGGCTGCCAGGTGCTGCTCCTGCCGGCCGCCTGCTTCGGGCTGGTCGTCGCCTTCGACCTGGAGCCCGAGCTGGCCGTCGGCATGATGCTGCTGGCCGCGTCGCCGGGCGGGACCACCGCGAACCTGTACAGCCACCTCTTCGGCGGGCACGTCGCCCTCAACGTGACGCTGACCGCGGTCAACTCGGTGCTGGCGGTGGTGACGCTGCCGGTGGTGGTGAACCTGTCGGCGGCGCACTTCCTGGGCGACGGGGCGTCGATCGGGCTGCAGTTCGACAAGGTGCTGCAGGTCTTCGCGATCGTGCTGGTGCCGGTGGCGGTCGGCATGCTGCTGCGGGCCCGCTTCCCGGGCCTCGCCGGGCGGCTCACCGGCCCGGTCAAGGTGGTCTCGGTGGTCGTGCTCGTCGCGGTCGTCGCCGGTGCGGTGCTCAAGGAGCGCGCCAACATCGGCGACTACTTCGTCGCGGTCGGCGCGATCGTCCTGGTCTTCAACGTGCTGAGCCTCGCCGCCGGGTACGGCCTGCCGCGCCTGGCGGGCGTCGGCCGGCGGGAGGCGATCGCGGCCGGCATGGAGATCGGCATCCACAACAGCACCCTGGCGATCGCGGTCGCGATCAGCCCGGCGCTGCTGAACAACACCCGCATGGCGGTCCCGGCGGCGGTGTACGGCATCACCATGTTCTTCACCGCGGCCCTGTTCGGCGTCCTCGTCACCCGCCGCCGGGCCACCGAAGGGGCCCCCGCCGTCAGCGGGGACCCCGGTGGCGACGTCAGCCGGCGATGAAGGTGTACGGCCCACCGCGGTGGCCGGGGCGGGCAGGGACGTCGCGGTGCCGTGGCGGTGGGTGTGGGGGATCAGGCCGGGGCGACGGCGTTGTGCTGGGCGGCGAGGAGGTCGCTCATCGCGGCGGCCGGCATCGGGCGGGCGAGGTGGTAGCCCTGGCCGAGGGTGTAGCCGAGTTCGGTCAGCCGGTGGGCCTGGTCGGCGTTCTCGATGCCCTCGGCGATCGTGTCCAGGCCGAGGGCCAGGGCGAGCTGCATGACCGCCCGGGCCACCGCCTGGCGGGCGTCGGCCGCGGGGGAGCCCGGCGGGTCGAGTTCGATGCCGTCGACGAAGGACTTGTCGAGTTTGATGATGTCGGCCGGGAAGGCGCGGAGCAGGCTGAGGGACGACTCGCCGGTGCCGAAGTCGTCGAGGGCGAGGCGGACGCCGAGGGCGTGCAGCTGGTGCAGGGCGCGGGAGACCTGCGGGCCGCGCAGGACCGCGGATTCCGTCAGCTCCAGCACGAGGTGGTCGGCGGGCAGGCCGGAGTCGGCGAGGGCGGCCTGGACGTCGGCGACGAAGTCGGGGTCGTGCAGCTGGCGGGCGGAGACGTTCGGGCCCATCTTCTGCAGGGCGTCGGGACCGAACTCGGCGAGCCAGCGGGCCGCCTGACGGCAGGTCTCGCGCAGGACCCAGCGGCCGAGGGGGACGATCAGGCCGGTGCTCTCGGCGGCGGGGATGAACTCGGCCGGGGAGATCAGGCCGCGGGTCGGGTGCTGCCAGCGGACCAGGGCCTCGACGCCGACGATGCGGCCGGTGTGCAGGGCGATGACGGGCTGGTAGTGGACGGTGAACTCGCCGGCGTCGAGGGCTCGGCGCAGTTCGCCGCCGAGCTGGGCGTGGTTGGCGACGGGCTGGGCCATGCCGTCGTGGTAGCGGACCCAGTTGCCCTTGCCGCGTTGTTTGGCGGCGTACATGGCGACGTCCGCGGCGCGCAGGAGCCGGTCCAGTGGTGTGCCGGCGGGTGCGGTCGCGATGCCGATGCTCGCGTGGACCAGCAGGCGGTGCGCGCTGAGCGGGGCGGTGAACGCGTCCAGGATCCGTTGCGCGATCGTCTCGCCGAGGGCGGTCGGCTCGGTCACGAGGACGGCGAACTCGTCGCCGCCGAGGCGGACAGGCAGGCCGTCGGTGACGCTCTCCCGGCGGAGCACCTCGGCGAGGGCGATGAGCAGGTCGTCGCCGACGTCGTGACCGAGCGAGTCGTTGATGGTCTTGAAGTCGTCGAGATCGACGAGGAGCACCGTCGCGTCGCCCTGGGCGAGCTGCGCGCCGAGGCGCCGGCGGAACAGGGCACGGTTGGCCAGACCTGTCAGGCCGTCGTGGGTGGCCTCGTGCTCGAGGCGTTCCTGCGATGCGCGTTTGTCGGCGAGCAGCCGGGCGTTCTCCCGGAACGCGACGAACTGGCGGATGGTGACGAGCCCTGTCACCAGTACCGACGCGGCGATGACGACCTTGTCGGGCCAGGACGGCTCGCCGGGGATGACGGCGATGAGCGGCACGTCGGCGGCCGCGACGGCGAGATAGGGCAGCCAGGTGCCGGCGCGACCGGGGCGGGCGGCGGCGGGCGTCCACTGCCGCCGGACCGCCAGGGCGCCGAGCGCCGCGGCGAACGGCATGACCACGGCGTGGGCGGGCACCGAGCCGGCGTCGCCGCCGTGCACCAGCAGCAGCGCGACGACGGCGCCGGCCAGGCCGGTCGAGGCGACCAGGCGCAGCGCGGACCGGTCGATCGGACCGCCCCGCACATAGGCGACCTTGGTGATGCTGCCGGCCGCGAGCGCGAACGACATGCCGAGCAGGGTGATCGTCTGGGTGGTCCACTGCTGCGTCGCGGTGATCATCGGGGCGAGGCCGAAGTGGAACAGGACGGTGCCGCTGCCGAGGAACGCGATCGAACGGTCCAGCCACTGCCGCCAGCGTTCGTTGGCACTGGTGATGCCGAGCGGGACCCGCGCCATCGCCCACATCGCGGCGAGGAAGCCGATCCCTGCCAGGACGGCCGCCGCGATCGGCAGCGACGGCAGGACGGACGTGTCGCGGAACCCGGCGACCGCGAGTCCGGCGAAGCCGAGGCCGATGCTGCCGAACGCGACGAGCAGCAGCCGCCAGAACTGGCGGGCCGGGCGGGTGAGCGGGGCACGCCGCAGCAGGTCGAGGACGGCCGCCGCGGCCGCCGCGGACGCGAGCGGCAGCGGGAGGTACGCCACGGTCGCCGGGCCGATGCCGGTGGCCAGCCAGAGCACGTACCACAGGGCGCCGGCGGCCGTGATGCCGAGCGTGGCCACGACGTAGCGCTTCGGGGCACGGCGATCAGCGGTCACGAAGGGCACGATCGGCCGGCCGGGCGGGCGGATGAAGAAGCGAACCGCGCCGCCACCGAACGGCAACCCGCTGCGACCGGCGGTGGGGAAAGAGGGTCAGCCGCTGCTGCAGCTGGACTCGTCGCTGTACGGGACCCCACGGTCGCCCCGGTAGCCGCCGCTGCCCGTGGTGCGTTGCTGGAACACGTTCGCGGCCCGGGCGAAGGCCGGGTCGGCGGTCCACAGGACGGCGATGCCGAACAGGCCGACGGCGAGTGTGGCGGCGGCCGGGCCGTTGCCGGTCAGGGAAGGGTTGTGCCGGGGCGCGAGGGCGTCGTGCCGGCGGCGCAGGTCGTGGACCACCCGGTCGGCGCGGCGGGTGCGGATCGGCGTCATGGCGGCCAGGACGATGCCCGCGAACAGCGCGGCCAGCGCACAGAACACGGTCAGCAGGGCTACCACGAAGGCGGACAGGTCCGGAGTGTCGCCGGTGGGCAGGTTCAGCGCGAAGCGTGCCACGCCGAACACCGCCAGGACGAACAACGGCACCGAGGTCAACCGCATCGCCAGGCGCCGTCCCGGCGACAGCAGCGCACCCTGCCCCCGGAGCTGTTCGCCGGTGCGGTCGAGCACGGCACGGACGGCGGGGTCGGACGGCAGCCCGCGGACCGCCATTCCGCCCCGGGCCGCGTGGTGGACGGCCGCGGCGAGCTCACCCCCGCCGCGCGGCGCCGGGCCACCGGTGTGGATCGCATCGCCGGCTGCCTGGACGCTGCCGGTACTGCGCAGCGCCGCGACCGACGCGTACAGGGCCTGCAGCGGGCCTCCGGTCAGGTAGGCGACGTGCTCTGGGCCCGGCTCGCGATCCAGGGCGGGACCGCCCCCGCCGCGGAGCATCGCCCGTAGCGCCACCGCGACGAGCCACGCGAGCAGCACGACGACCACGTACGTGATCAGGTCCCGCGCACCGCCGAGATCGCGGGGATCCAGACCCACCATGCCGCTGAGCGTAGGCCCGCGTCGCCACTGCGCGGCCGACGCTCGCAGGCGCTGGCGAACGGCAGGGCCGGGTCCCTGCCGGGCTCGAGGAGCCGGTCGGTTGCCGGGTCGGGTGCGGTCCGGGTGCGGCGGAGCGGGCACCGGTTGACATCGCGTCGGGTCATCGGGTGGAACGGGCGGACCGGCGGCCCAAGGTGGGTCACGGGCAGTGACTTCCCGGGCGCCGCGGGTCATCGTAGATCTTGCGCCGCGACCACATCAGCGGCGGGAACGGAGATCCCATGCCTAGATTCGCTTCGCGGCGGCGGGCTGCGGCAGGACGCCGGATCGTGGCGGCCGTCGCGGCCGCGGCTGCGGTGACCGCCGGGCTCGGTGCGGCCGCAGGGCCCACGACACGACACCAGGTCGGTGACGGCGGCTGGGCCGCCGGGGCCTGGCTCGGCGGCAGCACCGGCAGCGGCGGCACGACGCTCGCCTCGGTGCGCCAGTCCATCAACGCCTCCACCGGCGCGGCGGCCTCGCTGACCGGCGCCGGCGTCGGAATCGCGCTCATCGACACGGGTGTCGCCCCGGTCGCGGGCCTGCCGGCGTCGCAGATCGTCAACGGGCCCGACCTGTCGTTCGAGTCGCAGGACCCAAACCTGCGCTACCTCGACACCTACGGGCACGGCACCCACATGGCCGGCATCATCGTCGGCAACGACCCGAGCACCGGCACGGTCGGCATCGCACCGAAGGCGAAGCTGACGTCCATCAAGGTCGGCACGGCCAACGGCGCCGTCGACGTGTCGCAGATCATCGCGGCGATCGACTGGGTCGTCGCGCACCGCAACGACGACCCGGCGAACCCGATCCGCGTCATCAACCTGTCGTACGGCACCGGCGGCACCCCGAACTCGTGGACCGACCCGGTGCAGTTCGCGGTCGAGCAGGCGTGGCTGAAGGGCATCGTCGTCGTGGCCGCCGCCGGCAACGAGGGCAACAACGACATCGTCGTCAGCGACCCCGCCAGCGACCCGGCCGTCATCGCGGTCGCCGCCAGCTCCACCAAGGGCACGGCGACCGTCACCGACGACGACTTCGCCTCGTTCACGACGATCGGCGGCAGCAACCGCAGCGTCGACTTCGTCGCTCCCGGCGAGTCGATCGTGTCGCTCGCCGACCCGGGCTCCAACGTCGACCTGTCCTACCCGTCGGCGAAGGTCGGCACGACCCTGCTGCGCGGCAGCGGCAGCTCCCAGGCCGCCGCGGTCACCTCGGCGTCGGTCGCGCTGGTGCTGCAGGCCCGCCCGACCCTGACCCCGGACCAGGTCAAGACCGTGCTGAACACGTCGGCCAGCTTCGTCTCCGGCCTGGCGATGACCCGCAACATCCGCGCCCTGAACGTCAACGCGGCCCTGGCGTCGCAGAACACCTACGCGACCGGCTGGAACAGGTCCACCGGCAACGGCAAGCTCGACGACGCCCGCGGCTCCAGCCGCGTGGTCCGCGACAACGTCCCGCTCAGCGGCGACAACTCCGTCTGGGGCCCGTTCAGCCCGGCCGCGTGGGCTCCGCGCAGCGCCGCGGCGACGAGCTGGTCCGGCGGCACCTGGATGGGCTCCCGCATCGCCGGCGACGGCTGGACGGGCACCTCGTGGGCCTCGAAGACCTGGGCCGCCGCGACGTGGACCACCAAGCCGTGGACCGGTGCCTCGACGTGGACCGACCCGGACTGGGCAGGCCACTACTGGTCGGGTCACTACTGGTCCGGGCACTACTGGTCCGGCCACTACTGGTCCAGCGACGGCTGGGCCACGGGCTCCTGGTCATAACGAACGAGCAGCGCTGCGCCGGGCCACCGAAATGGCCCGGCGCGGCCGCGTTTTTGTCAGAAGGGCGCCGCGAGGAGATCGCCGGACCGCTCGGCGCCGACATCCACATCGGCCTGCCCGAGTCGGAGGAGCCGCGGGTCGCCGAGCTGATCCCGCCGGACTGACCATCGTCGACCTGGACGCGCACGCGACCTACGCCTACGCCATGAACAAGATGGGCGGCGGCCTTGCCGACATGCGGGCGTTCGGGCCCATCGCCGCCGCGTGGGCGGCGATGGGCTGAGCCGATCAGGCGAGCGGCCGCGACGCCGGGGTGATCGGGGCGGGGAGGTTGCCGCCGCCCTTGAGGTACTGGTGGACGGCCGCCGCCGCCGAGCGGCCCTCCGCGATCGCCCACACGATCAGCGACGGTCCGCGGCGGGCGTCGCCGGCCACGAAGATGCCGGGCACCGACGTCTGCCACTCGGCGTCCGTGTCGATGGTGCCCCGGCCGTTGCGGGTCAGCTCGACCTGCTCCAGGTGCGGGCCGTCCTGCGTGCCCGCGAACCCGATCGCCAGCAGCGCCAGGTCGGCCGGGATCTCCCGGATGGTGCCCTCCACCTCGGTCAGCGTGAAGCCCGGGCCGAGGACGACGTCGACGAGCTCGACGGCCTTCAGCGCGCCGTCGTCGTCGCCGACGAAGCGGCGGATCGCGCAGCCGTAGTTGCGCTCGCCGCCCTCCTCGTGCGCGGAGCCGCTGCGCAGCATGATCGGCCACGTCGGCCACGGGTTGCGGGTGCCGTCGCGCTGCGGCGGCGGCAGCGGGGCGACCTCGACGAGCTGCACGCTCGTCGCGCCCTGCCGGTGGGCGGTGCCGAGGCAGTCCGCGGCGGTGTCGCCACCACCGACGACGATGACGTGCCGGCCGGCCGCGGTGATCGGCGGCGCGTCCAGCTTGCCGGCGACGACCTTGTTGGCGCCTTCCAGGTACACCATCGCCTGGTGAATCCCGGTCAGCTCACGGCCCGGGGTCTCCGGCACGTCACGGGCGTCGAGCGCGCCGCAGGCGAGGACGACGGCGTCGTGCCGGCGGCGGAGCTCGGCGAGGGAGACGTCCACGCCGACATGGCAGTTGGTGACAAACGTCACGCCCTCGGCGGTCATCTGGGTCAGCCGCTGGTCGATGTGGTGCTTCTCGAACTTGAAGTCCGGGATGCCGTAGCGCAGCAGGCCGCCGGGGGCGTCGCTGCGTTCGTACACGGTGGTCGCGTGGCCGGCGCGGGCCAGCTGCTGCGCCGCGGCCAGACCTGCCGGTCCGGAGCCGACCACGGCCACGCTCTTGCCCGACAGCGTCACCACCGGGAACGGCTTCAGCGGCCCGTCGTCGGTGGCCCGGTTGATGATCTCGACCTCGACCTGCTTGATCGTGACCGGGTCGTCACCGATGCCGAGGACGCAGGCCGCCTCGCACGGCGCCGGGCACAACCGGCCCGTGAACTCGGGGAAGTTGTTCGTCGCGTGCAACGTGTCGGCGGCGCGGTCCCAGTCGCCGGTGCGCACCAGGTCGTTCCAGTCGGGGATCAGGTTCCCCAGCGGGCAGCCGTTGTGGCAGTACGGGACGCCGCAGTTCATGCACCGGCTGGCCTGCTCGTGGATCAGCTGGCCGTCGGCGCGCTGATACACGTCCCGCCAGTCGGCGACCCGCTCGGGCACCGGGCGCAGCAGCGGCAGTTGACGACCGTACTTCATGAAGCCCATAGGATCGGGCACAGCTGACCTCCACCGTTACCTGGCGGTGCATCGGAATGCGGTGGGACAGCGTTGGCCCGGCCTGTGACGACGCGGCCGTGCACGAGCCGCGGATATCGCACCATAGCGGTTGGGCCCTGGCCTGTCACAAGCCCTGCCGTTGCCAAATCCGCCACACCGTGCCCGCGCGGTCCCTTTGCCCTGAGTGCGGCGCCGGTGAACGGTCGATCAGGTCGTCTCAGCTGGTGGCGGCGATGTCGAGGACGTCGCCGCGGCGCGGGGCGCAGGTCGCGTACGGCGCGACGCCGGGCGGCGGGGTCAGACGACGCAGAACTCGTTGCCCTCGGGATCGGCCATGACGACGTGGCTCGGCACGCCGGCGACGGCGACCTCCTCGACGACCGTCGCGCCGGCCACGATCAGCCGTCGCACCGTCTCGGCGATGCTCGGCCACCGCTCGTCCTGCGGCCGGTCGCGGCCGCCGGCCTTGACGTCGAGGTGCAGCCGGTTCTTGACGGTCTTCGGCTCCGGCACCTTCAGGAACGTGAGCGTCGGCCGGGCCCCGCCGGGGTCGTGCAGGTAGGCCGCGGCGTCCCACTCCTGCGGCGGCACCTCCCACCGGATCAGCCACTCCTCCCGGCTCGCGAAGCCCTCCGGCACCGGCGCATCCACATAGCCGAGGGCCTCCCGCCAGAACGCGGCCAGCCGCACCGGCTCGGCGCAGTCCACCGTGACGCCCCACGCGACAGTCATGCGCCTGCTGTACCCGATCACCGCCACCGCTGAACGCGGCTCCGTATGGGGGGAAGGGCCTGGAAGGGCCTGGAAGGGCACAGCCCGGCGCGGGGCGGCATGATGGGATCATGACCGTTCGCGCCGGGATCCTGCACATCGCCGGGATTGTCGTGCTCGCGGCGGTGGTGGTCGGGGCGGCGGTGCTCATCGGCGTGCCGGACCAGCAGCGGCTGCGCGGCAGTGTCGAGGCGCTCGGGTGGTGGGCGCCGGTGGCGTTCAGTGCGCTGTACGCCCTCGTGTCGTTGTCGCCGCTGCCGAAGACGGTGTTCACGCTCGCGGCCGGGGCGCTGTTCGGGGTCGCGGCCGGGGTCGTGATCGTCGTCGCCGGGGCGATGCTCGGGGCGGTGATGGCGTTCTACCTGGGGCGGCTGCTGGGGCGGGACACCGTGCGGTGGCTGACCGGGGGGCGGTTGGACCGGCTCGACGCCATGCTGGCCGACAACGGGCTGCGCACGATCGTGCTGGCCAGGCTGATCCCGGTGGTGCCGTTCACCGCGGTCAACTACGTCGCCGGGCTCACGTCCGTGCGGTTGCGGGACTTCCTCGCCGGCACGGTGGTGGGGATGCTGCCGGCGACGACCGCGTACGTGACCGTCGGCGCGTACGGCTCGCAGCCCGGTCACTGGCCGCTGTGGGCGGCGCTGAGCGCGCTGGTGGTGCTCACCGTCGGCGGCCTGGGCCTGGAACGTCACCGTCGGCGCAAGGCCGCAGCCGGTGGCTCGCGCATGGACAAGGCGGGCAGGGCTACAGGGTGATCCGCAGCATCACCCGATCCCTGCGCCGGCCACGGGTGGCGAGGCGTTCGACGAGCATGAACAGGCGGTACTCCAGGCCGTACTTGTGCCGCACCAGGTCCGTCATCCTGGCGACCGGGGCCGGGTCGGTGACGATCTCGGCGGTGCCCGGGACCGGCTCGTGGTCCGGGTCGGTCCTGCCGGTGCGGCTGCACGGCACGAGCAGTACGCGGGGGTCGTGGCGGAGGCGCCCGACCTTGTAGCTCCAGGCGGGGGTGGTCACGACGAGGGCGTCGCCGTCCGGCGTGATCCAGACCGGCGTGGCGACCGGTGACCCGTCGCGCTTGAACGTGGTGAGGGAGACGTAGCGCTGCCTGCCGAGTGCGACGGTCGTGGAGGTGTGGTTCATGATCGTGCCGCTACCCCGTACACCCACGGCTGATGCGAATCGACGCAGCCCGGTGTCACCGTCAGGCCAGGACGGGCCGTGCGGACGGGTGAAATGGCATAGTCAACAAGTTTCAACGTGGATGCTCAAAAGGCACCACGGCGGATCGATGGATCTCGTCGTGGTCAAAGCGGCAGGCCGCTCGCGGTTTCGGGGGACTTCGCACAGAACGGCCGATCCTTGACACAGTAATAGTCAAGATGTTCAATGGCCGCATAGTCGCGCACGTACCAACGTAATCCAACGCCGCCGTCGTTGACAACGTTGACATCTGAGGTGGCGTCCAGCCGCTGCGTGCAGCCGACAAACGACACCCCGTCCGTGGTCCGCCAACCAAGTCCGGAGGACGTCCCCCAATGCGATATCACAAGTCCCTGCTTCGCGGCACGTTCGTGCTCGCGTTGCTGGCCACCGGCCTCACGGTCGCCGCCACGCCGGCGTCCGCCGCCACCACCTGGACGGTGACCGGGCCGTCGGCCGGCTCCCCGACCTCCGCCCAGGTCACGCTCAACGACAACGGGACGCTGAGCTTCGCCGTGCTCAACCAGGGCCGCACGATCCTGTCGCCGTCGGCGATCGGCATCGTGACCAGCGCCGCCGACCTCAGCAGGAGCCTGGCGTTCACGACCCGCACCAACCGGACCGTCACCGAGGCCTACTCGATGACCACCGGCAAGCAGCGCAACCGGTCGACGACCTACAACGAGTCGACGCTGTCCTTCACCGGCACCGGCGGCGCCCGGCTCGACGTCGTCGTCCGCGCCTCGGACGCCGGCGCCGCCTACCGCTACGTGCTGCCCGGCAGCGGGTCGGTGACCGTCCAGCGGGAGACGTCGTCCTGGTCGGTGCCGGCGAACACCAACAGCTGGCTGGTGCCGTCGCACCGCGAGGACCAGGGCTACTGGCAGCAGACCACCGCCGGCGCCGCCGCCACCGGCACCTTCCGCAACCCGGCGCTCTTCGACGTCGCCGGCACCTTCGCGCTCGTCGCCGAGGCCGACCTCGACGGCCGGTACGCCGGCATGAGCCTGCAGCACCAGAGCGGCTCCGGCACGTTCACCGCCGTCCTGGACAGCGGCTCGGTCACCGCGAGCCGGCCGCTGTCCACGCCGTGGCGCACCGCCGCCGTCGGCTCGCTGAGCAGCGTCACGACCTCCACCATCGTCGACGACCTGTCCGGGCCGTCGCGGGTCGGCGACACCTCGTGGGTCAAACCCGACACCGTCACCTGGTCCTGGCTGACCGAGCACGCCAGCCCGTCGGACCAGAACCGGCAGCGGCAGTACATCGACTTCGCCGCCCGCAACGGCTGGGGTTACGTCCTGATCGACGAGGGCTGGCAGTCCAGCTGGGCGCCGAGCGTGGTGCAGTACGCCAGGGACCGCGGCGTGCAGGTCATCCTGTGGTTCAACTCCAACCAGCTCTGGACCTCCGCGCAGCGTGAGCAGTGGCTGCCGCTGATCAAGAGCTGGGGCGTCGCCGGGGTGAAGGTCGACTTCTCCTACGAGTTCACCCAGCCGACCCTGCAGTGGTACGACGCCATCCTGGCCCGCACCGCCGAGCTCCAACTGATGATCAACTTCCATGGCTCGGCCACGCCGCGTGGCATGCAGCGCACCTGGCCGCACGTCATGACCGCCGAAGCCGTGCACGGCGCCGAGCAGTACCTGCGGGCCGGGCTCAACACGATCCTGCCCTTCACCCGCAACGCCATCAGCAGCATGGACTTCACTCCGGTCATCTTCAGCCCGTACAACCGCGACACCACCCGCGCCCACGAGCTCGCCACCTCGATCGTCTTCGAGTCCGGCTGGCAGCACCTCGCGGACAACCCCGAGAGCTACGAGTCGCAGCCCGAGGCGATGCGCATCCTCAACCAGATCCCGACCGCCTGGGACGAGACCCGGCTCCTCGGCGGACGCCCCGGCCAGGAGGCGTACTTCGCCCGCCGCAACGGCGGCAGGTGGTACGTCGCCGGCATCTCCGCCCTCGGCGCGAAGACCTACAGCACGCCGCTGTCGTTCCTCGGCTCCGGGCAGTGGCTCCTGGAGACCGTCCGGGACAACGGCGGCAACCTGCTGCGCGAGACGCGGACCGTCACCAACGCCGACACGCTCTCCGTCGCCCTCGCCGAGCGCGGTGGGTTCGCGTCCGTCGTCTGCCCGTACACCAGCGGCCTCACCACCTGCGGCACCCCGCTCGTCGGAGCGCCCCTGCGCGGCGTGCAGTCCGGGCGCTGCGTCGACGTGCCCGGCAACGTCACCACCAGCGGCACCGCCGTCGCCCTCTGGGACTGCAACGGCGGGGCCAACCAGCGCTGGAACGCGACCGCTTCGAAGCAGCTGCAGGTGTACGGCAACAAGTGCCTGGACGTCGCCGGCGCGTCCACCGCGGACGGCGCGGCCGTGCAGATCTGGGACTGCAACGGCCAGACCAACCAGCAGTGGACGATCAACGCCAACGGCACGGTCGTCGGCACCGGCTCCGGCAAATGCCTGGACGCCTACGACAACGGCACCGCCAACGGGACCAAGCTGATCATCTGGCCCTGCGGCGGCGGCACCAACCAGCAGTGGACACGTAGCTGATGCTCGATGCGGCCCCGTTCGCGGGCGGGGCCGCATCCTCATCCGCGCCGGTACTGCGCGGCCGAGCCCTTCGTGGCCGGGTCCTCGTAGGCGCCGGCCCGGCCCCGGTCGACGTGCCAGCTGGTGAGGGTGCTGACCGCGGACGCAGGGTCGGTGCGGTTGGCCACCACCCGCAGCCGGGTCGTCCACCGCTGCGGCGTCACCTCGTACACGTCATGGCCGTAGCGGTTGCCCTCGAAGTACTGCAGGTGCGGGTTGGCCGCGCCGAGCAGCGGGCCGTTCGTGGCGTTCCAGCTCGCCGAATAGGCGCTGGACGTGGCGGAGTGCGCCACGAACTCGGTGCCGATGACCGGCGCGCCGGCGTTGTCGAAGTCCGGCCTGATGTCCTGGACGAACGCGCTGTGCCAGTCGCCGGTGACGGTCACGAAGTCCGGCCCGCCGGCGTTCTGGACGTGACCGAGCAGCTCGGCGCGCTCGGCCCGGAACCCGTCCCACTGGTCGGTGAACATGAAGCCGCCGCCCGGCGCCCGCTGCTGGCTCAGGAAGATCGAGTTGATCCAGCACTGCCAGCCGCCGCCGCGCTGCGCGATCCGGTCCTTCAGCCACGCCTTCTGCTTGGCGCCCAGGATGGTCCCGTCGGCCAGGTTCTGCTCCGAACGGTGCTGTCGCAGGTCGAGCACCACGAGCTCGAGCAGGTCGCCCCACTGCCGGCTGCGGTAGATCCGCGGGTCCGGCAGCGCCGTGTCGTCGCCCTCCAGGCGCAGCGGCATGTGCTCGTACCAGCCCTGATAGGCGGCGGCGCGCCTGGCGACGAACGTGGCGGCGCCCCGCGATCCCGAGTAGTCGTTGAAGACGTCGTGATCGTCCCAGGTGAGATAGAAGGGATGCGCGGCGTGCACGTCGCGGAGCAGGGGGTCGCCCTTGTAGAGCGCGTGCAGCTTGCGATAGTCGTTCAGCGTGTACGCCGTGCCGAGCTCCGAGCCTTCGTAGATGTAGTCACCGAGGTGCACGACGAAGTCCAGGGCGCTGTCCGCGGCCAGGTCACGCATCCCCGGATATTCGCCGGCGCGGTAGTCCTGGCAGTTGAGCGACGCGAACCGGACCAGGCTCGTCGGCCCGACGGGCGCGGTCTTCGTGCGGCCCACCCGGCTGGCCTTGCCGAGCGCCGTGAACCGGTAGTAGTAGCGCCGGCCCGGCTGCAGCCCTTCGGCGACCACGTGGACGCTGTGCCCGAGCAGTACCGACGCCGCGACACTCCCGGACGCCACGACGGTGCTCATCGCCGCGTCCGTGGCGACGGCCCAGTCGACCTGCACGATGTCGGCGAGGGGCTGGGTGTCGGCGAGCGGGTCCGGTGCGAGTCTCGTCCACAGCAGGACGCTGGTCGGCAGCGGATCGCCGGAGCCGACGCCGACGGTGAACGGCGCCGGGTCCCAGCTCGCGCCGAGCGCGGCCGCCGCGGCGTGTGCCGCCTGCGGCCCGAGCCCCTGCATCAGCGGCCAGGCGGCGCTCATCGCGCCGGCGCCGGCCGCCGCCCGCAGCAGTGTCCGTCGATCGAGTCGCATCAGGATCCTCCCGTGACCACGCCGAAGGAGATCGCGTCGGCGTAGCCGTCGTTCGAGGTGCCGCCGGCACGGGTGAACACCACTTCCACGCGGACGGTCCGCGCCCCGGCGGGCACCGCACCGGCGGTGGCGCGGCGCAGCAGCCCGGTCACGTTGCCCCGGTCGGCCGCGGTCACCGCCGCGAGACCGACCACGCCCAGAGAGCCGCCGGCGCTGTCGAGGAACGTGGCGGTGCACGACGCCGTGTCGTTCTGGTCGGCGTAGCCGCCGAGGTACGCGCCGAACTCGTACTGGCCCGCTCCGCCCGGCAGCGGCACCGCCTGGGTCATGCGGCTGCGCGCGCTGGTGCCGCCGCCGAAGAAGTTCGCGCCGCGGTTCGCCGGTCCCGGGCCCGTCTGCGTCGGGTAGCCGGCGGTGCCGTAGGCGATGACGGCGGGGCCGCCCTCGGCGACCGTCCAGCCGGAGAGGCCGGCCTCCGCTCCCGGGTTGGTCAGCAGGTTCGTGGGCTGCGTGGTCAGGACGAGGGACACGCTGTCGGCGTAGCCGTCGTTGGAGGTGCCGCCGTCGCGGGTGAACAGCAGCACGGTGCGGGCGGTGCGGCTGCCGGGCGGGACGACGCCGGACTGGGCGCGGCGCAGCAGGCCGGTGGTGCTGCCGCGGTCGGCGGCGGTGACCGGCCCCAGCACGCACACGCCGAGCGGCAGACCGGTGGCGGACAGGAACTCCACCGAGAGCCGCGCGCCGTCGTCCTGGTCGGCGTAGCCGCCGAGCCAGCCGGTGAAGTCGAACGTCGCCGACCCGGCGTCGATCTGCGCCGTCCACGGCAGGGTCGCCTGCTGCCGGAGCCGGGTCCTCGCCACATTGCCGCCACCGGCGAAGTTCGCACCGCGATCGGCCGGGCCGGGACCTGTCTGGGTCGGGTAGCCGGCGGTGCCGTACGCGATCACCGCCGCCGCGCCCTCGATCGTGCTCCAGCCGGTGAGGCCGGTCTCGAAACCGCCGTTGGCGATCAGGTTCGGAGTCTGCACGCGCACCCCACCGCTACTGTAAAGAAGGTGGCCTAAATCGTCGTGCGTGAATCTAGCATCGAACAAGATCGAACAGAAGGCCCCGGCGTTGCGCGCGCCTGAACACGCGGCGGCCGGCGCGCATCGACCGTCACCCGAAGCGGCCACCGGTCTGACAACCGCACGGCGATGTGCTACAAACCCACCGAACACGGGGGGAGGAATCGCTATGCGTCGGTATTTCGTGGTGCTCACAGCGCTGGTCATCGGGGTGGCCGGGTGCGGATCGGGCAGCGACTCGAAGGGCTCGCCGTCCAAGGCGTCGTCCCCGTCGAAGCCGCCACCGCCGAAGGTCGCCGGGAAGCTGCTCGTCACCACCGTCAACGGGCTGAAGCTGCTCACCCAGGAAGCCGACGGGCACATGACGATCGCGCCCTTCGACGTGCCGCGCTCCGACGACTTCGACTACGAGCTCTCCGCCGACCACAAGACGTTCGTCTACCGCAGCGGCAAGGTCGTGACCGCGCGGACCGTCGCCGACGGCAAGGAACGCCAGATCGCCGCCGATGCCTTGGCGAGAAGCCTGTGCCTGCGCGTCTCGCCGGACGGCAGGCACGTCTCGTTCCGCCGCGCCGAGGACCTCGTCGTCGCCGACCTCGCCGGCAAGGCGACCGTGCTCGACAAGGTCAAGAAAGAGCAGTACACCCTGGGTGGGATCACGCCGGTGAGCGCCACGTCCGAGCTGACCTGCGGCGAGTGGCTGGACGACACCCACGTGAAGTTCGACCGGCGCAAGCAGATGCCGCAGCAGGTCTCGGTCGAGATCACCGACTCCACCACCGTCGTGAAGGCCGACACCACGACCGTCGCGGTGCTCGGCGGCAAGACCCCGAAGCTGCTGGACTCGCCGAAGATGTGGCAACCCACCGCCATGTGCGGCAAGCGGGTCGCGGTCTCGCTCGGCTCGTCGAAGGAGGCCCTGCACTTCCGGGAGCGCACCGGCGACGCCGAGCTGACCAAGGACGGCACGTTCAACGGCGCCGACACCACGCTCGCCGGCACGACCGTCGGCGGCAACAGCCTCCTCTTCACCCCCGGCACCTGCCGCCCGATCCTGTACACCACCGAGACCCGGACCTTCCAGACCGTCGACCCGGCCACGCGCGCCATCGGCAAGGACCCGATCCTCACCCTGCCCTCCGGCGGCATCGACGTCCGCCTGTACGACGACCCGGAGACCTGGCAGCCGGCGCCGGACAGCGAGGTGCTCGCCGCCGTCATCGACAAGCAGATCGTCATCATCGACCTCAAGGCCGCCACCGCGGCCCTGGTCCCCGCCGACAACCTCGACGCCTCCGCCCGGGTCGTCGCCTGGCTCTGACCGGAGCGGCCACGCAGACCACCGGACGGCGCGTGGCGTCTATGATCCCTGCACTTGTGTGACCGAACGGGGAGGCAGAGCGCGATGCGCATGCGCAGGATGATGTCGGCGCTGGTCCTGGCGTTCGCGGCCGGGCTGAGCGCGGCGTGCGGCACCGACGCCGACGACACGGCGAAGAGTGCGGCACCGGCGAGCGGCACCGCCGCGCCCAGTGCTGCGGCCAGCGGTGCGGCCAGCGGTGCGACCGGCGGTGCGACCAGTGCGGCGGCGAGCTCGCCGGTCGGCGCGAAGGCGGACACGGAGCGGATCTGCAAGAACGTCATCGCGGCCTTCGAGGCCGAGAAGATGCAGCTGCTCGAGGTGCTGCTCAAGATGGCGACCGCGGAGGACCAGGCCACCAAGGACAAGGCCAAGGCCGACGCGGCGGCGCTCGTCGGGAGGCTCAAGACGGTCGTCGACAAGGAGACCGCGACCGCCGCCGACCCGAAGGCGAAGGCCGCGTTGCAGGCGCTCGTCGCGACCCTCGGCAAGATGCTCACCCCGGAGGGCGTTGCCGACCCGGACTTCGAGAAGAAGCTGGACGCGGCGACGGCCGAAGCGTCCACGTACTGCCCTGGCCTCGACGCGGCGTAGGACAGCGTCGAGCTGCGGGGCGGCGGAACGGCGGGCGCCCCACCTCAACGGGGGAGAGGTGGGGCGCCGTCTGTGCCGATCGAGGGTCAGCCCGGGCGGCCGTAGCCGTAGAGGCTGTCGATGTCGATCGGGGCAACCTTCACGACGGTGCGGCTGTTGGGGGCGTGGATGATCTGGTTGTTGCCGATGTAGATGCCCACGTGGCCGAGGCCGTTGTAGAAGACGAGGTCGCCGGGGACCAGCTGGCTGCGGGAGATGTGGCGGACCTTGCCCCATTGCTGGGCGGCGTTGTGCGGCAGGGACACCCCGGCGGCTTTCCAGGCCATCATGGTCAGGCCGGAGCAGTCGAAGGTGTTCGGGCCGGCGGCGCCCCAGACGTACTTCTTGCCGAGCTGGGCCCAGGCGTAGTTGACGGCCTTGCCCGCGTTGCCGGAGACGGCCGGGGGCTTGCCCGGGTTCGTCGCCGGGGCCGTGGTCTTGGGTTTCGCGGCGGCTGCCGCGGCTGCCTCGGCCTTGGCCTGCAGGGTGTCGAGACGCTTGATGTCGCCCTCGATCTTCTTGCGGCGGGTGGCCAGCTCGGTCTTCTGCTGGCTTTGCGCGGCGAGGGTGTCGTTGAGGCGGCGCTGCTCGGCGTCGAAGGTGCCCTTGGCCGTGCTGTACGCGGCCAGGTCGCGCTGCTGGCTGCGGGAGATCTCCTGCAGCGTGCCGACGCGGCCGGTGAAGGCGTCCGTCGAGGTCGCGCCGAGCATGAGCGACAGGGTGCCGAGGTTGCCGCCGGTCTTGTAGGCGTTGACGGCGAACGCGGCGGCGTCGTGCTGGGCGGCGTCGAGGTCGGCCTGCAGCGGCACCAGGTCGGCCTGCAGCTTGGCGATGGCCGCCTGGGTGGCATCGAGGTCGCCGTTGACCTTGTTGTACTGCTCGACGACGAGCTCGACCTCGTTGTTGCCCTTGTCGATCTGGGCCTGGAGCTCTTCCGGGGTCGGGTCCGCGCGTGCGGCACTGGCGGGGGCGATGAGCGCCGCCACCGCAAGCGCGACGACCGCGGTGCGCATGGTCGTGCGTCCGTTGAACACGGGACAGTCCTTCTTCGCGGACCGCCTACCGGGTTAGCTGACGGATTCGGGCGAGAAGAAGGCGCGCCCTACCGCGCCCCGGTGTGGCGGGCGCGGATTCACCCCATGGGACAAACCCCGGATGGTTCCCCGGCTCATCGGCGAACGCCCGGACAGCAGGCGCGGCCGACGACTCGGCGGCGGCTGCCCGGGCCGCCCCGGCGGGGCGACGACGTCCGACAGCCAGCACAAACGTAACGGCGCGGAAGAGCAAAGGGGCTCGATCTAAGGCGGACTTAACGCAGACCCAAGGCGGCCCTGCGGACGACCCCTCGCAATTCGACACATTTGCAAATGCCGTACTGGTTCTGGCCCGTACGGGTTCCGCTGGAACCGCCCGAGGCAGGCGATCCTGCTCCTCGACGTGACGTTCGCCGACGGCACCCACCAGGTGCGTCGCCGGGCGTCACCCTGTCACGGCGGTGATGAGCAGCGTGACGTACAGGACGGACAGGACGACGGTCACGGGTCCATCCTCGCCGCCGGTGGTCACACCGGCGGGGTGTAGAGCGCCACGATCGAGGCGACGGCGGCGCGGTCGCCGTCGATGTCCGCGGCGTCCAGGTCCACGCCCTCGAAGAGGATCCCGCACCACGTGGTCGAGTCCGCGGTGACGGTCGCCGCGGGGTTCGCGATCGTGCCCGTCCGCACGTGTACGGCGCCGCCGTCGGTGACCGTGTGGAAGCTGTGCACCGGCGGGCCCGCCCGGCGTGCGTCGCGCCGGTCGTGCAGGTGAAGCACGACCGGCGGGACCGTCGCCCGGACCGGCGGCGCCATGGTCCGCATGGCGACGACGACCGCGTCGGGGGTCATGCCGCCCTTGGTGCCCGGGTCGGGGCCGGCGGAATACCAGCGGCCGAGCGACCCCAGGACCTGCTCCAGCCCGCGGCCCCACTCGGTGGCGACATACGCGGGGGTGCGGGCGAGGTCCGTCAGGACGACGTGGTCGACGATCCCGGCCTGCCGCAGGGACCGCAGCCGGTCGGTGAGCACCGCCGGGGTGATGCCGCGGACGGACTCCTGCAGGTCGGCGAAGCGTTTCGGGCCGAGGATCAGCTCCCGCACGACGATCAGCGACCACCGGTCGCCGACGAGGTCGAGCGCGTTCGCGGCCCGGCATGCGTCGCCGTGGTCGCCGTAGCTCTGCCGGATCGGCACCGTCGCCTCGCTCTGTTCAACCGAGTACCAACTATGTTAAAGATAGCAGCATGACGTCTTCGCGTGCCGTGCCGCCCGCCCCTGCCGTCGTCGACCGCGAGACCTGGCTGCGTGCGCGGGAAGCGCTGCTGGCCCGCGAGAAGGCGCACACGCGTGAGGGCGACGCGATCGCCGCTGCCCGCCGTCGCCTGCCGATGGTGGAGGTCACCCCGATCTCCCTGGCCGGCGCGGGCGGCCCGACGCCGTTCGCGGACATCTTCCAGGGCCGCGACCAGCTCGTCGTCTACAAGCACATGTGGCACCTGGACAAGCCGTTCGAGGAGCAGTGCGAGGGCTGCACCGCCTCCATCTGGGACTTCCAGAACGCCGCGTACCTCAACGAACGCGGCATCTCCTTCGCCGTCTTCGCTGAGGGGCCGTACTACCAGCTGGCCCCGTTCCGGGAGTTCATGGGCTACACGCACCCGTGGTACTCCACGTACGGCGTCGGCGACCCGGCCTACGCCGGCGGCGGCATCATCGCCTGCTACCTGCGCCGCGACGACCGGTTCTTCCTCACGTACGAGACGACCGACCGCGGCGTCGAGGCCATCATGGCGTCGCACAAGCTCCTGGACATGACGGTCTACGGCCGGCAGGAGACCTGGGAGTCCTCGCCCGAGGGCTGGCCGCGGGAACCGACGTACACGCGCTGGCGCCGCGACGGCCGCCCCGTGCCCCAGTGGACCCGCCCGGGCGTGACACCCGTCGCGAGCGCGGAGCAGCCGCACTGACGACGTTCAGTAGGTGCCGGAGGGCGCTGGATCCGGGACGGGAGCGGGGCGTTCGCCGCGTTCGCGGGCGGCGAGGTCGTCCAGGATCGTCTCGGTGGCGGTGGCGCCGAACCGGGTGGCCCCCGCCTCGTGCAGGGTCAGCAGCGTGTCGAGGGTCCGGACCCCGCCTGCCGCCTTCACCCGGACGGCCGGGGAGACGGTGGCCCGCATCAGCTGGATGTCGGCGAGGGTGGCGCCGCCCGGGGCGAAGCCGGTGCTGGTCTTCACGAAGTGCGCGCCGGCCTCCTCGGCCAGCCGGCAGCCGGTGATCTTCTCCGCGTCGGTGAGGTAGGCGTTCTCGAGGATCACCTTCACGACGCGGCCCTGGGCGGCGGCGACCACGGAGGCGATGTCGTCGTGGACGTAACGGTCGTCGCCGTCGCGGAGCCGGCCGATGTGCAGGACCATGTCGATCTCGTCGGCGCCGGCCTCGACGAGCGCCCGGGTCTCGGCCACCTTGACGGCGCTCAGCGTGTCGCCGTGCGGGAAGCCGGTCACGGTGCCGACGAGGACGCCCGTGCCGGCGAGGGCGGTCACGGCGAGCGGCACGTCGGACGGGCGGACGCAGACCGAGGCGACGTCGCGGCGGGCCGCGATCTCGCAGCCGCGCACGACGTCCGCGGTGGTCAGTTCGGGACGCAGCAGGGAGTGGTCGATCATCTTGGCGACGTTCATGACGGTGCTCCGGTCTGGGGAGGTTGCACGTCGAAGGTGACCCGCAGCGCGTAGCGGGACCCGACGTAGCGGCTGACGGTGTACTCCAGCGGCGCCGAGTGCTGGTCGACGATGAGCCGGGTCTCGACGAGCAACGGCTCGGCCGCGGGCACGTTGAGACGGTCGCCGTCGGGTCCGGCCGGCTGGGCGGTGAGGGTCGAGGAGCCCAGCGTGGGGCGCAGCCCGAGGTCGTTCAGCGCGCGGTGCAGGGACCCGCCCTCCAGGTCGGCGTCGAGCAACGCGGTCAGGTGGGCCGGGAAGGCGGCGTACTCCACCGCGAGGGGCGTCCCGTCGGCCATCCGCACCCGCACGATCGAGACCACGCGGGGCGCCGCCGCGGTCAGCCGCAGCGCCGCGGCCTCGTCCGCCGACGCCGCCCGGACCTCCGCCTCGACGACCCGCGACGACGGCGTGCGTCCCCAGCTGCGGACCTGGTCCTGGAAGCTCATCAGCGTGCCGGCGGCGCGCTGCGCGGGCCGCTGCCGCACGTACGTGCCGCGGCCCTGGATGCGCTCGATCAGCCCGTCCGCCTCGAGCGCGTTGAGCGCGGCCCGCATGGTCATCCGCGCGACCCCGAACTCCTCGGCGAGCACCGACTCCGCCGGCAGCGCGTCGCCCGGTGCCGCCCGGTCCAGCCGCGCCCGCAGCTCCCGCTCGATCCGCACGTACAGCGGCGTCTTCACCAGCGTATCCTCCAGGTCTCCTAGACAACCTAGATGTTGCCGCGGCCGCCGGCAAGCGCCCGCCCTTCGGCGCTCGCCGGCCCGGGCAGGGCACGATCGCCCCGGCCGCGGCGCTGGTCACAATCGGGCCGGCGTTGGTCGCCATCGGGCTGCGGCAGAAGCCCGTCCGGACGCTCGCGGTGCCACGCCGGCCGTCAGTGGCACCCTGCCCGCCGGCCGCCCGCCGGGACATCCCTGCCGGTCACCGCCCGCGTGCTGGTCCCCGTGCCGCTGCCGGTCCGCATCCCGTTCGCCGGAGCCGGTCGCCGGCGACCCCTCCCCGCACTGATCGTTTCCGGTCAGACCGTCGGCTGGAGCGTCCACCTCGTCGTGGCGGAGGGCGTCGTCAGACGAGCGACGCCCCACCGCCCGACCCGGCCTGCCCTCGTCCGGCGAGGATCTCGATCGCCTCGTCGACGCGGCCCTGCCGGATCAGCAGCTCCGCGACGGTGGTGCCGGCGTCATGGTCGCGGCGGCCCGGCCACAGCAGCGCGATCGCCTCGTCCCAGCGCCCGGCGTCCGCGAGCAGCTCGGCGGCGTAGCCGCGGTGGTGCTCGGGCAGGGTCTGCAGATAGGCGTCGTCGAGGCGGCCGAGGGCGTGCAGCAGAAAGGTCCGCAGCGACATCAGGTCCAGGTCAGGGCGTGTGACAAGGTTGTCGACGATCGACAAGGCCTCCTCGGCGCGGCCCGCCCGGACCAGCGGCGCCACCAGACCGTCGAGATACTGCTCCGGGTCCTGCGTCGCGAACGGGCGCATCAGCTCGACCGCCTCGCCGGCCCGGTCGTGGCGGGTCAGCAGGTCCGCCAGCTGGTGCACCGCGAACGCCTCACCGGCGGTCACCAGCGGCCACAACACCTTCGCCGCCTCGTCGACCTGACCCTGCCGGTCCAGCAGCGCCGCGAGGCGATGGACCGCGGCCGGGTGGCCGCTCTCGGCGGCGAGCCGCACGAGGCCCGCCTGGTCGTGCCGCGCCAGCAGATCGGCAAGGTGCTCGAGTGCGTCCACGGACGGGTCCGCCGCGCGCAGCACCGCTGCCGCCTCGCTCACGTGACCCTGCCGCTCCAGCACCGCAGCCAGCGCCACCGATGCGTCAGCGGCCTCCCTGAGCAGGGCGGCCACCTCGGCGTCACGCCCGTGGCCCTCGCTGAGGCGCACCAGGGCGGCGGCGGACGACGGGTCGTGCAGCCGCGGCCGCAGCAGCTCGATCACGTCGTCGACGCGCCCCAGCCGGGCCAGCAGCTCTCCCGTGCACCGCACGGCGTCCGGGTCGCCCGCCACGGCGAACGGGCGGACCAGGTCGACGCCCGCCTCGCCCTGCACGGCCGCGATCCGCGCCACCGCCGGCGTGAACGCGCCGGGCGCCACGAACGGCCGGTACACGCCGAGCGCGCCGTCCACGTCACCGCGGGCCAGCAGCTCGGCCCCGAGCGCGTCGGCGCAGTCCCAGTCACCGGCGTCCGCCATGCGGCGCAGCACGTCCAGCTGCCCATGCCGCGTCAGCAGCGACACGACGGTGCTCGCGCCGGGCGTCGAATCCCTGTACAGCAACTCCTGCGGCTCCCGCATGCATGCAATCGTAGAAGTGTCGCGGGACCGCCACCCACCGCGGTCGTGAAGATTCCGTGCGGGCGGCGCCGAAATGCGTGGCACACAGGCGCAGCGGCTGTGGGACGAACCCCGCTTCCAGGGCGCTCACGTGCTGCACCGCCGGATCCCCGACGCCGCGCACTTCCCGTGGGTGGAGCAGCCGTCGGCGGTGCGGGCGGCCTTCCACGAGCTCGCCGGAAAATGTCGGTGGGTCTCCATATGATCCCGCCAGGCGGGGCGATGGGGGTGCACGGTGACGGGCGGACCGTTTGCGGCGTTGGACAGCTGGCGGCTGATCCGCCGGTATGCGGTGCCCGACTGGATGATCGCGGAGTGCACCGACGCGAGGGAGCGCGGCGACTGGCGGGCGGCGTGCTCGGCGGCCCGGGTCACGGTGACGTTCGACGACGCCCGGCCGGTCGTGGGGCTCCTCGCCGGGTTCGCGCCCCGCGCTTCCGACCAGGCCGGCGGTCAGGCTCACGGCCGAGCTCGCATCCGGTGTCGCGGCCGGGGTTGCAGCCGAGTTCCCGGCCGGGGTCGCAGGCGAGCTTCCGGCTGGGTTCGCGGGGGAGCGGTTCCGGGTGCGGTGCGGCGGGGGCTGGCACTGGATCGTGTTGCGGGGTGGGCACCGCCTCGAGGTGCCCCACCACACCGAGGACGAGCGGCGGCGGGAGCTCGCGCTGCGGGCGTTCGGCGGGACGATCGGCGGCTGCTTCAAGGCCGAGACCGCCTGGCACGGCGGCGAGGGCGTCGTGCCTTCCCGCCTGCGCGCGCACCGGCGCGACCTGTGGCGCAGGATCGGGCACGGCGGCGCCAGGGTGGTCACGGCCCTGCTCGACGCGGGCATGGACCCACACATCCGTGACGGACGGGGCCGGACCCTGCTGCACCACATCCACCGGCTCGAACACGCCACCCTGCTGCCCCGCCTGCTCGCCGCGGGGCTCGACGTCAATGCTGTCTGCAGGCGCGGGTACACGCTCATGTGCGAGGCGGTGGCCCATTCGGCGCCTGACGACCTGCTGACGGCGCTGAACGACGCGGGCGCGGTGCCCCGCCTGTCGCTGCCGGACCCGCGCGGCTGGCCGGTTACCGGGTGAGCTTGACGATGTATTCGGTGTCGTTGTGGTGGCCCTCGAACTCCATGAAGTCCCCGGCCACGAAGGTCCAGCCGCCTGCGGCGATGAGCGTGCGCAGCTTCTCGATCGGGATCCGCACGGCGTCGTCGGGCACGGCCCACTCCTCGATCGACTCACGCGCGCGTTCCTCGAGTGCCTCGACCGTCGCGATCTCCCCCGGGTCGGGCTCGGCGCCGGTGTGCGGCTGCCACTCGCCCTCGGTGACCCGGCGCATCAGCTCGGCGTCCGTCGCCTCGGCGCCGTCGATGTCGTCGTCCCAGTCATGCTCGAAGTAGCTGAACATCAGCATCAGGGTCTCGGCCACGCCGATGATCGTAGGCCTGGACGCAGCGAATTCACCGAACCGTTCAGCCGGTGGCTGTATGGTCACCGCCGTGGCGGGGAGATTGCTGGTGGTGTGGCGGCATCCGGTCGTCCGGTTCCTCGCGTTCGCGGGGCTCGGGTTCGGGTTCGACGTCGGGCTGCTGCTGGTGTTGAAGTACTCGACGCCACTGCCGGCGTTCGCCTGTGTGACGATCGCGTTCTGGGCGACGTATGCCGTGAATTTCGTGCTGAACCGGTACTTCACCTTCGACGCGGGTCATCGGGCGGTGGGGCCGCAGGTCGCGCGGTTCGTGGTGCAGGTGCTCGGGGACTATGCGCTCACCGTCGGGGCGGTGCTCGGACTGCAGGAGCTCGGTGTGCATCTCGCGATCGCCCGGGTCGTCGCCGGTGGGTGCACGCTCGTCTTCAACTACGTGCTGTACCGGTGGTGGACGTTCCGCCGCCCCGCGCGGGAGACCGGGGCGCCGGCGGATGTGGTTGGCGCCGGCGACGAGCGGGTATCCCCACACTGAACGGACGTCGACTGGGATATGGGAGGCCGGCCATGTTGCCGAAGATGATCGCTCGGTGGGCGGTTGCCGCGATCGCGGTGCCGCTGGCGATCGCCGGGGCCAAGAAGGTCAGCGACCGGATCGAGGCGCGACGCGGATCGACGCGGGCCAGCCGGCTGCTGCGGCGTGGCGTGTCCACCGCCGAGCGGCTCACCGGCCGCCGGAAGCGCCGCCGGCTCGCCTGGTAACCGGCGCAAGGGGCGAGCCCTGGCCACACGTCACGTGGGGCGAGCGCGGCACGATGTCAGGCGGGGCGGTAGGCGGACGTGATGTCCAGGGCGAGTTCGATGGCGCGGGCCGCGAGCGGTGAATGCGTGCGGCCCGCCTGCCACAGCAGGTAGATCTCCCGTGGCGGGAACGGCGGGTGCAGCGCATGCACCGACAGCGTCGCATCGTGGACAGGGCCGTCGAGGACCAGCCGCGGCAGGATCGCCGAGCCGATCCCCGCTCGTACCATCGACAGGACCGCATCGTTGCCGGCCGTGCGGAACACGATGCGGGGCTGGACGCCGGCGCGGGCCAGGGTGTCCTCCACGCGGGGCTGGTCGCAGACCGGCGGCCAGGCGACCATCGGGGCCCGGTGCAGCGCGGTCAGCGGCACGGGACCCGGCGGGAAGTCGCCGCGGCGGGCGACCAGGACATACGGGTCGTCGAGGAGCTTGCGGTGCTCGACGTCGCCGTCGACGCGGCCGTCGAAGAACATGAGGTCGACGGCGTCGAGCCGCGGCGGGTCGGTCTCCTCCTCGAACAGCCGGATGTCGCAGGCCGGATACTCCTCGCGCAGGCGGCGGACGAGCAGCGGCAGGACCGCGGTCGACAGGCTCTGGAAGGTGCCGATGTCGACGCGTCCCTCACCGGCCCGGAACCGGTCGAGGGCGTCGGTCATCGCCCGCGTCCGGGCGAGCAGGTCACGGGCGTGGGCGAGGACCACCTGGCCGAGCGGGGTGAGGCGCACCGGCTTCGGTCCGCCGGGACGGTCGAACACGGCGCCGCCGACGGCCTTCTCCAGGCCTGCGATCTGCTGGCTGACCGTCGACTGGGTGTAGCCGAGGCGGGCGGCGGCCCGGCTGAACGAGCCCTGGTCGACGACCGCGGCCATCGCGGCGAGATGGCGCAGCTCGACATCGGACATGGTCCAAGAGTATCGCCGAAAGCGATCGACGCAATCGAAAACGATCGCTTTCCGGCATGGAGCACCGCGCATAGCGTGGACGCATGAGCACGTTCGTACTGATCCACGGCGGGGGAGACTCGGCCTGGTCCTGGCACCTCGTCGCCGCCGGACTGCGGGCCCGCGGCCACGACGTCGTCGCACCGGACCTGCCCGCCGACGACGACACCGCCGACCTGACCACCTACGCCGACGCCGTGGTCGCGGCCGTCGGGGACCGGACGCACGTGGTCGTCGTCGGGCACTCGTTCGGCGCGTTCACCGCGCCGCTCGTCGCGGACCGGCTCGGCGCCGACGCGCTCGTGCTCGTCGCCGGGATGATCCCCGTGCCGGGCGAGCGGCCCGCCGACTGGGGCAGCGGCGCCGGCTACCAGGACGCGGTCCGTGAGCAGGCCGCGCGCGACGGCGGGCTGACCGGCAGCGACGACCCGGACGTCATGTTCTACCACGACGTACCCCGCGACCTGGCCGGGCAGATGCGGCGCCGGGAACGCGCGCACCCGTCGGAGACGGCGATGGCGAAGCCGTGGCCCCTCGACCGGTGGCCGGACGTACCGACGCGATTCGTGCTGTGTGCGCAGGACCGCTGGTTCCCGCCCGGCCTGTTCCGGAAGCTGGCGCCGGAGCGGCTCGGCATCGTCCCCGACGAGATCGACGCCGGGCACTGCGTGGCGCTCAGCCGCCCCGTCGAGCTGGCGGAGCTCCTGGACGGGTACACGGCATGACCAGGAAGGCGATCTGGCTGCCGCTGTTCGACGAGCTGTCCGACCCGCTGGTCGTCGCGAGCCTCGCGGCGCAGGCGGAGGAGGCCGGCTGGGACGGATGCTTCGTCTGGGACCACATCCGGTGGGGCGCGCCCGTCCAGCGGCTCGCCGACCCGTGGATCACCCTCGCCGCGGTCGCCGCCGGCACCGAACGGCTGCGGATCGGGCCGATGGTCACCCCGCTGCCGCGGCGCCGGCCGGCCAAGGTCGCCCGGGAGACCGCCACCCTCGACCGGCTCAGCGGCGGCAGGCTCACCCTCGGCGTCGGCATCGGCGGTGACCGGTTCGGCGGCGAGTTCTCGAAGTTCGGCGAGCAGACCGACGACCGGGCGCGCGGCCAGATGCTCGACGAGGCCCTGGGGATCCTCACCGCCGCGTGGTCCGGCGACCCCGTACATCACCATGGGGCGCACTACGTCGTCGACGACGTGACGTTCCTGCCGCGGCCGGTGCAGCGACCAGGGGTGCCGGTATGGGTGGCGGCCATGCCCGGCAGCGTGCAGCCGCTGCGGCGGGCGGCCAGGTATCAGGGGTACTTCCCGGTCAACCTGCGGCACGCCGACCAGCTGGCGGAAGCCCTCGCCACGATGCCGGCGCCGGAAGGGCCGTTCGACGTCGCGGTCGAGCTCCCACCCGGCGGCGACCCCGGCCCGTACGTGCGGGCGGGCGCCACCTGGCTGCTGTCGGAGCTCGATCCCGTCGGCCTGACCGCCGACCGCGTCCGTGGGGTGGTCCGCGCCGGCCCGCCGTGACTCACAGCAGGTTCAGATCGGGACACAGTGGTCAGCCGCAGATCACCGCCGTATGGTGTTGCGGTGACCGAACGTGTGGCGACCTCGCAGCGCGGCGCAGCGAACAAGCGCGCTGCCAGCACCCAGTTGGACAAGGCCGAGAAGCGTGCCGCGGCGAAGGCCGCCCGGGCGAAGGCGGCCGCGGCGGAGAAGCGCAAGCGGATGCTGGGCATCGTCGGCTCCGCGCTCGCCGTCCTGCTGATCATCGTCGGGATCGCCTGGTATGCGCGGTCCGGCGACCCGTCGACGCCCGCCGCCGGCACGAACAGCGAGGCCTCCGCGCCGGGGGCGGACACCCCGTCGCAGGTCGCCGCGTTCCCGCCACTGCCCGTGGACGCCGACCCGGCGCTCGGCACCAAGCCGACCCCCACGGCCGGGACCGGCACCGTGTCGAAGCTCGTGGTCACCACGCTGATCGAGGGCAAGGGCCCGGCCGCGAAGTCGGGGCAGACCGTCACCGTGAACTACGTCGGTGTCACCTACGCCGACGGCAAGGAGTTCGACTCGTCCTGGAAGCGCTCGCAGCCGCTGGAGTTCCAGCTCGACACCGGCGGCGTCATCCCGGGCTGGGACCAGGGCCTGCAGGGCGTCAAGATCGGCAGCCGGGTCCAGCTCGACATCCCGGCCTCGCTGGCGTACGGCGACAACCCGGGCAACGGCGCCCCCGGCGGCACCCTGCGCTTCGTCGTGGACATGCTCGGCGCCAAGTAGCCGCGGACGCGCCTACACATGGCGCGAAATCGGACATGCATCAACTACCGCCGATCTTCGAGTCTGCATACAGTCCTCCCCTGTACCTCGACGAGGAGGGGAGAGCACAACGTGCTTCGCAGATTCGTGGGCGCGGCGACCGTCGCGGTTCTGGTGGGGGCGGCCGGGCTCGTCGCGCCGGCACCCGCCAGCGCCGGCGGCGGTCCCGGTATCAGTACACCGAAACAGCTGACCAAGGCCGTGACGCTGCCCGGCGTCCTGCGGCACCTGCTCGCACTGCAACTGATCGGCGACCTCAGCGGCGGCAACCGCGCCTCCGGCACCCCGGGCCACAAGCGCAGCGTCGACTACGTCGCCGCCGCCCTGCAGCACGCCGGCTACCAGGTCACCCGGCAGCCGTTCCAGTTCAACTTCTGCGAGGAGGACAGCTCGGCGTTCGCGCAGACCGCGCCGACGCCTTCGACGTACGTCGAAGGCACCGACTACGACGTCATGACCTGCTCAGGCTCCGGCGACGTCACCGCGGCGGTCGTGCCCGTCGACCTGAACCTGGTCGCGCCGCGCGTCGCCGTCACCTCCGGCTGCGAGGCGGCCGACTTCACCGCCGCCGTCGTGGGGAAGATCGCGCTCATGCAACGCGGCGGGTGCCCGTTCGGTGCCAAAGCCGCCAACGCCGAAGCGGCTGGCGCTGTCGGCGCGATCGTCATGAACCAGGGCAACGGCGACCCGGTCACCGCACCCGACCGGTATTCGCTGCTGCTCGGCACCCTCGGCGCGCCCGTCGGCATCCCCGCGATCGGAGTGTCCTACGCGACCGGCGAGGCGTTCTCCACCACGCCCGGGCTCACCGTCCACCTCACCACGTCGACGACGGCCGAGATCCGCGACACGGAGAACGTGATCGCCGAGTCGAAGACCGGCAACGCGGGCAACGTCGTCATGGCCGGCGCGCACCTGGACTCCGTGCCCGAGGGCAACGGCATCAACGACAACGGCAGCGGCAGCGCCGCCCTGCTCGAGGTCGCCCTGCAGATGGCCCGCACCAAGCCGGTGAACAAGGTCCGCTTCGCCTGGTGGGGCGCCGAGGAGGCGAGCCTCGTCGGCTCGACCTTCTACGTCAACAGCCTCACCCCGGCGCAGCAGGCGCAGATCCGGCTGTACCTCAACTTCGACATGGTCGCCTCGCCCAACTACCAGTTCGGCGTCTACGACGGCGACGACTCCGCCGCCTCGGGTGCGGGACCCGGCCCGGCCGGCTCCGCGCAGATCGAGAAGCTCTTCGAGCAGTTCTTCGCCTCCCGCGGCCAGCAGACGAACGCCGCGGACTTCACCGGCCGCTCCGACTACGGCCCGTTCATCGCCGCGGGCGTCAACATCCCGGCCGGCGGCCTCTTCACCGGCGCGGAGGTCATCAAGACCGCCGAGGACGTCGCGAAGTTCGGCGGCGTCGCGGGCGTCCCCTACGACCCCTGCTACCACAAGGCCTGCGACGACCTGTTCCGCGTCACGCAGAAGGGCGGCGACGCCGCGCTCTACGCCCAGCTGCGGCAGCAGTACACGCTGATCGGCAACATCAACACGTTCGCTCTGGACACGAACGCCGACGCGATCGCGACCGCCGTGATCACCTACGCGTTCGACACGTCCTCGATCCCGCCGCGCGCGGCTGCCCCTGCTGCCGCACGGGCTGTCTCGGCCACACTGGTGTGAGTGTTCGGGGGCGCCGGCCTTTCGGCGGCGCCCCCGTTCAGCCTCCGTACCTGCGGTGCCGGGCGGTGTATGAGCGCAGGGCGCGCAGGAAGTCGACCTCGCGGAAGCCCGGCCAGTACACGTCGCAGAAGTAGAGTTCGGAGTAGGCGGCCTGCCACAGCAGGAAGCCCGACGTCCGATGCTCGCCACTGGTCCGGATGACGAGATCCGGGTCCGGTCGGCCGCCGGTGTAGAGGTGCTGGCCGATCTGCTCAGCGGTCAACTGCTGGGCGATGTCGTCGATGGTACGACCAGCGAGCGCACCTTCTTCGAGGACCGAGCGGATGGCGGCGACGATCTCCTCCCGCCCGTCGTAGCCGATGGCGATCGTGAGGACGAACGGCGTGCCGGAGTCCCGGGTCTGCTCCTCGGCGAGCTTCAACGCGTGCCTGGTGGAGTCCGGCAGCACGTCGAGGCGACCGGCCAGGTGCACCCGCCACGGGCTGCCCGGCTGCCGCAGCCGCTCGGCCACCACCTCCTCGATCATCCGCATCAGGTTGCCGACCTCCCCGGCGTCGCGCTTGCGGACGTTGTCCACCGACGCGACGAACACGGTGATGTGCTCGATGCCGAGCCCCGCGCACCAGCGCAGGACCTCGTCGAGATGCTCCGCGCCGAACCGGTGCCCGACCCTCGCGTCGTCGAAGCCCATCTGCCGCGCCCACCGCCGGTTGCCGTCCATGACCATGGCGAGATGCCGCGGAAGGTTCGCGCCGGCCAACCGGCGGCGCAGACGACGGGCGTAGAGGGCGTACACCGCACCCTTGACGGAAGCCAGCATGACCGGATAAAAACGCCTCGCCGCGTCCGGCGCCGCCGTCTGCACGGAATCTTCACCAACCCTGCACGCGGCGGTCCCGTCGTACCCCGGCGGTGGGTTGCCGGTATCGGATGCGTTCGCGCGCCTCTTCGAGCACGCCGGCCGTGCGCCACTCCGGGTCCAGGTCGGTCACCTGAGCCGCCGTCCACGAACCCAGCGTTTCGGAGAAGGCCGCGACCACGTCACCCGGCGCGATCGCACGGGGCGGGGAGGTCTCCTTCCGCCGTGTCATGACCGGGTCGCCCCGCCGAAGTCCATGAAGCGCAACAGCACGGCGTCGGATCACCGGCCCTGCCGTCCGGCATCCCTCAGCGGGTGCCCGGGGCCGGGGTGGCGTGTTCGGCGGCGCGGCTGACCTGTTCCCAGGACGACCAGGTGTCCATGCGGCGGCGGGAGATGTCGAAGGCCAGGTCGTAGACCATGCTGCCGAGGAGCAGGCGCAGCGGAGGGTCGTCGCTGTCGACGAGGCGCAGCAGTGCCTCCGCGGCCAGGCCGGGGTCGCTGTCGACCGAGCCCTCCGCCCACTGCCGTTCCAGTTCGGCGCGCAGCGGCGCGTAGTCCTCCATGGGCGTGGTCGTGGCGATGCTGGTGTACAGGTCGGTCCAGTAGCCGCCCGGCTGCACGATGCTCACCTTGACGTCGAACGCCGCGGCCTCCAGGGCCAGGGCCTCGCTCATGCCTTCGAGGGCGAACTTGCTGGCGCTGTACATGCCGGTGCTGGGGAAGCCGCCGAGCGCGGCGATGCTGGAGATCTGCACGATGTGGCCGGAGCGCCGGGCGCGCAGGTGCGGCAGGGCCGCCTGGCTGACCCACAGCGCGCCGAAGCAGTTGACCTCGAACTGGGCCCGGGCCTGCGCCTCGGTGAACTCCTCCAGCATGCCCATGGACATGGTGCCGGCGTTGTTGACGACGATGTCGAGGCCGTCGAAGTGCGAGGCCGCGGTGTCCACGGCGGCGATGACGGCGGTGCGGTCGGTGACGTCGAGCGGCAGGGTCAGCAGCCGGTCACCGTGCCCGGCGTCGAAACCCGCACGGTCGATGGTCCGGGCCGCGGCGGCGACCCGGTCACCGCGGGACAGCGCGGCCCGGGTGAAGGCGCGGCCCAGGCCGCGGCTGGCGCCGGTGATGAACCAGGTGCGCATGAGCGTCTCCGTTCGTGTCTGGCACGAGACGAGACGGTCCGTCTCGTGTCACTCAGCACCATAGGCCACGCCGGGAACGGCGTCAAGACGAGACGGTTCGTCTCGTCACGGGGTATGATGGTGTCCATGACGCCCAGCACGGCCCGCCGGAAAGAGACCTCGCGGCGCGCCATCCTCACCGCCGCGTTCGAGCTGGTGCAGGAGGTCGGCTATGCGAAGCTCAGCATCGAGGGCATCGCCGCCCGCGCCGGCGTCGGCAAGCAGACCATCTACCGCTGGTGGCCGTCGAAGGGCGCGATCCTGCTCGAGGCCTTCCTCATCCTGAGCGAGGGCGCCGAGGGTGCGCCGCCGACGCTCCCGGACACCGGCGACCTGGAAGCGGACCTGATCGCGGTCCTGCGCGCCACGGTCGAGGAGCTCAACGACCCCCGCCTCGAGTCGCCGATGCGCGCCCTCGCCATCGAGATCACCCACGACGCCGACCTGGCCGCCGCCTACGCCGAACGCCTCGACGGCCCGCTCCGGGAGGCCAAGCGCCGGCGCCTGCGCAGCGCCCAGGAAGCGGGCCAGCTCGCCGGGGACCTCGACCTCGACGTGGCGATGGACATGATCTGGGGGCCGGTGCTCAACCGGTGGCTCTACCGCAGCGGCCCGCTCACCACCGACTACGCCGACCGGGTCGTCACCACGGCGCTCAACGGTCTGCGGCGCTGAGCCCGCAACGCCACTGCCCGGCCGCAACCGGTTTGGCATGGCCGGAGTGGGTAGTGCCCGCGCATGCCTTCGATGGTGGTGCCAGGAGAGGACCGAGCGCACGGCGTGACTGTGGCGGCGCAGGCGCAACCCGACCGCTGGTGGTTCGGGCCCGGACAGCCGACAGTACCGATCAGACCCGGCGACGAACCGGACGGCGGGCGCGCACAGACGACGCAGGGCTACGTGTGGGCGTTCACCGCCGACGAGGCCCAGCGTCACCTGTGGTGGGGGACCGCCTCCAACGCCACCGGCGGTGGCATGGCGACCCTGGCCGCGGAGTTCACCGGCGCCGGGCTCGGCGCGCCGGTGCGGCCGTGGGACGACCCGGAGAACGTCACCTGCGAGTTCGACACCTCCTACAACGCGACCCATGACGTGCCGCCGACCGAAAGCGTCGCCGGTGACGCCCTCCCGGCGCAGATCTGGCAGTACGACATCGAGACCGGCGCCGCGACCGACCGCACGCCTTCCGCCGCGCAGTGCCCGGACTTCCAGCGGCTCGCGGGCATCCGCGCGGCCGGCTCGATCGGCGACGTCGTGCTCCTCGGTGGCATCGAGACCACCACGACCGCCGGCGCGCAGGCGGGCGGCACCGTGGTGCTGCTGGCGTACAACGTGGACGGCACGTTCCTCGGCGCGCGCCGGTTCCCGGAATGGGACAACATCAAGAACTTCATCGTCGCCGGGGGGCGCCTGTACTTCGGCGTCGGACTGGCGCCGAAAGGCGGGCGGGCGCCGAAAGGTGGGCCGGGCCGGCCGACGGGCAGCGTGCAACGGTGGCGCGGCACCGCCGCCGACCCGTTCCGGTTCGAGGAGGTCGGGCTGCTGGGCAACCAGCCGAGCTACTTCACCGTCCACCGCGACCGCATCGTCACCGGCACCTGGGTCGGCACCGGCAGCAGCGAACCGGCGGGCGTCTACATCAGCCCGCCGCTGCACGAGCTCGGCCCGCAGACCCGCACCGACTGGCGGCTGGTGTTCACCGCCGCCAACCTGTTCCCCGACCCGCTGACCGCGCACTCGATGGTGTCGTTCGCGGTCGTTTCCTACGAGGGCTGGATCTACGCCACGTTCGGCATCCCGTCCGTCGCGCCGTCGCTGACCCACCACCTCGCCGCGTACCCGCAGATCCCGCGCGGCTCCGTCGCCGAGCTGGCACTCGCGTACATGCGCAGCTCACCGGGCGGGGTCGTCTACCGCATCAAGGACCCGGGCGAGGTCAACCAGCAGGTCGAGCTGCTCTACGGCGAGCACCGTTACTGGGTGTACGACCAGGACACCGGCGAGTGGGCGATGCGCGACAACCTGCTGCACCAGGAACCGCGGTTCGGCAGCGGCGGGTTCGGCAGCCGGTTCAACGACTACGTCGGCTGGGGCGCCGCCGTGTTCCGCGGGAAGCTGTACCTCGGGACGTTCAACACCGAGAAGGTGCTGCGCGACATCACGCTCAACCCCGCGACCGGCCTGCTGAACGAGGTGCTCGCCCGGCCCGTCCGGGACGTGGAGGTCACCCTGTGGCGGCAGATCGCGTCACGCCTGGTGTTCCGCGACAACCGCACCGCCGGGCAGGTGTGGGTGTTCGACGACGCCGACAGCCCGGCCCGGCCGCTGACGACCACCGGGTTCAACAACGCCTGCAACTGGGGCGTCCGCGGCGTGCTGCCCGTCGGTGACGAGCACCTGTTCTTCGGCACCAACCAGGGCTGGCAGTACCCGACGGAACCCCGCGACGGCCCGCCCCGCCGCGCCGGCTGGCAGCTGCTCAAATACGACCCAGGCGCCGCTGTCTCCGCGCCGCCGCTGTGGGAACGGGCGGCGAGGCAGCTCGCCACCGCCGCGGGGCGCCGAGGATGACGTCGTCATGCCAGGGCTCGGTAGGAGCTCGGTAGGACCTTCTGGAAGCAGTTGGAGAAGGTCATCGCCTCGTACGGCGGGAAGATCGGAATCCGGGTGTAGCCGGTCTTCACGTAGAGCCGGACCGCGTCGGGCTGGCGGTCGCCGGTCTGCAGGATGATCCGCGGGGCGCCGAGCCGGACCGCGGCGGCCTCGACGGCGGTGAGGAGGGCGGCGGCGACGCCGGTGCCACGGTGGGACGGGGCGACGTACATGCGCTTGAGCTCCAGGTCGGGGCCGAGCCTGCGCAGCGCCGCGTGCCCGACCGGCAGACGCCCCTCGGCGAACGCCACCGCCGTGTAGACGACGGTGTCGGCCTCGACCTGCGGACGGGTGGCGAATCGGTCAGCGTAGCGCAGCCGCATCTCGGCGGTCATCGCCGAGCGGAGCGCGACCGCCGCGGGATCGTCCCAGTCGACACCGTCGACCCGGATCACGAGATCAAGCGTCATAATCATAGTTTACCCATAGGATTGCAAGGGAAAAGGCTGGCGCAGTGCCGGGAAAAGCGGACCGCCCGTCACCGAAGGTGGTCCACTGTGGAGCATCGCCGGCGTGTGCGGTGCCCCTCGCCGTGGCCACCGGTGCGTGGGAGCGCCGCCGCCGCGGGAGCGCGGCTCACCGCGCACCGACCACACCGGCGTCACGCCACGCCGACAACCTCGGCGTCCCGGCCGTCGAGCGGGTCCCGGCGGCCGCCCGCCGCCGTCGTCGGTGCGGAGGCCGGCGAGCGGCGCAGCTGCAGGGCGGCGACGCAGGCCAGGACCAGGGCACCGCCGGCCAGCTGGAGCGGGGTGAGGGACTCGCCGAGGGTCAGCGCGGCGAGTCCCGCGGTGACGACCGGCTCGAACGTCGACAGGATCGCGGCGGTCGACGGGCCGGTGCGCCGCAGGCCGGCGAAGAACGTCAGCATCGCCGCCGCCGTCGACACGACCGCGATGCAGCCCAGCCAGAACCACGCGGCAGGGCCGAAGCTCAGGTCGACGCCGCCGGACAGGACGGACCGGACGCCGAAGCTGCCGGCGGCGCCGGTCATCACCAGCGCGCAGAGCAGGATCGGCGGCAGCCGGTGCACCACCGTGTCGGCGACCAGGATGTAGACGGTGTAGACGACCGCCGTGCCGAACCCCAGCAGCGCGCCGAGGGCGTCGAAGCTCGCGCCGCCGGCGCCGACCAGGACCAGCAGCGTCCCGCCCGACGCGGCCAGCAGCGCCACGCCGCGGCCCGTGGTGAGCCGCTCCCGGCCGATCAGGACCGCCGCGACGGTGACCAGGACCGGGTAGGTGTAGAGGATCAGCGCCAGCAGCGACGCGTCCATCCGCTCCAGCGCGGCGAAGTAGAAGCCCGACTGCAGGGCATAGCCGACGGCGCCGAGCCCGACCGCGGTGGCGAGCACCCTGCCCCGGCCCGCTCCAGCAGCGGTTTCGGCAGTTGTACGACTGTCGCCCGTCCTTCGCCGCAGCTCCGGCCGGACGAGCAGGACCAGCCACAGCAGCGCGGCGGCCAGCCCGAACCGCGCGAGCAGCAGCGCCTCCAGCGAGACGCCCGCGTCGTAGGCGAACTTCCCGAAGATGCCGAGCGCGCCGAAGCACGCCGCGGAGACCAGACACAGCAGCGGACCCATGCGATGCAGCTTCGGATACGGGAAGCTCCGGGTCCAGCGACGAATCATGGAGCGGATTCGTTAGGATTCCCGCATGGTCGACCTGGACCTGCGCCGCCTGCGGTTCCTGCGCGAGTTCGAGGAGCGCGGCACCCTCGCCGCGGTCGCCACGGCGCTCGGCTACAGTCCGTCGACGGTCTCCCAGCAGCTGGCCCTCCTCGAGAGGGACGCCGGCACGCCGCTGCTGGAGAAGGCCGGCCGCGGCGTACGGCTCAACGACGCCGGACGGCTCCTGGCCCAGCACGCGCGGGTCCTGCTGACGGCCGCCGAAGCGGCGGAGGCCGACCTGGCCGCGCTCGGCGGCGACATCCGTGGCACCGTCCGCGCAGGCGCCCTGCAGTCCGCGGCCCGGCGCCTGCTGGTGCCCGCCGTGGCCCGCATGCAGGCCGAGCATCCGCGGGTCCGCCCGGAGATCTCCGAGCTCGAGCTCGAGCAGGCCCTGCCCTTCCTGCGGCTCGGCACGGTGGACCTGGTCATCGGCGACGAGTACGACGGCCACCCGCGCCCCCGCCCGGCCGGGATGCGCTTCACCGTCCTGCTGGAGGAGCCGCTGCAGGTGGTGCTCCCGGCCGCGCACCCCCTCGCGCGCCCGGGCGGCCCCGTCGCGATCGCGATGCTGCGGTCCGACGTGTGGGCCGCCTCCGCGGAGGGCACCGGCCACCATGCGATGGTCGTCGGCACGTGCCGTGTCCTCGGCGGATACGAGCCGGACCTGCGCCACCGCTCCAGCGACGCCGACGTGCAGCTCGAACTCGTCCGCGCCGCCGGCGCCGTCGCCCTGCTGCCGTCGCTCACACTGCCGTCCGCCGACCCGGCGATCGCGGTCCGCGACCTCGCCGAGGCGACATTGCAACGTCGTCTCGTCGCCGTCACCCGCGACACCCCGCCGTCGCCCGCCCTGACCGCCTTCCTGACCGCCGTCACCGACCAGGTGCCGCTGGTCCTCTCCGCCCGTCCGTGAACGTGCCTGTCCACACCGTAGGAGGAAGAACATGAGCTGGAGCCAACGACTCGGCACCGTCGGCGTGTGGCGTGGTGTCACCGCCGTCGATCCTGCGATGGCCAGGACGATCGAGGATCTCGGATACGGCGCCGTCTGGCTCGGCGGCTCCCCGGGCTCCGACCTGCGGCCCGCCGAGGCCCTGCTCGACGGCACCAACCGGATCACCGTGGCCACCGGCATCGTGAACATCTGGTCGTCCGACCCGGCCGAGCTCGCCGAGTCGTATCACCGCATCCAGGCCGGACACCCCGGGCGGCTGCTGCTCGGCATCGGGTCCGGGCACCGCGAGGCCAACGCGGGCCGCACGCGCCCGGTCGAGGCGATGGCACGCTACCTCGACGTCCTCGACGGGCGGGGCGTGCCCGCCGAGCACCGGGTGCTGTCGGCGCTCGGGCCCCGCATGCTCGCCCTGGCCGCCGGGCGCAGTGCCGGCACCCACCCGTACCTCACCGTCGCGGCGCAGACCCGGGAGGCGAGGACCGCGCTCGGCCCGGACGCGCTGGTCGCACCCGAGCAGACCGTCGTGCTGGACGCCGACCCGGAAGCGGCGCGACGCAGCGCCCGGGCCTTCCTCACCCGCTACCTGAGCCTGGTGAACTACACCAGCACCATGCACCGCGCCGGCTTCACCGCCGAGGACACCGCCGGCGAGGGCAGCGACCACCTCGTCGACCGGATCGTCGCGCACGGCGACGCCGCGGTCCTGGCCGCGGCCGTCCGCGCGCACCTCGACGCCGGCGCCGACCACGTGTGCGTCCAGGTCCAGCCCGCCGACAGCGACGTCGTCCCCGCGTTGACCGCCATCGCCCACGAACTCCACCTGCGGCCGAGCCCGTAGCCGGCGTGCCCCTGACCCGTCGCCCGCGGGTCTACAGTGGACCGGTGGACACTCGGGTGATGCCGTGACCGGGGATGCCCCGTCGCCGCACCGTTGGTGGTGGCTGGTCGCCACGGTGGTGGTGTCCGTCGGTCTGTGCGCCGGATACGGGCACCTGCAAGGCAACCGGCGGCAGCTCACCGAGGCGCAGATCGTCGGCACCTGGTGCAGCGCCGAGGGCGGCGAGTTCGCCTTCGGCGCCGACCGCACCTTCACCGCCGGCAACCTGCTCGGCGCGGTCATGCGCCCGGCGGTCGACACCGACACCCGCAGCAGCGGCGCGGGCACCTGGCGGCTCGCCGTCGCGTTGTCCGACCGGCACGGCCCGCCGACCGAGGTGCACCTCGGCTTCCGCACGCTCAACGGCAGACCCGCCGCGTACACCAACAACCTGATCTCGGTCCTGCGCCACGACCGCCTGGTGCTCCTCTACACCGTCGGCGACCCGGACAACGGCGCGGAATACCAGTTCCAGCGCTCGGGCACCCCCTTCTGCCCATCATGACGAGCGGAGGACCGCACGGATCACGACCGGGTCGACGACCGGCCGGATGCGGTGCCACCGCACGTTGCATCGGCACACCGGGACGGAGAGGACGCGTGACGGAAATTCTGTAATCGGTGCCTGTCCGGGCACGCCCGGCGGTGGGGCCGGGAGGGTCAGCCGGCGTACGCCGCGAACCGGTCGAGCAGGCTCTGCGGCGCGGTGTCGTCGAAGCAGAGCGCCAGGTTGTCGGCGGCGTCCCGGGCGCCCTCGGCGCTGCGCGGGAAGAGTTCCCGCTCGTACGCCGTCAGGGCGGCCTCCACGTCGCCGGGGTGCGTGGCGATCGCCCGGCCCAGCGAGGCGCCGTCGAGCATGGCCAGGTTGGCGCCCTCGCCGGCGAACGGGGACATGAGGTGCGCGGCGTCGCCGAGCAGGGTCACGCCGGGGACGCGGTCCCAGCGGTGCTCGACCGGCAGGGCGTTGATGGCGCGGGGGACCAGCGGCCCGTCCGCCTCGGTGATGAGGGCCCGCAGCTCGGGCGCCCAGTCGGCGAACCGCTCGAGCAGGACGGCCTTCGCCTTGCCCGGGTCGGCGAGGTCCACAGTGGATACCCAGTCGGAAGGGACTCTGAGCGCGCAGTAGATGTGCAGGCTGCCGTCGGGCTCGCGGTGGGCGAGGAACCCCTTGCCGGGGCCGAGCGCGAAGAGCATCCCGGCGCCGACGACCGCGGCGGGCCCCGGGTGGCGGGTGTCGGCGTCGTGCAGGTCGACCTCGACGAACGACACCCCGGAATACGCGGGTGTGGCGTCGGACAGCAGCGGGCGGATCCGTGACCAGGCACCGTCGGCGCCGACCAGTACATCAGCGACCTCGGCCTGACCGTCGGCGAAGGTCAGCTCGTGCCGCCCGTCGCCGAGCGCGCGGACCCCGGTGACCTTGCTTCCCCAGCGGATGGCGCCGTCGGGCAGCGAGTCGAGCAGGAGCTGCCGCAACCGGCCCCGGTCGACCTCCGGACGGCCGCCGTCGCCGTCGTCGGCGTCCTCCCGGCGGACGGTGTTGTGCCGGTCGAGGATGCGGGTGGCCTCGCCGCCGGCGTGGATGATCGCCTGGAACCGCTCGAAGAGGCCGGCTTCGCGCAGCGCGACCTGACCGTTGGATTCGTGGATGTCGAGCATGCCGCCCTGGGTGCGGGCGGACGGCGATTCGTCCAGCTCGTAGATGGTGGCGGGGATACCGTGGACGTGCAGGACCCGGGCCAGGGTCAGTCCGCCGAGCCCGGCTCCCACGATGCTGATGGTGTCCATGAACGCTCCTCGTGAGTGTGAAACCCTACGTGACGGACACAACCGGGTCGACCGTGGCGAACCGCTCCCCGAACACCCACGTCTCGATCATGTCCCGGCTGACCGTCGGCCGGTTTCATCGGCACCATGTGGCCCGCGTCGACGACCGTGACCTGGGTCAGGTCGCCCAGCGACGTGACGAAGAGGCTGTCGTCGGCGCTCATGGTGTGGTCCTTCACGTCAGGGGCCGTAGCTGTACCGGTCGCTCGCCTGCGTCATCGGATTGTTCGGGAACAGGCCGCCCTGCCCGGCGACCCGCTGCGCGACGGCGGCCGCCGCGTTGACCCCGGTCTGCAGGGCGCCCTCGATCCAGCCGCCGCACCAGCCGACGCTGTCGCCGGCGAGGTAGATACCGGCCGGGGACCGGTCCAGGAACTGGTGGTAGAGGTTCGCGTTCTCCGTGTCCTGGCCCGGATAGTTGAGCTTGAACGCGCCGTAGTACTGCTGTTCCATCTGCCAGTCGATCATCGTGGTCTTCTCCGGGACGATCTGCTCCCGCAGGGCCCGCACGAACTGCGGCGACCCAGGGGTGAGCGAGTCGAGCAGGGTGTCGAGCCGCTGCCGCGCGTTCCGCAGCGCGATGTACTTCGTGGAGTCGTCGCCCCAGGAGTAGCTGATCAGCACGACCCCGTAGTCGCTGTCGGGGTAGTCCAGGCAGTACAGGCCGCGGCAAAGGCCGTCCGTCTGGATGTTCTGCGGCAGGTCGGTGCCCTTCCAGAACTTCTTCTTCGTGAGCACGAACAGCTTCGAGGAGTTCATCAGGTGGATCTCGCGCAGCGCGGTGCCGGTGGCGCTGGGCAGCAGCCACTCGGGGGAGCTGCTGATCCCCATGTCCACCTCCATCGCGCGGGTGGTGGTCGCCACGACGACCGCGTCGAACCGCGCCTGCTCCGGCCCGGTCGTCGACGGTGGCTGGAACGTGACCGTCGGCCGGTCACCGGTCTGCGCGACGCCGGTCACCTTGGTGCGGAACTGGATCTGCGAATTCCGCAGCCGCTGCACGAAACCGTCGGCGATACCGCCGAGACCCGACGGATAGAACTGCTGATCCGTCTCGAGCCCGTTCACGACGAGCCGCGCGATCTCCGCGAAGTTCACCTGGTACAGCGGGCCGAAACCGCCGGAGCCGAGGCCGAGCGCGCCGAACAACGCGAAGTCCTGCGCGGTCCACTGTTTCGTGTTCCACCGGCCGGGGTTCTCGACGAACGCCTGCACGAGCCCTTGGTAGAACGAGATCTGGCTGTAGCCCTGCTCCGGCCCGGCCGGGGTCGACGGGTAGATCAGGCTCTGCCAGTTGTCCTGCGCGACCGGGAAACGGGCCGGGTCGGCCAGATTGTTCCCGACGTGCTGCATCCAGTACCCGGCGAGCGCGTCCCAGCCGGCGCTGACGTTGTCGAAGATGGCCGGCGCCTTGAGCCCGGCCGCCCAGTCGTAGGTCTTGTTCTGGAAGATGATGCCGGTGTTCACTTTCCCGGGGTCGGGGAACTGCCCGTACGGTTTGATCCCGAACTGCGCGGCGTAGTGGTTGAACAGCTGCTCCGACGGCGGGACACGCATCGCGCCCATCTCGAAGATCGCCGGGTCCCCGGGCACCGGGTGGAGCGACCGCACCCGCCCACCGGCCCGCTCGGACGCCTCGTAGATCGTGACCTTCGCACCCTGCTGGTCCAGCAGGTACGCCGCCGCGAGGCCGGCCATCCCGGCGCCGACGACCGCGACGGACCTGCCGGACAGCGACCCGGCCGGGCCGAGCCGCCCGCCGTTCGCCTCGAGGTAGCCGGTGTGGTCGTACAGGACGTCGACGAACGTCCGCTGCACGTTCTGGTTGGTCTCCGAGGACCGGTTCGTGGTGAAGAATGGCATCTGTCCGCTCCGCTCTGCGAGTGCGCTGCGCACGACGAGGCCCCGGCACCGTGCGTGGCGCCGGAGTCGGACTGGACCTGCGGATTCGGCCACGCGCATCACATCGACACGCTGCTGGAGGCTTCGTCGATCGTATTGCCGAGGAACCCCCGCTGAGCTGCGAGTTCAGCATTTTGCACCGATGCCGCCACGCATGACCGGGTCGCGAGCGGGTAACGCCCGGTCCCGCCAGGTCAGGTGTTGCGCAGGATGCGGTAGCCGAGGGCCGGTGACAGGCGCATGATCGGCGGGAGGAGCCTGGACCGGCCGATGAGGATGTCGTCGGAGCCGCGGCGCAGGCCGTCGACGATCGCGGTGGCGGCCTCGGCGGCGGTCATCTTCCGGTCGCCGCGGCCCCGGGTCATGTCGGTGTCGACGAGGGCCATGACGGCGTCGACGACGTGGACGTGCGGGGCGTCGTCCTGGCACTGGTACCGCAGCGCGCGGGTGAAGGCACGGACCGCGGCCTTGGTGGCGCAGTACACCGGGGCGGAGCGCTTCGGCGCCAGGGCGAGGCCGGTGGTGATGTTGACGATCGCGGCGGACGGCCGGCGGCGCAGGTGCGGCAGCAGCCCGGTGGAGAGGGCGACGACCGCGTCGAGGTTGACGGCGACCTCCCGGCGCAGGACGGGCCGTAGGTCCCGCGGGTCCTCGGCGAGGAAGTCGGTCAGCGTCTGCACCGCCGCGTTGTTGACGAGCACCGACAGGTCGGGGTGCTGCTCGGTGACCTGGTCGGCGAGCGCGGCGACGGCATCGGGGTCGGCGAGGTCGGCCGGCCACACGGCGACCCGGTCGCTCCGCATGGCGGCGAGGGCGTCCCGGTCGCGGCCGACGGCCACCACCCGGGCGCCGAGCGCGACCGCCTGCCGGGTCAGCTCCCGGCCGATGCCGCGGGTCGCTCCGGTGATCAGGATCGTCCGGTCTGACACGTTCATCGCTGCGTCTCCTGTACTGAACGGGCGAACGCCGACCGGTAGGCGGCGGGGGTCATCGCGGTGCGCCGGCGGAACTCGCGGGTGAAGTGCGGCTGGTCGGCGTAGCCGCTGGCGAAGCCGACGACGCCGAGCGCGTGCCGGCTGTCGATGAGCAGGCCCGCGGCGGCGTCGGCGCGGGCGGCCGCGAGCAGCGCGGTGAAGCCGCCCTCGGGCCGCAGCCGCCGTTGCGCGCCGCGCGGCGACAGGGCGAGTTCGGCGGCGAGGTCCCGCAGCGTCCACCGGCGGGCGAGGTCCCCGGCCAGCACGCTCCGCGCCTGCCCTGCCGGGTCGGCAGCGGCCTCCGTCGCCTCCGAGCCCCCCGAGGCCTCCGTCGCCTCCGTCGCCTCCGTGACCCCGGAGGCGACGGAGGTCCAGGTGAAGTGCCACCGGTCGGTGGCCGCCGGCGGCGCGACGAACGTCCCGTCGGCGAACACGACCCGCCCGCCGAGTGTCACGGACAGGCCGCGGACCCCGATCGCTGTCAGCAGCGCCGTCAGTACACCCACCACCAACGCGTCCTCGGCGGGCGTCGGCGGCTCGGAAGGCGGCCCGACGTGCGACGCGGCGAGGGTGCCGGCGCCGGCCGCGTCGACGACGACCCGGTGCCGGGAGTGCACGAACCGCTCGAGGCGCGCCCAGCGGGCGAACAGGTCAGGCGGGCCGTCGGCGGCGGCGAGCGCCGAGATCGCCGGGTCCGGCGGCAGCCGCGGCAGGATCAGGCCGACCCGCAGCAGCGGCAGCAGCCCGTGCGCGGCGGCGACGTCGCCGAGCAGCCGGCGTTTCACGGCAAGCGGGACCAGCGCGCCGCCCGGCGCCGGCGCGTCGACGGTGATGCCGTCGTCGGCGAGCGCCCGCAGCACCGCGGCGACCAGCACCCCGCTCGCGAACTCATCCATGCCAGGAACGGTAGGCGGCCGCGGGGCCGCTGTATTGAACGATCGCGCCAGGCTGTGCGGCGCAGGGTGGTGCCGGCCCGGTCGACGGCCCCCGGCAGCGGGGCGCCCCGACCGGCCGTCAGGTCCGCGAGGCGGAGGTCGGCCCGGCGCGCCCGCTCGGGGGATGAGCACCGCCCGCCGGCGCACCGTCGGGGAAATGCCGTGGCCGGCCGGACGGGTGCAGGCCTACCCTGACCGGAGCGCTGAGGAGGTGGTCCGGGTGGCGCGCAGGAGCCCGCAGGAGAAGAAGGCGCTGAGCTACGCCAAGGACCGCCGCAACGACTACGGCGAGCACGACAAGAGCTCCCGCAAGAGCATCCGCCGCAACAAGCGCGCCCCGAACCGCGCCGACCGGCACCGCGAGCGCCAGGTGCTCGCCGCCGCCACCGGCCGCGACGTGTCCGACGCCGCGGACCGGGTCGAGGTGAAGCTCCTGACGAAGAAGTCGCTGTGGGTGACGTCCCGCTGGCGCAAGTGGCGCGACGCCCCGCTCGCCGACATCGTGACGGACAAGCTGCGCCGCCGCATGCGGCTCGGCATCATCGACCAGGCCACCGCCGAGGCCCGCATCGACCGCGTCCGGCGCGCCCGGGATCGCGTCGGCCGGCCGGTCACCCGGGTGTCGCCGCCAGCAGCTCCATGAGCAGCGCGTCATGCGGCGCCGCACCGACACGGCCGGCCTCACGCTCGACACCACCGGCGCAACCTCGGCGCTGCGGTTCGTCCCGTAAGGTCGCCGCCGTGGACGGATGGCTCGCGGTGCTGGACGAACTGCTCGGGACGCCGTTGCCCGTCCATGCTGATGTGCATCACGTCGATCTGCGCAGGAGCGAGGACTTCGAGGACGCCGGCGTGCGCGAGGCGTGCATCGAGCAGCGGTACGCCGAGTTCGAGGCGGACCGGGACCGCTTCGCGTGGGCCGTGACCGCCCGGTATGCCGGGTGGGAATCCCGACTACCCGGTGGATCCCTGTTCCCCTGACCCCAGCGATGCACCGGGTTGTCGCGGGTGGATCGGGGTGGTTGCGGGTGCCGGGTACGGTTCGGCGATGAGTCGCTGGGCCTGGGTGCGATGTGCGGTGGCGCTGGCCGCGACGCTGGGGATCGCGGTGCCGGCGGCCGGGGTGAGCGTCCTGCGCGGGGACGCGTACCTGTTCTTCGTGCTGATGGTGGGGCTGTCCGCCGGGCCGGCGTGGCTGTACGCGTGGCTGATCCGGACCCCGGCCATGTCGATCGTCGTCGGGATCGCGTACGTGCTGATCGACGTCGTCCTGCCGATCCCCGGCTACCGGGAGGCGTTCGTGACGGGTGCGGGCGCCGGTGGCTGGATGCTGTGGTACGACGCGCTGCTCGGCATCCCGCTCGCGTGGCTGTCGTTCCTCGGCGGGTGGGGCATCGACGCACTGGTCCGGTACGGTGCACGACCGCCGGGTGGGCTCAACCGTTTCTGAGGTCGCGCACCAGCCGGCGGTACATCGGCCGCAGCTCGACATCGGTCGCCGCGGACTCGGCGGGGTCGGACGGCAGGACCACGGGCGCCTCGGTGAGCGTCTCGATGCGCCGGCCGAGTGGTGGCGTGACCGCGAACGGTGACGCGGTGCGGGCCACGTCGGCGTCGCACCGCTCGGGCAGCGAGGGTGCGTTCTTCGCCAGTACAGCGGCGGCGAGGGCGGGCCAGGCGGCGACGACCGCCTCGGGTTCGTCGCGCCGGACGGCACCCGAGCGGTCACCGGCGCGGGCGTCGCGGCGCAGGACCGTCACCATCGACTCGGCGAGCAGCCGCGTGGCGAGGACCGCCCGGACCTGCGGCGTGCCGGCCACGGCGGCGGCCCGGTCGTCCGCCGCGAGGACCGCCCGGAACGCGTCGGGCTGCAGCAGCGTCAGGTAGCCGAGGTGCACCAGCCCGAAGACGCCCTGCAGGAGTGCGATGAACGGGCGGACGAGGCCCTCGACGAGGTTCATGGACGACTGGGCCTTGCCGACCTGCTGGCCGGGGTTCGCCTGGATCATCTTGACGACGTCGTCGTTGCGCCCGGTGCGCAGGTGTTTGTCCGCGCCGGGTTCGAGCATGGCGACCACGGTCGCGAGGGTGCGCTCGACGGTGCCGGTGAGCGCGGCGCGGCTCGGGTCGCCGCCACCGAACCGGGCCAGCTCCACGGCCACCAGCGCGGTGCGCTGCGCGGGGTCGAGCACCGCCCACAGCGGGGCGCCGATGCGCAGATACCGGCGGCGCAGGAACCCGGCGAGGCCCGACTCGGCGGCGAACTGGTCGTCCACCACCACGACGTGCGGCGGCGGCACGCCCAGCGCGGCGGCGACCCGGTCGGCGAGCGCGTACAGCGCGGGTGCGTCGGCGCGCCGCACGGTGACGGCGTCGCGGGGCAGGGCGGACGGCCGGGGCAGGGCCAGCACGCCGAAGAGGAGCAGCACGGCGCCCGGCAGCAGCGCCACGCTGGGGAACCGCACCGTGCACAGCCAGGCGCCGCACACCAGGGTCGCGACGGCCGCGACCTGCACGGCGACGGCGACGGCCACGGTGGCGGCCCGGCGCGGGCGGCTCGGCGCGGCTTCCGCACGGACCTGACGGTGGGCCCGCCGGCGCAGCCGCACGTCGAGCCATCGCCAGCCGATGATGCCGTCCACGCTGCCCGTCATGTGTGCATTATCTGTCTTGCCCGGCCTGACCGCAGTCCGGTCTGACCGCAGTCCGGTCTGACCGCAGTCCGGTCTGACCGCAGTCCGGTCTGACCGCAGCCCGGGCGGTCGCGGGCCGGGCGGTCGCGGGCCGGGCTGTCGCGCCGCGAGACCTGCGGTGCCCGTCAGACGGTGAATCGCAGCGGCGCCGGGTGCTCGTCCAGGTTGAGCACGTCCGCGAGGGTCGCGCCGGTGGCGAGGCGCTCCGCGACACGGGCCTCGGTCGCCATCACCTCGGCGGCGGCGGTGAGGCGGGCGACGGCGTCGGCCGGGTCGAGGACCACGATCCCGTCGTGGTCGGCGATGACGATGTCGCCCTGGTGGACCACGACACCGCCGCAGCTGACCGTTTCGCCGGGCACGCCCGGACGGATCGTGGTCCCGGCTCTCGGCGTGACGTGACGGCTGTAGACCGGCAGCTCGCACGTGGACACGAAGCGCATGTCGCGGTAGCCGCCGTCGACGATGATGCCGGCCAGGCCCTTGTTCAGCGCGACACGGGCGAACAGCTCGCCGGCGAGGGCGGTCTCGCGGCCGGCGCCGTCGACGACCAGTACGTCACCCGCCGCCGCCTGCTCGAGGGCCTGGATGACGGCGAGGAAGTCGTCGCGGCAGCGGACGGTGCGCGCGGGCCCGCACACGACCGGGTTCGCCGACCGGCACCGCAGCGCGGCGGACATGACGCGGATGCCGGGGGTGGCGTCGCACAGCGCGGTCGTGTCGACGTCGGCCGCCAGGCGGCGGATCGTGGCCAGGTGCTCCGTCATGCGGGAAACCTTCCTCAGTGCGGGATCCGCGGGTTGGTCCCGGTGTGTCACCGCTGCCCCGGCGCGTGCAGCGCCGCGAGCAGGTCGGCGTAGCCGGCCGGAGTGCCGATGCGGCCGTCGGGGTCGAGGTCCGGGTCGACGCACCCGGACGCCGCGAGCGACGGCCGCAGCCCGAGATTCGACGGCGCGTCCAGCACCGTGGTCGCTCGCATCGCCACAGCCTAATCATGGGCGGCGACGAGCACGATCGAGCCGGTCGGTCAGGTGCTCAGCCGCACCTGCGCGGACATCTGCTCGACCAGTGACCCCCACATGTGCGGCGGCAGGTTGTGCCCCATGCGCGGGTAGGTGACCAGGCGCGACCCACGGACCTTGCGATGCAGTGCCCTGGGTCCGCTCGGCCGCACCATCGGGTCGCATTCGCCGTACACGATCAGGGTGGGCACGGCGATCCGGCTGACGTCGAGCGTCTGCCTGGTCGCCCGGCCCGCCGCGAGCTGGCGCCGCTCCGCCGCCGGGTCGAACGGCCGCCGGTCGTAGCAGCGTTCGGCGACCTCCCGGGCCCACGGCTCGTCGAAGCTGCCCTCGGGTGAGGCCACGAGGCGGAACACGTCGACCAGACGCTGGACCTGTCCTTCGCGGTCGTCGGTGTACCGCCGGCCGCCCATCTTGAACGCCGGGCCGAGCCTGATGTGGCGCAGTGCGGTGAGACTGGCCGAGGCCGGCATCGTCATCATGGCGGTGACGCTGCGGACCCGCCGCGGATGCCACACGGCCAGCATCTGGCAGATCGCGCTGCCCATGGAGGCGCCGGCGACGTGTGCCGAGCTCCAGCCGAGCGCGTCCATGACCGCCAGGGCGTCGTCGGTGAACGCCACCGCGGAGTACGGCGGTCTGCCACCGCCGAGCAGTGCCTGCCACCACTTCTGCCGGCCGGCGGTGTCGTCGGGCCCGCCGAAGTGCGTCGACAGGCCGGAGTCGCGGTTGTCGAAGCGCGCGACGTGGAAGCCGGCGGCGGCGAGGGCCTCGCAGAGCCCGTCGGGCCAGAGCAGCATCTGGTGCCCGAGTCCCATGATCAGCAGCAGCGGCTCGCCGCCCTCCTCGCCGAACGTCTCGTAGGCGAGCTCCACGTCGCCGTTGCGGGCTATCTTGACCGTCATGTGGCACCTCCCCGTTTCCGATACGACTGTATCATAAAAGCATGCCGAAGATAGTCGACCAGGACGCCCGCCGGCGGCACATCGCCGACACGGTGGTGCGGATCATCGGCACCCGCGGGATCGAGGCCGCCACCGTGCGCGTCGTCGCCGCCGAGGCCGGCGTCTCCGCGGGCGCCGTCCAGCGCTGCTTCGCGACCCGCGCGGAACTGCTGCGGTTCGTGCTGCAGTACATCAACATCCGCTTCACCGGACGGGTCGCCGCCCGGATGGCCCAGCAGCCCGACCCCACCGACGAGTCCGTCGGCCTGCGCGTCGTCATCGACGAGATGCTGCCCCTGGACGACGAGCGCCGCCTCACGTCCGCGGCGACCCTCGCGCTGCTCGCCTACAGCGCCACCGAACCCCAGGCCGCCGAGGTCATGCGCTCCGCGTACACCGGCGCGCACACCTTCTTCAGGCGAGCCTTCACCGAGGAGTCGGCGATCGGCCTGTACGCCGTGATCAGCGGCCTCCAGGGCCCCCTCATGCTCGGCGCGATCACCCCCGGCCAGGCCTGGTCCGTCGTGGACGCCACCATCTCCGCCGCCACTGTGCGACGGCCCGCCGCCCGGTCAGAATGAGGCCGTGCAGGTATTCCAGGGAGTGGTGGCGTATCACCTGACGACCCTCGCCCCCGGCGTGGACACGGTCGAGCAGTCGCTCCAGGCCGCCGGCGTGACCTTCACCCGCACCCCGCTGACGGTCGTGTGGCCCGGCGGCCGTGGCGACGGCGTGGAGTTCGTCCTCGTGCTCGCCGCCCGCGACCAGCGCGTCGGCCTGGACCTCGTCCAACGCCTGCGCGCCTCGGGAATCTGGCTCCAGGTCCGGACGGTCGACAGCTCCGCGCCGAGCTAGACGCGCTGGACGCAACGCCCCCGCAGGACGAAGCCCTCGTCGCCGGGCCCGTCAGCCATTCGCGCGCCGGGGACTGCGCATGACGGCGTAGAAGCCGCTCCGGTTCAGGACGTTGACCAGCTCCCACGACTCGCCCTCGAGTATCTCGACCGCGACGAGCAGCCGCGCCATCGCCCGTGGGAGCACGCCGAGGCCGGTGTCGGCCTGCACGAACAGATACCGGTGCGGATATTCGTCGAAGTCCAGCGTCGCGTCGATCACGTCCGTGGCGGTCACCACACGCAGCTCGAACGGATCCTCCCGGCGCCCCATCGCCGCAGCCTACCGGTCCCGCGAGGGGACCGCGGTCTCGCGGCGTGGCCCGTACGATCGACGATCATGAAGTGGCGAGCCGTCATGCTGTGGGCCGTCGCGCTCGGTCCGGTCGCGTGTGCCGGTCTCTGCTTCGCCTACGTGGACGGTTATCTCCTCGGCGAGCGCCGCGGGGCGACCGCTGTGGTGCGCCGCTACTACGAGCACCTCCGCGACGGCGACATCGACGCCGCGTACAAGCTGCTCTGCCCGGAGATCCTGGCCGCCGGCACCTACACGGTCGACGACCATCGCGAGCACCTCCGGGGTGTGTCGGTCGAATCCGTCGACGACGTCGACGACATCTTCTACGACACGAGCATGGACGGCACCTACGTCACCGTGCAGGTCACGGGCACGCAGGCCGGTGGCGCCCGGTTCGTCACGGACGTCGTGGCGGGCGTCTACACCGCCGGCACCCGGGTCTGCGACGCTCCGGGCTGGCACATCGACGGCCCGGACGAGGAGTGAGTCCCGCCCGGGCCCAGGACGGACGTCACCACCAGTAGTTGTCCTGGGGCTGGTAGTGCTCCTCGAGGGCGGTCAGCTCCTCGGCGGTGAGCTCCAGGTCCAGGGCGGCGACGGCGTCCGCGAGGTGGTGCGGCTTCGTGGCGCCGACGATCGGGCACGCGACCACCGGCTTCGACAGCACCCACGCCAGCGCGACCTGCGCCATCGGCACCCCGCGCGCCGCGGCGACCCGCTCGACGGCGGCCACGACCGGCCGGTCGACGTCCCGGTCGAACGCCACGGCGACCTGGTCCGACGACGACCGCGCGGTGCGCTCACCCCACGGCCGGGCGGCGCGGCCCTTCGCCAGGGGCGAGTAGGGCGTGAGACCCACCCCCTGGTCCAGGCACATGGGGATCATGTCGCGCTCTTCTTCGCGTTTGAGCACGTTGTACTGGTCCTGCATCGCCGAGAACGTCGTCCAGCCGTTCAGGGCGGCGGCGTGCTGCAGCTTCGCGAACTGCCACGCCCACATCGAGGACGCACCCAGGTACAGCACCTTCCCGGCGCGGACGAGGCCGTCCAAGGTCTGCATGGTCTCCTCGACGGGAGTCCCGGGGTCGAAGCGGTGCACGTAGTAGACGTCGATGTGGTCGGTGCCGAGGCGGCGCAGCGACGCGTCCACCTGCGCGAGGATCGCCTTGCGGGACAGTCCGGCGGGACCGTCGGCCGTCGGCCCGCTGACCTTCGTGGCGAGCACGATCTCCGACCGCCGGGCGAAGCGGGTGATCGCCCGGCCGACGAACTCCTCAGACGTGCCACCCTGGTAGACGTTCGCGGTGTCCCAGAACGTGACGCCGAGCTCGACCGCCTGCCGGAACAACGGCGCCGCGGCGTCCTCGTCGAGGGTCCACTGGTGCATGCCCGCGGCGGCGGTGCCGTAGCTCATGCAGCCGAGCGCGATCCGGCTGACCTTCAGGCCGGTCCGGCCCAGCCGCGTGGACAGCATCAGCCCTCGTCCCGCACGTCGACGGCCACACGCGAGGCAGGGCGGGAGATCGTCTGGTCCGTCATGGTCTCATTCTCCAAGGTGTACCGGTGCGCTGCTACGTCCGTCCTACCCGGTCTGAGGGGTTCTGGCAGTACCTGGAACGCCAGCCACTGCCAGCGGCGACGATCCAGGGGTTGGCTGGAACCGTTTCCAACCGTGGGCCGGTCGCGGCCGCGGTCCACTGGCAGTACAAGAGCAGCAGGAACCGCACTGGAGGACGTCATTCTTACCGTCAACGCCATCGTCGCCACCTCGCCGACCGCCCCGCTCGTCCGCGGCACGATCGAGCGGCGGGACCTCGGCCCGCGCGATGTGCTCATCGAGATCCGCTACGCGGGTGTCTGCCACTCCGACATCCACACCGTCCGCGGGGAGTGGCGCGACATGCCGTATCCGCTGACGGTCGGCCACGAGATCGTCGGCACGGTCGCCGAGGTCGGGGGCGAGGTCACCCGTCACGCGACCGGCGACCGGGTCGGCGTCGGCTGCATGGTCAACTCGTGCCGCGAGTGCGAGAACTGCCGCGCCGGGCAGGAGCAGTACTGCCTGCGCGGCAACACCCAGACGTACGCGGGCGTCGACCGGGACGGCACCGTCACCCAGGGCGGCTACTCCACCCACATCGTCGTCGACGAGGACTTCGTGCTCCGGGTGCCCGGGAGCATCCCGCACGAGGCGGCCGCGCCCCTGCTGTGCGCGGGCATCACCACCTACTCGCCGCTCGCCCATTGGAACGCCGGGCCCGGCACGAGGGTCGCTGTCGTCGGCCTCGGCGGCCTGGGCCACATGGCGGTCAAGATCGCCGCCGCGTGCGGCGCTTCGGTGACCGTACTGTCGCAGACGCTGAACAAGAAGGACGACGGCCACGCGTTCGGCGCCGAGGACTACCACGCGACCAGCGACCCGTCGACGTTCGAGGCGCTCGCGAACACGTTCGACCTGATCATCAACACCGTCAGCGCGCCGATCGACATGGGCGCGTATCTGCGCCTGCTCCGCCTCGACGGCACGCTGGTCAGCGTCGGCGCCCCACCGGAGCCGCTGCCGGTGCCGGTGTTCGCCCTGTTCGGCAACCGGCGCTCGTTCGCCGGCTCCGGCATCGGCGGCATCGCCGAAACCCAGGAGATGCTCGACTTCTGCGCCGGGCGCGGCATCGCCCCCGAGGTCGAGCTCATCCCCGCGGACGCCGTCAACGAGGCGTACGAGCGGGTCCTCAGGTCCGACGTCCGCTACCGCTTCGTCATCGACATCGACACTTTACGATGACCGCTCGTCGTCGACGAGGCGGTCCTGGCGGACGCAGTGGAGGAGAATGGGCAGCGGCCGGTCGTAGTCGCGAAGGGTGGCGCGGCGGAAGGTTCCCGATCCACGCGCCGCCGGCCGGTTTCGGAAGCGTGGGCCGAGAACAACTACAGTCGCACCCGTGAGACGGACTGACGTGGTGATCTGCCTGCCGCAGGTGGGCCAAGAGCGGCCCCGGATCGGTGTCGTGCTGGTCGGCGGGCGTAGCCCTCTACGCGTTCGGTGGGAGGACGACGGTTCCGAACAGGACGTCGTCCTGGACAATCAGTACAAGCTGGCGGCTCGTCACTCCTTGCGGTACGAGTGGCTGCTCGACCCCGTCGCCGTTGGTGAGCGGATTCGCGCCGACCTCGCCGGAGCGATTATCCGATCCATCGAAGACGGCCAGGTGCTGGATTCACGCGGCCATCAGGACCTGCTCCACGTGTACGGCATCAATCTCGAGAACGCGACCAGTGCATGGAAGGAAGCAACTAAGAGAATTGCGAAACGCTCTGACATCAGGATAAACCGCAAAAAGCAGTACATCTGGGAACCGCCGGCTCCTCCCGTCGGACAGCTATCGCCAGGAACGTCAGCGACGCCGGAGGTGGAGCCAGAGCCGGCGCCGATCGTGCAGCCCGAACCGGAATCGGGGACGCCAGCCAACGACCAGCCGCCGATCGAGGCCGACGCACCGGAACCGGAAGAGGGCGATCCGAAGTCGCCGGGCGTCGACGATATGCCGCAGTTGGCCGACCTGATCCGGCAGGCGGCGCAAGCTCCACTTCGCACAGCGGTTGGTCTCGGACGACGCTCCGACAGCGAACTCAGCAACCTGCTCATTGACCTGCCCGACGGCCAGCACGCCAGGGCAGCCGCTCTGCTCCTTCCCGTCCCGCGGGACCTCCCCGACGCTGGTCGGCTCGGATCCGCTGAGGTCGCTGAAACGATGCTGCACGCGGCAGCCGACGAGCTCCACGCAGCGGATGCCGAGGAGCGAGTTGCGGCCGGGTGGTTGCTGCGTCGTCTGGCCGAGGCCGCGGTGCTGACGCCGGCGAGCATCGCGTCGCTCGCGCGGGTCATCCGAGCGGCCGACGCCGGGCCTGCCGACATCGACGCGGCGGTCCGTGTACTGGCCGAGCTGCTCGCTCTCACGAGGCCTGCGGAAACCGCGACTGTGCCATTGGACGTCGTCGTGGATGCGGTATCTGCAATGCCTTTGCGTCCGGGCAGCGGACGAGCGGCAGTGATCGTGGCGGTTGCCCGGCTGTGGCCCGACCAGGTCGCTGACACTGCCTGGTGGCGGGGTGCGTCGCTGACAGATGTCGTCGATTGCGCCGAGGGCGGACTGGGTGGCGTGACCAGCCTGGAGTCGGTGGGGGAACGGGTGATCCGGCCGCTGGTCAACGCAGCGCTCGTAAAGGCCGCCTCGCGCCGCGCGCTCAGCCACTTGCTCGGGCTGCCGGCTGAGTTCGCGCGGCAGCTGCCCGCCGGCGCGGTCGCCGGGGTGTTCCGGCGTATCGGCCGCGAAGACCCAACCGTCGCCGGATGGGTTGCCGAGCTGTCCGACACCGAACGCGCCGACGCGCTGCGCCGGGACGCTGCCGAAGCGCAGAAGGCGTCGGCTGCCGCCACGGCGCGCGCGGAAGCCGCATCGCAGGAAGCCGCTGGGCTGCTCGACAGGTCTGAGCGCCTCGAGGAGATGCTCCGGCGAGACCATGACGAGGCTGTCGGGCTGCGCTCGGCGCAGGAACGGCAGATCCGCATCGACGTCGTGCGTTCGCTCGCCGAGCTCGCTGCGGAGGTCGAGGAACTCGCGGCGGACAGCACCGGCCCGGACGTCCTGATCGACCGGGTTCGGGCGATGGTGGCGGCGCACGGTCTCGAGCCGATCGGCGCGGCAGGTGCCGATGCGGCGTTCGACCCGGCGGCCCACAAGCCGATCGCCGGGCGTCCCGCACCGGGCAGCCAGGTGACGGTCCTCCGTCCGGGCTATCGCTGGCGAACCCTCGATGACGTATTGGTCATAGGCAAAGCTTTGGTCGTCAAGCAATAGGAGGGCAGATGGCCGGTCGCCACAGTCATGCCGTTGGCATTGACTTCGGCACGTCGACGTCGCTCGTCGCCGAGCGCAGAGGCAGGCTGCCTGCGACCATCGTCCCGCTCGGTGTCGGGACGCAGTGGTTTCCGTCGATCGCCGGGTACGACGACGGCGAGCTGCTCGTCGGTGAGGACGCGGACGAGCTGCCGAGCGACCGCGTCATTCGCTCGGTGAAACGGGCGATCACCCGCTTCGAGGACACCGTCGTCGTCGCCGGCGACACTGGTCGGCAGCAGGTCGCCGCGGACGATGTCATGACCGCGGTCCTCGTCGAGATCGTCCGCCGCGCCGAGGCCGCCGGACGGCCGATCACCGAAGGCCACGACCTGCGGCTGGGCTGCCCAGCGATGTGGGACGGCCAGCAGCGCAGCCGGATGTTGTCCCTCGCCACGAAGGCTGGTCTGCCGGTGGACAGCTCGACGCTCATCGACGAGCCGATCGCGGCCGGAGTGGCGTGGGTGACGCACCGGTACCTGCGGTACAGCGAGCGTCCGAAAGGGCGGCTGCTGGTGTTCGACATGGGAGGCGGCACCCTCGACATCGCGGTGCTGGACGTCATCGGCGGTGATACACCCGAGATCTCGGTCCTTTCGGCGCTCGGCGTCGACCAGGCCGGCGACACACTGGACCGCGCCATCGCCGACGACCTCATCGCGTTGTACGCCGACAGCGGCATCGACGTGTGGGACCGCGCAGCCGAGGAGTACGTGGACGCCGAACTGCTGAGGGCCGCCCGCTCGGCCAAGGAGCACCTGTCGCAGGTGCCGGAGTACCGGGTCCTGCTGCCGCGCCGCACGATGGGGGACCTGCCGTCCCTGACGTACCGCAAGGAGCAGCTGGAGGAGGCGTTCCGGCCGCAGTTGAACCGTGCTCTGACGCTGGTGTGGGCGGCGATCCGGGCCGCCCGGCTTACCGAACGCGGCGGTCGGTCACCCGAACAACTGCGCGCGGTGGACCCGATCGACCTGGCGCAGGACATCGACTACGTCCTCCTTGCCGGCGGGATGAGCCGCATCCCGTATGTGGAACAGCAGATCGGCCAGGCGTTCCCTCGCGCGCAGGTGTTCGACAACGCGGGCGTCGCCGCCGACGAGGCGATCGTCGCCGGGCTCGCCGACACCGGCAGTTACGACAGACTCAACCTGCATCGTCCCGGGTTCGACTTCGTTGTCGAGTGGGAGGAGCACGGTCGGCTCCGGCAGGAGGTCCTGTATGAGGCGTACACACCGCTGTACACGCCTCAGCAGGTACTCAACGGCATGTTCGACCTCGGCTATGCCCGGCACGGCCGGCAGTTCCCCGGACCGTCGCAGGGCACCGGGGTCCTACGCATCCGGTCCACCAGCGGCGAGTACCTGAGCCTTATGTACATCGACGGCGGAGCGAACGGCCGTCAGGAAATGGACGGGTTCGCGCTCAAGTTCGGCTCCAGCTCGATGGCCTTCAAGCTGTACTGCGACGGTCGCGTCCACATCCGCGACGCGACCGGCTGGGACCGGCAGATGCGGGTCGAGCGATGGCCGGTCATCCGCGGCCGCGACCACGCCCAGCTTGTGCTGCGCGGTGTCGAGGGTGCGACGGCTGCCGCGCCGACCGCGTGGTACCTCAACAAGGACTGGGCTCCGCCGCTGTCGCGATGACCACTGCGACGGAGGTCAGTGAAAGGCTGAGCTCCTTCCTGCCGATCAGGTCGTCGCGCGCCGCCCTCCGGTCGGCGCTGAGTCGCCGCAATCTGCCCTCGCTCATGCGGACGACGCTCTTGCCGCGCCCGTCCTGCCGCAGCCGGGCGAGCAACTCGGCTGTCTTGCGGATCTGTAGGTCTAGGGAGCCTTCACGGGCCCTGATGCGGCCCTCCACCAGGGCAGCGTTCTCCTGTGCGCGGAGCCGTTCGGTCGTGCTTCGCCTCGCGGAAAGTTCCCTTTTCGCCAGCCCGAGCAGGTGCTGCATGTCGCCGGGCGCTGCGGTTGGCCCGTCACGGAGTTCGCCCTCGGCCAGTGCCTGGAGCAGCGTGTCGCCGACACCAGCGGATACGAGCCCGGTCCCGACGTCCACTGCGGTGGCCCAGAGTTCGCAGAGCGGCCGCAGCCCCGTTGTCACCGCCAGGTCGAGGCTGATGAGGTACCGACTACCGACCGGCAGGCCCTGCAGGCACACGGAACCGAACCGGGGCAGGGCAAGGGTCTCCGCGTTCAGGACCTCGACCGCGACTCGTACCAGCGGATGCCGCGCCGACAGCAGCTCGAGGTTGCGCCTGCTTGCCACCTCAGGCTTGAACGTGCATTCCAGCGGAGTGCCGTCCTGCATGAGCGCGGCGAGCTTGGATCGGCTGTGCCGGCTGCCGTCATCCGTCGACCTGGTCTTGCGCAGCTGTGTCGCGAGCTTTGGCGACCCGACGATGCGGAAGATGCCGTCGGCGTCCACAGGCCCCCGATGGCCCCCGACACGCTGGAGGAGCTCGTCGATGACCCGGCAGATCTCCGCCGGTCCGACGAACCGGCCACCGCCCGGGCCGTCGGCGGTCATACCCTCGACGAGCAGGTCATCCAGGCCAGAGAGATAGGCCTGCGAGTTCCTCAGGTCGTCCGTATCGTGCCGGCGTTGTTCGACGGCCACTACGATCCGATCCATCTCGTGCTGCCGCCCTGCCGCGTCCAGCTTCGGGTCGAGCACCCGTTTCGAGATGTCGCCGATCTGGTCACGCAGGATCGGTTCGAGTTCCCCGATCGAGTTTTCGAAGACGCCGATGCGGTCGTAGAGCCGCTGGAAGATGTCGGTCTCGATGGTGCCCGGCACGCACATGTTATAGATGAAGATCTTCTCGTGGTGCTGTCCGAACCGGTCGAGGCGGCCGATGCGTTGCTCCACCCGCATCGGGTTCCACGGCAGGTCGTAGTTGACCAGCACGTTGCAGAACTCGAAGTCCAGACCTTCGGAGCCGACCTCGCTCACCAGCAGGATCTCAAACCGATGGTCACGAAAATCCCGCATGATCTGTTCCCGCTCAGGCAGCGGCACGCCACCATCCATCACGCGGACTGTGAAGTGTCTGCTGAGCCGCTCGGCGAGATATGCGAGCGTACGGCGGAAGAATGAGAAGATCATCATCTGGCTCAGTCCGGTCTGCCGGATGCGCAGCAGTTCCTCCTGTAGTCGCTCGTACTTCGTATCGACGGGTATTGGCCGGCTCAGAATCGCCGCGCCCGGCATCTCGGCGGGCGGCTCGCTCGTGCTGTCCTCGCCGAAGTCGCCGAAGTCGTCGTACTCCTGCTGGAACAGTAGCGGGTCCCGTTGCTGGATGAGCAGCCGCGACGCGGGGATGCAGCTCGCCGCCTGCCGCAGCGGCATCTGCATCACGAACCCTGGAGGGCTGCCGGACTTGAGCGCCCGCGCCATACACCACGCGTAGACGGCCATGTAGTAGTCGTGCTCAGCCTGGGTCCACTCGACGTCGATGTTGCGCGGCTCCCGGACCGCCTTGGCATCCGGCACCTCCGCCTTCCGCGTCCTGGTCAGCACACCGCCGAGGACGTTGAGGTCAGAAAGGAGCCGCCGTGCACGGGCGATCTCGTCGGGCCGCAACGGACGCTCGACGTCGAACAGTCTCCGAAGGATGGCGAAGTCCGGCCGGTCGGTGATGGAGGCGCCGAACTCCAGACCACCGAGCCGGTCCAGCTCGGCGGCAAGCTTCCGCGGCGTGTTGCGGCCGTCCTGCAGCAGGGACCGTGCGATCCGGTTCAGCACCTCGTTGGGGCGGAGTTGCGCGTCGAAGACGGCCCGGTCACCGAAGTGGTCGGCGTCCAGGAGGCTCATCAGGTTGAACAGGTCGTCATTGCCGAGATTCAGCGGTGTGGCCGACAGGAACACGAGGTAGTCGGCGTTGTCGGCGAGCAGCTCGCCGAGCGCGTGTGTCTTGCTCTCCCGATTGCGCAGGTAGTGCGCCTCGTCGACGATGACGAGGTCGAACCGAGGATGGAGTTCCTGGATGTCCTCGAGCACCTTGGAGGTCCGTAGCGACTCGATCGACATGATGCCGCGGATCTCTGGCTCGGTGCCGTTTCGCATCGGCTCCAGCAGGTCGGCCAGTTCGCGCGGCTTCAGAATCGGCAGCGTGCGGTCGAAGCGCCGCTCCATCTCGGTCTTCCACTTGAGCACGAGCGCCGCCGGCGTGACCACCAGGACCCGGTCGAGTTTCGAACGCTGCTCCAGCTCGCTCCAGATCAGACCAGCCTCGATGGTCTTGCCAAGGCCGACCTCGTCCGCGATGAGAATCCGACCCGAAGACCCGGTCAGCATCTTCAGCACCGGTTTGAACTGGTACGGGCGGAATACCGTCTTGCTGGACGCGAACGAGTACAGGACGTCGGTCAGCGGGTGGTGCAGCTTGGTCCATGTCAGCGTAAGCGAGATGTCCCCGGCGTTGACGGGGACCTGCTGCAGCCAGAACGCCGGATCGCGAGGGTCGCCGGCCGCGGGCACGAGCGCGTCTTCGCTGTAGGAGCTGGGGGTGCCCTGAATGTCGACCTCGAACTCATAACCACCGGCCACCGCGATGACCCTGCTGATCCGCCCGAAGGAGTTGGTGCCCTTCGGGCGAACCACCGCGCCGGGGGCGAATCCGGGCTTCCCCGCGTACGGTGTAGCGCCTCCCCAGCTGTCACCGTGGACGACCTGCGCGAGGCCGAGATGGTCGCCGTCCTCGAGGCGCCACGACTGCCCGCGGTCGGCCGGTCGCGGCTCCTGGCCGTCCGCAGCCAGCACGACATGCCACACCCCACGCTCATCGAACGCGTAGGTGCCCTGATGCAGGAAGCGGCGCACCATACCGGACATGGCGGCTGTCCGAACGTCGGATGCGATCCGCATGACAGCGTCACGTTCATCCTCCGGAACCTCGCCCATGACGAGGCAAGTCGCGGGCCGCAGCCGGTGCAGCCACTCAAGGCCGCTGGCGGGCGGTTCGTAGCGAAGGTCGTCGTCTGCCATGTCGTCCCCATCCCCGGCCGGTCGGCCGAGCATATTGACGGCGTTTGCCTGGCAGTACGTCCGATCGGCCAGCATGTCCTGCCGCAGAGTCGCGCCGCGATAGGTCCGGGCGATGCGCATTCGGGGATCGCCGTTCGACGCCGGGGGCCGTCCTGACATGGCCGGTCGGTGGTCGTGGAACCCGCGATCCGATTTTCGAGGGCATCGTCGTACGTCACCATCCGCAGCTTCGGGAGGAGCGCTTCGCGGACGCGATCGCTGCCGGGCAGCGGTTCCTGGACGACTCGCCGGTGACCGCGAACCGGGCCGACTATCACCGGGCGATGCTGTCGGTGCTGCGGGTCGAGGCGTCGCAGGAACTCCTCGACGAACTGGAGGCGTCCGCCGCAGGGCCCGTCATCGAGGTCTACCCGGACGTCCGGGCGGTCCTCGAGCAATTGCGGGCGTGGGGTGTGCGGATGTCGGTGGTGTCGGACAAACTGGGCGGGGCTGGACGCGACGTTCGCCGGGCTCGAGATCTCGGAGGTCCTCGGCTGCCGCAAGCCGGACCCGCGCATGTACGCCGAAGGCAGACGACTGGTCGGACTGCCGCCGCCCGAGTGGTCGGCTACCGCGGCCTGACACCCGACCGGCCGGGTGGCGGGTCGCCGGAGGTGGTCCTCGCGGTGGTTCAGACCTCGTAGGGCTGGACCACCACGAAGTGGCCCTGCAGGCCCATGAACTGCAGGGCGAGACCCTCGCCGCTGTCGCCTGCGTACATCTGGCGCGAGATCCTGACCTGCGTGTTCACCGAGACGCGCATGCCGGACGTCCAGGCGACGACGGCCTTCATGTCGGCGAACGTCGGGCCTTGGCACATCAGCGTGACCGGGGTGCCGCGGGTCATCACGACGATCGAGCCCTGGCCGGACACGACGAGGTGGAAGAAGCCGCCGCCGGGGATGCCGGCGCTCTCGATGCGCTGGATCTCGGTCTGCAGGGTGGCGTCGAACGCGAGGACGTTGTCGGCGTTGATGCACAGCGACTGACCCTGCAGCTCGACGATGTGCAGGTCGGTGGCGTTCTCAGCGAGGAAGACCTCGCCCTGGCCCTTGCAGGTCATCAGCTTCAGGCCCTGACCGGTGACGGCGCCCTCGAACATCGCGCGCAGGCCGCCGGAGCCCTTGTAGATGAACTCGACGTTGCCCTGGTAGGCGACCATCGACCCGCGCCGCGCGTGGAACTCGGGGCCGAGGGTCGCCTTCACCAGCTTGCCGTTCTGCTTGGTCCACCGGCCGGTGGTCGCCGCCTCCCGATACTTGTCCAGGCTGGTCATCACCCCGGGCCGGACCCGCTCAGGCTGCGGCATCCCCGGCGGCGGCCCGGGCGGCGGCTGGAAATGCCCGGCGTGCTGCTGCTGTGGCACGGCGTGCGGCTGGTGCTGCTGCGGCGGAGGCGGCGTGAACCCGGGCCGCGGCGGCGGGGGAGCGGGCGGCCCGGGCGGCGGCGCGAAGCCCGGCTGTCGCTGCGGCTGCGGCGCCGATGCGGGCGGCGCGGCCACCACCGGAGCCGGCGCGGGCTCCTCGTCGACGGTGCCGCCATACGAGCGGATCAGGTCGGCCAGCCCGCCGGCGAACCCCTGCCCGACAGCGCCGACCCGCCAGACGCCCTTGCGGTACACGTCGCCGATGATGATCGCCCGCTCCGTGCCGAAGTCCGCGCCGGTGAAGCTGTAGCGCATGACCTCTTTGCCGGCCGCGACGATCCGGACGTGCCCCGACCTGAGCTGCCGCGCGGTCCCGCCCCCGTCGATCGACGCGCAGAACGACAGCTTCGCGATCTTCTCCGGCACCCGCCCGAGCTGTGCCCGGAACCCCTCGGTGTCGCCGCCCTGCGCCCCGGCCTTCTGGATCGAGCCCTCGGGCGAGCTCGGCTGGTTGAAGAAGACGAAATACGCGTCGTCGGACATCTTGTTCGCCGCGTCCAACCCGAAACACGAGATGTCCCAGGTCAGCCCGGGTCCGTCCAGGAAGACCCCGACGTAGAGGTCGTCCGCCGTGGTCAGCGCCGAGAGCGGGCTCTTCTGCCCCCGAGTGAACACCTGCGACACGGGCTACTCCTCGGCTCCTCCGCGCGGCACATCCACGACGAACTTACCGTGCGGATCAAAGCGACACTCGAATCCTAGCATCCTAGGACGGCCTAGGCGACGTGGCTACCGCCACGCCAGTACAAAAGGCATCCGCTACGCGGAAGCGCGGTGTCAGCGCGGAGCGAACGGGCCCGGCGCTGTTGCAGGCGCGCGGGGCGGCCCTGCCGGACGAGGCCGGTGGTGGAGGATTGGCGCGGCATCAGGCCTCCACGAGTTCGTCGGCGTGGGGGAGGTGGTGCAGTTCCAGGTCGGCGGGGAGCAGCGGGCGGGCGTAGTGGTAGCCCTGGGCGTACCGGTAGCCGAGGCGGCGCAGCTCCGCGGCCTGCTCGGCGGTCTCCACGCCCTCGGCGACGGCGCGGAGGTGCAGGCCGTTGCTGATGTCGATGAGGGCGGCGGCGATGACCGCGTGTTCGCCGCCGTGCGTGACGGTGTCGACGAAGGACTTGTCGACCTTCAGCAGGTCGACGGGGCAGGTGCGGAGCAGCCCGAGGGACGAGTGCCCGGTCCCGAAGTCGTCCAGCGCGACGGTGACCCCGAGGTCCTTCAGCGCGTGCAGCGCGTCCACGGCGGTGCCGCCGTCGAACACCGCGGTCTCCGTGACCTCGATCGTCAGGTGCTGGGGCGGCAGGCCGGTGCGCTGCAGGACGGCGGCGACGTCCGCGGCGAAGCTCGCCTCGCGCAGCTGCCGCGCCGAGACGTTGACGCTGACGATGGCGGGGGCCGCCGCGCCGAGCCGGGACTGCCACCTGGCGGCCTGTGTGCACGCCTCGGCGAGGATCCACGCGCCGAGCGGCACGATGAGGCCGGTCCGTTCGGCGGCGGGGATGAAGTCGATGGGCGGGATCGGGCCGCGTGCCGGGTGGTTCCAGCGGACCAGGGCCTCCACGCCGTAGAGGGAGCCGTCGGTGATGTCGACGATCGGCTGGTACACCAGGTGCAGCTGGCCGGTGTCGAGCGCGGTGCGCAGGTCGGCGGCGATGCGGGCCTGCTCGGCGCCTCGCTGGTCCATCTCGTCCGTGTAGACGCTCCAGCGGCCCTTGCCCTGGTTCTTCGACTCGTACATGGCGACGTCGGCGCGGCGCAGCAGGTCGGCGGCGGTGTCGGCGGGGCGGGCGGCGGCGAGGCCGATGCTGGCCTCCACGATGAGGTCGTGCCCGGCGGCGTGCAGGGGGCGGCGCAGCGAACCGGTGATCGTGTTGAGGACCGCGGCCTGGTCGGTGCCGTGCAGCAGCAGCGCGTACTCGTCGCCGCCGAGGCGGGCGACGGTGCTGCCGGCCGGGGTGTGCGTGGTGAGGATCTCGGCGACGGCCTGCAGCAGTGCGTCGCCGACGGCGTGGCCGAGCTGGTCGTTGATGCCCTTGAAGTTGTCCAGGTCGATGACGGCGACGCTGAGGCCGGCCGGGACGCCGCCGAGCGCGGAGGTGGTGGCCTCGCCGAAGACGGTCCGGTTGGCCAGGCCCGTCAGTGCGTCATGGCCTGCCTGATGGGCGAGTTTCCGCTGGTACGTGTGGAGGTCCCGCAACCGGGAGTCGAGCTGCTCGACGAGCCGGGCGTTGTCCTGCAGGCGCGCGTCGAGCTGCTGCAGGAGGGCGGCGTTGTCGCGCAGGGCGATGATCTGCCGGGCGGCGACGAGGACGGTGACGATGATCGCGCCGATGGCGACGATGACGACGTCCGGGGAGCCCTGGATCGTGGACAGCAGCAGCAGCGCGCCGGTGGCGACGACCGCCGCGTACGGCATGACGCTCAGCCGGCGGCCCGGCGGGCGGTCCGGGGCGGGTGGGGCGCCGGCGGCGCGCAGCTGGCGGTCGGCGGCGAGGCACAGCACCAGGCAGGTCGCCGGCAGGATCAGGTGGGCGGTGTTGAGGTGTGGCTTGGACGCCAGCAGCGGCGCGAGGGACCCGCCGCCCGCGCCGACGGCGCCGGTGAGGGCGAGCAGGTGCAGGGCGCGCCGGTCGATCGGGCCGGTGCCGGTGAACGCGACCTTGATGAAGGCGAAGACGCAGATGAAGCCGCCGCCGACGACGGTGAGCGCGGACCAGGTGTCGCCGGCGCTGCCCGCGAACCAGGTCTCCCAGCGCGGGTACACCAGGTGCCAGGCGAACGTGAGGGTGGTGACGATGACGGTGGCGATGTCCAGGCCGAAGCGGGTCCAGGCGCCGCCGGTGCGGCGGATGCCGGGGATGCGCAGCAGGCCGATCATCATGACCAGCAGGCCGCTGAGGTAGATGGCCGAGGTCACGCCGCTGACGTGCTGGTTGCGGTCGTCGCCGGCGAGGTTGTCGCGGGCGTTGCTCATGGCGCCGGCGCCGACGAGCAGCAGGCCGACGCTGACGTACCGCCAGAATGTCCGCGGCGCGGATCCAGGGTGCGGCGCGCCGGCCCGCCACGAGCTGACCGCGGCGACCGGGACGCTGATGAGCAGCGTGGTCCAGCCCAGCAGGCCGGGTGTCCTGACGACGAGGCCGATGCCGAACCAGATGGCTGCCAGCACGACCAGCCCCGCGGTGATCGCGAGGGGGGCGGTCACCCGCAGCGGCGTTACCTCGCCGCCGGGCCGGCCCGTGGACGTGACTGTCATGGCCGCACCATCGGCGTGTGAGCGCCGCGCATGAGGGGCGGCCGGGGTGCGAACCGGGTTCGTCGGGAACCCGGTTCGCACCGCAGGATCAGCTGACCGTGACGGCCAGGTCGTCCAGGACGAAGGACGTCTGCAGCGACGAGTCCTCCGTGCCGTTGAACTTCAGGGTGACGGTCTGCCCGGCGAAGGCGTTCAGGCTGTAGGTCTTCGCCTGGTAGCCCGCCGCCTTGTTCAGGTTGGACAGGGTGCCCAGCGTGGTCGAGCCGGCGGTGACGGTCAGCTTGTCGTATGCCGTCGTGGTCGTCGTCTCGGCGGTGTCGATGTGGACGTAGAAGGTCAGGGTCGCCGAGCAGCCGGCCGGGATGGTGACCGCCTGGGAGAGCGACTCGGTCTTGGTGGAGCCGTAGCCGAGCAGCCAGGCCGAGTACGTGCCGGTGCGGGCGGGCTGCCCCTGGCTGGACCACTGGCCGATGGCGCCGGTCGTGCCGGTCCACGAGGTCGCCCCGGACTCGAAGCCGGGGTTGAGCAGCTTCTGGCCGCTGCACGTACCGCCGCCGCCACCGCTGACGGTCCAGCTGAACGTCGCCGTCCCGGTCGCGTTGGTGGTGTCCTTGACCGTCACCGTGGAGGTGGTGGTCTGCGCGGTGGTCGGGGTGCCGGAGATGAGGCCGGTGCTGGCGTTGATGCTGAGACCGGCGGGCAGGCCCGTCGCCGAGTAGGTCAGGGTCTGGCCCGAGCCGGACGACGACGCCGAGATCTGCAGCGACTTGGCCGTGCCGACGGTCGCGGTCTGCGCGCCCGGGTTGGTGACGGTGACCGTGTTGCCGCTGCCCGGCGGCTTGGTGAGCAGGCAGCCGGCGACCGACAGGTCGATGACCCGCGAGGAGTCGAGGCAGGTGGTGAACCAGTAGGTCTGCTCACCGTAGCTCTGGCCCTGGTGGACGCTGACGTTGCCGTTCGCGTCGACCTCGCACGGGTTGTTGAGCGTGCAGCTGGCACCGTCGTCGTTGCCGGTGTTGTTGATGCCGATGATCGTGTTGTCCGACGAGCGGACGATCGGCGAGCCGGACGTGCCGTGGGTGGTCTGGCAGCCGGTGTTGTAACGGATCGAGTCGTGCCACGTCCACTGGTCCTCGCGCAGCGTCGGCACGAAGCCGTTGATGGTGCAGGTCCAGACCTGCTTCCAGTAGCTGGACGGGATCGTCATCGCGGTGCCGTCGGCGGGCCGGGTGGCGCCGATGGTCAGGGCGGTGGTGTTGTAGCTCGTCTTGATCTGCGCGAACGTCTGGGTCAGCCGGTACAGGGCGACGTCCGTGTTCGTCATGGTGCCGTAGATCAGCTGGTCGGCGCGCACGGTGCCGAGCGAGGTGCCGGTGTTGCTCAGCAGCGTGCCGGTCCGGGTGCTGGCCCGGTTCTGCAGGACCACGCCGTTGTTGATGAAGCCGCCCTCGTAGCAGTGGCCGTTGGTGAGCAGCATCGCCCGGTCGCTGTCGACCGACGAGGGGTACCGGACCAGGGCGCCCGAGCAGTTGTTCAGGGCGATGGTCGCCGTCAGCCCGGTGACCTGGATCGCCTGGGCCGGTGCCGGACCGGCGACGACGCTCGCGGCGACGGCGAGGATGGCCGCGCCGATCGCGATGACCCGTCTTGTGCGCATGGGTGGGTGGTCCCTTCCGGTTGGGGGGTACGCAGCGGGCGCACGCGGGGATACCGCGAACACTTCGCCGACCGTCGATGTGGTGATGGCACCATCACATCGACGGGCATGCCGGTCAACGGGGTGGACCCTTTGCGTACCCCCACCGTTGCCCTGCATGCTGCCGTTCATGAGTGCGCTGCTGTTCGCCAACGGGCGGGTCTTCGCCCCCGGTTCTCCCGAGCCCGTCGAGGCCGTGGCCGTCCGCGACGGGCAGATCGTCGCCGTCGGCTCCCGACCGGCCGTGCTGTCCGAATTGTCCGGCAGTGCGTTCGACGTCGTCGACCTCGACGGCCGCGCGCTCGTCCCCGGCCTGCAGGACGCGCACATCCACCCCGTCTCCGGCGCCCTCGAACGCCTCCGCTGCGACCTCACCCCGTGGCACACGAAGGCCGACTACCTCGCCGCCGTCGCCGCCTACCCCGGCGACGGCTGGATCACCGGCGGCGGCTGGTCGATGGCGGCGTTCCCCGGCGGCCTGCCGCACCGCGAGGACCTCGACACCGTCGCCCCCTCCCGGCCGGTCTTCCTGCCCAACCGCGACCATCACTCGGCGTGGGTGAACAGCCGCGCGCTGCTCATCGCGGGCATCGACCGTGACACGCCGGACCCGGCCGACGGGAGAATCGAGCGGGACCCGGCGGGGGAGCCGACCGGGGTCCTGCACGAGGGTGCCATGGACCTGATCACCGGCCTGCTGCCGGCCGACACCGCCGCCGACTACGACCGTGCCCTCGCCGAGGCGCAGCGCTACCTGTTCAGCCTCGGGATCACCGGCTGGCAGGACGCGATCGTCGGCGCCTACGCCGGCGCCCGCGACCAGTTCGACACCTACGTGTCCGCGGACGCCGCCGGCACCCTGCGCGCCCGCGTCACCGGCGCCCTGTGGTGGGACCGCGCCGGCGACGCGTCACAGATCGGCTTCTTCGAGGACCGCCGCTCACGCGCCTCGCACGGCCGCTTCCGCGCCACCGCCGTGAAGATCATGCAGGACGGCGTGGCGGAGAACTTCACGGCCGCCATGATCGACCCGTACATCGGCCAAGGGGTGCACTGCGGGCACTCCAACGTCGACCCCGCCCACCTCGCACGGTACGTCGCCCTGCTGGACGCCGCCGGCTTCGGCGTCCACTTCCACGCCATCGGCGACCGCGCCGTCCGGGAGTGCCTCGACGCCGTCGCCGGCCTCACCAGGCCGTCCGGGGCCCGCCACCACCTCGCGCACCTCCAGGTCGTCGATCCGGCTGACGTACCGCGGTTCGCCGCGCTGAACGTGACCGCCAACATCCAGGCCCTGTGGGCCACCCATCACGAGCAGAACGACACCCTGTGCGTGCCGTTCTTCGGCCCGGAGCGGGCGGCCCGGCAGTACCCGTTCGGCTCGATCGCCCGCGCGGGCGGCCGCCTCGCCGCCGGCAGCGACTGGCCCGTCACGACCCCGGACCCGTGGTGGGCGATCCACGTCGCTGTCAACCGCACCGAGCCCCCGGTCTCCGCCGAGGCCGACTGGCCGACCTCCCAGGTCCCGATGCTCCCCCACGAGGCGCTGTCCCTGGAGCAGACCCTGACGGCCTACACGATCGGCTCCGCATACGTGAGCGGCACCGACGACCAGACGGGCTCGATCACGGTCGGTAAGGCCGCCGACCTGGTCGTCCTCGACCGCGACCCCTTCGAACCGGACACCAGGCTCTACGAGACCACCGCCGACCTGGTCTTCATCGACGGCGTGCTGGTCCACGAGCGTTAAAGGCTGAGCAGGACCGGCCGGATCCGCCCGTCCCGTTCGATCGTTGTGGCGTGCTCGTCCGCTGAGGCCGGGTCCGGCACGGCGATCGTCGGGGTATCGAGGTCGATCAGCTGCCACACCGCGCCGGACGGTTCGCCGGCCGTCTCGTCGCTGGCCACGACAAGATGGAGGCCGAGCTCCCGTCCGTCCGGCAGGAACTCCGCCAGGCTGTCCAGGGCGGACCGGTCCCCGGTGATGCTCCACAGCTCCGGCCCGGTCCACGAGGTCCGGGTCACGAGGTGCCGCGCCGGGATGTTCGGCCGGGGCAGCCTGCCCTCGATCAGACCGGCGACCTGGGGGCTGTCGAGGGCGTCGAAGACGCGGCCGTCCGCCCAGTCGGCCAAGGTCGACAGCAGCCGGTCGACGACGTTGCCGGTGCCCTGGATCAGCAGGTGTGGGTGGCGTGCGAAGTCGAGGACGCAGTCGGAGCCGTCGTCCTCGTGCACGCCGATCCGCAGCCGCAGGTCGGGTTCGACCCGCGGTGCCGGTTGTCCGGTCCACGCGCCGGCAAGCTCGGCGACGTAGGCGTGATGGTTGCCGCCGACGTGCCGGACCGGCGCCGCGAGCTGCACCCGGTCCCCGTGCTCGACATGGCCGCGACCTGGGCGCCCGCCCCGGATCCGGCGCGCGTCGACGGCGGAGAACCGGGAGGTCGCCGGGTCTTCGAGCGACAGTTCGACGAGCGGCCGGAAGCCGGAGAGGTCCGCACCGAACGCGGACCAGGACGTGCCGGTGGCCACGACGGTGGCCAGGCCGTCGGTGATCAGATCCCGGACGACAGGGTGGTCGCGCACGACCCTCGGCCAGTTGTCGACGATCACCACCACCGGCGGCTCCGCACCGCGTGGGCGGCGGTCCAGGAACGACACCAGGCGGGCGATGGCGGCCCCGTCGTGGCGGTGGAAGACCCCACCGACGAACGGCAGGTCGGCGATGGTGTTGAGCCCGCCGCCGAGGCAGTACACGTGACACGGCAGGTCCTGGCGGGCGATGGCGGCGACAACGGTCTGGAGGACGGTCGTCGTGCCGCTGCCGCGTTCGCCGACGATCGCGACGTGCACCGACCCGCCCGAAAGGTCGATCGTGAAGGGCGCCTGCCGGTGCTCGCGGGCGGTGTCGGCCAGCCCGATCGTCACCCCGTCGGCCGGCAGGTCGCCGAGCGCGACCACCGGCGGCAGCGGCGGCAACCAGATCTGGTGCACAGGGCCGCCATGGCCGGCCGCCGGGACGGCGAGGGTGCCCAACACCTGGGAGTTTCGGAAGCGGCGCAGGCTTTCGTCGACCTTGCTCCTCAGGTAGCCGTGGCCGTGGGCGTGGGGCAGCTCGAACGCTTCCGGGCCGCCGAGCACGACGCGGGACTCGTCGGCCGTGAAGGTGCGCAGGGCGATCCGGTAGGTCAGGTACGTGTCCAGGCCCACCAGCCGGCGCTCCTCCAAGCGCTGGGTGGACAGCAGCAGGTGGATGCCGAGCGTACGGCCGACCCGGCACACCTGCAGGATCGTGTCGATGACCGACGGTTGCGCATCGAGCAGTTCGGTGAATTCGTCGATGACGATGACGAGCTTCGGCAGGGGTTCCGTGGAGCTCTGCCTGCGGCTGATCTCGCCGGCCAGGACGTCGACGAGGCGGTCCACCAGCGACGGCTCCGCGGAGAGCTTCACTGCCAGACCGGCGAGGTGCGGCAGGTCCTCCAGCCCCGCGAACGTGTCCCGGCCGAAGTAGGAGACCGGCAGGACGTTCAGCTCGGCGGGGCTGTTGGCGGCGGCGAGCCCGAGGATCACCGCGCGGATCAGCTCCGACTTGCCGGACCCGGCCGCGCCGACGATGATCCCGTGCGGACCCGTGCCGCCCTGGCTGGGATCGCGCAGGTCGAGCAGCACCGACCGGCCGTCCGGATCGCTGCCGATCGGCGCGACCAGCCCCGGCGCGGCCCACGCCCGGACCGGCTCGGCCGGCGGGGACGGCGGCGGCCGATCGAGGTGGAACCGCCGTACGACCGGTCCCTCCACGATCAGCTCACCGTCCGCGGACTCGCCGGGCTCATCGAACAGTCGGATGAACGGTGCGGTCAGCAGCAACAGGTGCGACACCAGGGGGTAGGCCTCCGGCGAAGGGGCAAGCGCGATGACGTGCAGGCGATGCTCGCGAGCGTTCCGCAGGAACTCGATCATCGGCGTCAGCGGCTCGAGGTCGCCGTCGCCGATCATCCACAGTTCGTCGTCGCGGGCCCCCTGGGACCGCCGTAGCTCCTCGACGATCTCCTCGACCTGGTCGGGTCCGACGATCCGGCCGGTGACCGACCGTTCGATCATCTGCCGGACCGTCTGCCGATCCGCGGGGGACCCGCCTTTGACGAGAAGGTGCGGCTCGGTGGTGAAGTCGATGGCGAACTCGGCGCCGTCGGGCTCGAACGTGCCGAGGCGGACCCGGCCGGGTGACCGGATGACGGCGAAGTCCCGCATGTAGGCGTCGTGGGTGTCGCCGGTGGAGCGGATGGGCAGGGCGATCTGCAGCTGCAGGCCGTCGGTGACCAGGGCACGGCCGGGCCCTTCGAAACGCAGCAGGCGGCCGGCGGGCACCGAGATCCGGGAGGGGGCCCGGTCGGCGAGGCAGAGCTCGATCGTCGTGCCGAACGCCGCGAGGTGTTCACCGCTGAACCGGCTCCACCGTTCGTCGGTCGCGACGATGACCGCCTTGCCGGCGAAGACGAGGTCGTCGAGCGCCGGGTACCTGCGCAGTGCGTCCGCCCAGCCGTCGATGACCAGCACGGCGTCGCCGGAGGGGGCGCGCTGGAGGAAGGAGAGGAGTTCGGTGATCGCGTCGGTGTCGGTCGCGGGGTCCCAGACGTCGATGACGGGCGGCAGGTCGATGAGCGAGCCGAGGTCGCCGCCGAGGCAGTACACGCTGGTCGGGCGCGCCGTGCGGGCGAGGGAGGTGACGATGGTCAGCAGCGCGGTCGTCTTGCCGGTGCGGGGTCCGCCGACGATCACGACGTGGCCGGAGTTGCCGGTCAGGTCGACGTTGAGCACCCGCCGCTGGTGGTCGCGGGGAGCGTCGACCTCGCCGATCGTGACATCACCGGCGGGAAGGTCACCGAGCGCGAGTTCCGCCGGCAGCGGCGGCAGCCACACCTGGTGGACCGGCCCGCCGTGCCCGGCCATCCTGCCGACGAGATGGTCCAGCAGCGTCGCGGATCGTGGAGCGCCGTACGGGTCGAGAATGTCTGCCCACGACGGCGCCGGTGGCGGGTAGGGGCCGGACACGTACGCCGCGCGGAACCGGAGCAGGGCACCGGTTTCGATCCGCAGATAGCCGTGGCCCGGGCCCCCGGGCAGATGGAACGCCTGCGGGCCGCCGATGGCGTCGTGTGACTCGGCCTGGGAGAGCGTGCGCAGGACGATCCGGTGTGACAGCAGCGGCTCGAGTCCGCGCGAGCGGCCGGGTTCGAACCGCTGGGTGGACAGGATCAGGTGGATGCCGAGGGAGGGGCCGAGACGGCCGACGGTGACGAGGACGTCGACGAACGACGGATCGATCGTGAGGAAGGAGTGGAACTCGTCGATGACGATGAGCAGGCGCGGGCGGGTGACGGTGGTCTTCTGCTGCCGGCGGTCGACCTCGCCGAGCAGGACCTGCTTGAGCCGCTCGACCAGCGACATCACGTCGCCGTTGTCGACGACCAGGCCGGCGAGATGCGGCAGTGACTCGAGGCCGGCGAACGTGGCGCCGCCGCGGAAGTCGACGGGCAGGATGTTGAGGTGCTGCGGGCTGTTGGTGACCGCGAGCCCGAGGATCAGGGTCCGCAGCAGTTCGGACTTGCCGGAGCCGGTCGCGCCGACGATCATCGCGTGCTGGCCGGGCGCCAGCAGGGAGAGCGTGACCGGCCGGCCGTCCGGGTCGGAGCCGATCGGCACGGGCAGCGGCTCCGCGGAGTCCCAGGCGGGGGTGAACGTGGCCGGGTCGATGCCGTGCAGTGCCGGGAACGGCGTGGCCCGGTAGCCGTCCAGGGCCAGTTCGCGGACGCGCTGCCGTGGTGGCGGCGGGACGAGCCGGGTGATGGTGTCGAGGATGCCGGCCGCCAGGTCGCGCCGGGACGGGTCGGTGTGCGTGACCGACTCGAGGTACAGGGCGATGGCGCGCACGTCGGCGCCCGGGAGCAGGGCCAGCTCGGCGAGTTCGGCCAGCGCCTCGGGCCCCTGGTCGGCGATCGCGAGCCGGGTCCGCTCCTGCAGGGAGGCGCGCGGGCGCAGGCGGCCTGACATGGCGACGAACCACTCGCGGGTCAGCGCCGGGCCGCCGGCGGCGGTGCGGTTCGCGGCGAGCCAGTCCGCGGCGCGGGCGGGGTCGACGAGGTTGAGGGCGGTGAGGCGCTGGGCGTGTTCGAGCTCGGGCTGGGTGTGCCAGGTCGGGTGCTGATCGGTGTACTGCTCCAGCAGCACCGCCACGCGGGCCGGTCGTTCGGCGCCGAACCGGGCGACGAGGGAGGCGAGGAGCGCGTCGCGCAGGGTGGGGTCGATCTCGTACAGGTCCTCGCCGACCTCGCGGAACAGAGGTGACAGCAGCAGCGCCGCCTCGGCGTCGAACGGCAGGACGGTCGGCGGGTCGAGGAAGAAGTTGATGCGCAGCAGGTGCAGCAGGCCCGCGTCGACCGCGACGGGGACGGCCGCGTGGCAGGCCAGCTCCAGCGCACCGGCGGGCAGCCGGGACCGCGCGGCGGCCAGGCGGGCCGCGACGGGGGAGGCGCGCACCCACGCGCCGGACGTGGTCACAGCGGCCTGGCCACGGGGAACGGGCGGCCGCGCAGGACGTCGACGGCCTGGTACATGCCGGCGCGGGTCAGCGGGAACATCGGCAGGTGCCGGGCGACCTGCTCGGCGGTGCTGCGCGGCCAGCGGGACGCGGGCAGCGGGTTGAGCCAGGAGACGGCGCCCGCCGCGGCGTGCAGGGCCTTGCCGAGGGCGACGGTGTCCAGCAGCCGGGCCGGGCTGAGCGTGCCACGGGCCGCGCCGGCGTCGCTGATGACGGCCGCGCCCGTCGTCGCGGTCACCAGGGAGAGCACCGAACGCAGCGACACCGGCACCGTCAACGCGGGGTCCTGATACAGGGTGCCGTCCCGCAACGGTGGCAGGGCGGGCAGGACCGCGTCGATGGACGGGTCGAACGGGTCGGGGATCGCGTCGAGCAGCGCGGCATCAGCGCTGCCCGCGGTGTTGTGGAAGTAGACGACCGTGAGCGCGCTGAGCCGGCCGGCGCGCTGGATCGCCTGCACGACATGCGAGACGTACCGGTGGAACGGCGTCATCGAACCCTGCCGGTCGACGAGCAGCAGCAGCCGGGTCGTGTTGCGGCGGGCCGGGACCAGCACCGGGGGCACCGGCACGCCGAGCCGCGCGGAGCGGTGCAGTGTCTCGTCGACGTCGAGCTCGACGGGTGGCCCGTGCCGCGTCGGGCGGCGCAACCCGCGCCACACCTGGACGATTTCGCGTTCGGTCAGCGGGTACTGCGGGGTCAGCACCAACCTGGTGTCGACGCGTCCGGTGCCGGGCGGCGCGGCCGGCAGGTCGTCACCGGGGGCGGCGACGGGCGGCGGGGCCGGCTCCACGACAGCGGGAACAGGGTCGGCGACCGGTGCTGGACCGTCCGCAACGGACGGAGGGGGAGCCGGCACCGGGACCGCCGGCGCATCGGCGACCGGTGCGGCAAGAGTCCATTGTGGAGCTTCCACCCGGGCGAACGCCGCTCGTACCATGGCAGCCTCCGAAGCCGTCTTCGCCCACAGCATCACGCACAGCTCGGTGAGGGCCGCGGCCGACGTCCAGCCGAACCCGGCCGCCAGGGCCCGGCGCAGCGCGTCGCAGTCGTCGACGCCGAGCGGCAGGCCCCGCCGCCGGAGCTGGTCGATGAGGGCGTGGACGAACGGCGGCACGCTCAGCGCTCCAGCCGCAGCGCGTCGGCGTGCTGCTTGATGAGCACCCCCGCGTAGGGCAGCCGGCCGGCCGACCCGTCACGGCCGGGTATCACGCCGACGGCCTGCAGGTAGCTGACCCAGTCCAGCAGCTCGCTGAGGCCCGGCTTCTTCGCCAGGTCCATGGACCGCAGCCGCAGCAGCGTCCCGATCGCCGAGGCGCGGAGGTCGACGTCGCCGATGCCGTGCAGGGCGAGGATCGCGTCGAGCTCGTCGACGGCGTCGGGGAATCGGACGTGGTGGAACACGCACCGGCGCAGGAACGCGGCCGGCAGCGCCTTCTCCTCGTTGTTCGTGACCACGATGACGGGCCGCAGGTCGGGCCGGTCCGCCGGCACGGCGTGCCGCCCGCCGCCCGCCTCGGGCACGTCGAACGCGAGCTGGTCGATCTCCCGCAGCAGGTCGTTGGGGAAGTCGATGTCGGCCTTGTCGATCTCGTCGATGAGCACCATCGACCGGCGGCCGTGCCCGGCGCGGACGATCGCCCGGCCGAGCGGCCCCAGCCGGACATAGGCGGCCTCGTCCAACGGGGACCCGCCGCGGCCGGCCTGCGTGTCGTAGAGGCGGCGGACGGCGTCGTACACGTAGAGGAGATCCTGGCCGCGGCTGGTCGACTTGATGTACGCCTCTTCGAGCGGCAGTCCGAGGGCGTACGAGACGGCGTACGCCAGACGCGTCTTGCCCGCGCCGGGGTCGCCCTGCAGCAGCAGCGGCCGGCCGAGCGCGATCGCGACGTTGACCGCCTCCTCGAGCTCGGCGGACGCGCGGTACGGCTCCCGCTCCCGCGTCTCGGACCGCGCCTGCGGCCCGGGCGGCCCGGCCGCTTCGATCTCGCGCCGCTCCGGCAGCTCCGCGAGCCGGTCGAACCGGACGGATGTGTCGACGTGATGGCGTGTGCGCATCAGGCCCCCAGGTCTTCGAGATCGCTGAGCAACTCGTCCGGCTCGTGCCGTACGCGGGTGATGCAGGTGGTGAGCTCCTCGTACGTGAACCGCACGTTGAGGTCGTCGCCGATGCGTCCGACGATGTCCGACGTCCACGCTTCCGCGAGGTGCCGCGGCCAGTGCTTGGACGAGATGACGTGCGTCGCCCACTGCTGCACGTCGCGGTGCGCGAACTGCGGCCGGGGCAGGGCTGTCACCGCGTCGGGGTATCCGCCGTCGGGCACGCCGAGCAGGAACAGCATGAACCAGTGGTCCGGCCGTCCGTACGCCTCCCGGACCCGCTGGACCAGCTCGGCGACCGCGCCGGCGGAGGTGCCCCGCACCGACACCGGGCAGATGACGTTCCGCGACCGCAGCACGGCGGTGTAGCGGGTCACCGCCTGCGCCGCCGTGTCGACGGAGTTCAGCACGGCGCTCATGTCCAGCCAGTACTGCCGGTCGATGTCGCCGACGTACTGCCGCAGCCACGCGCAGAGGTTCTCCACCACGGCCTGCTCGTCGGCGTCGACGCCGAAGACGATGACCCGCTGCCGGTCACACGCGGTCATCGCGTCGAGGATGGCCGTCTTGAGCAGGTCCAGGTCGAAGTAGGCGGTGTCGAGCAGCTGCCGCACGGGCAGCGCCCGGTCCGAGCGCTTGACCGCGGCGCCGAGCTTGAACCGGCCGACGACACGGGCGACCGGCACCGCGTAGAGCACGTTGGCGGCCCCGGCGCCCGCGTCGACCCGCTCGCGGACCTGCTCGACCAGCACACCGATGACCGCCCCTTCGACGGTCACCGCGCTGCCCGAGTATCCCCGGTAGTCCCGCAGCACCTCCGCCACGTGCAGCTGCAGCACCATCATGTCGATGCCGCCCTGGTTGACGATCGAGTGGGTGACCGCGGTGACCTTGCCGGTCAGCTGCGCGTCGTGATCCCTCGGCTGCGCCGTCACCCGCCACTCGTCGTGCAGGAGCGCATGCCTCAACGGAGGCACGACCGCCAGGGACTCCGCGACGCGCAGCGTGGCCACATCGATCGTGATGTCACGTTCGATGTGTTCGACCGCGAGTCGTACCCCCGCCGCCGTGACGAACGCGAGGTCCTCGGGCCGCCACTTCCGCACCACGTGCGCCGCCGTGGCGACGATCCGGTCCGTCAGGACGAACCCGCTGCCCAGATCGGTCTTCCCGGCGACGATGCGCCCGTCGATCATCAGCTCTGGCCGGTCTCACCGGCCTGGTCCGCGGCTCCGTCGGCGGCGGGCTTGCGGCGCAGGGTGACGGTCACCTCGAACGTGGCGCCGGTCGTCGCGCGGGAGACGACCACGCCGGCCTCGGCGTTGAGCGTGACGCCGAACTTCGCCTGCAGCTCCGCGACCTCCCACCCGGACAGGTCGGGCGTGACGTTCGCGGCGACGGCCCGCACCCCGGCCACGACGGCCGACTGCACGTCGGAGATCCGGTCCCGCAGCCGCTCCACGGTCCCGTCACCCCACGAGATCTCCCGCCCGCCGCCGACCTCCACCACCTGCACGACAACACCGTCGGCCACCACCGCGTCGCTCATGGCCACACCGTACCGTCCGATGGACCGCCCTCACTATCGACGGTCCGGCGGACATCACGCCGGAGTGTTCATCCTTACCTGGTCGCCGGCGCCGTGTTCGTCGGGTTCACGAACACCTCTCGGCCGACCCTGCACGGGGGTCATCCGGGTCGATCAGGTCCATTGATGCCTTTTCCGGTAACGATCGGCAGGTGCACCCTGCCGTGCCTGGCATCGAGAATTGGGTGCCTGCCGTAGGAGTTGCGCTCCTACTCTCTGTTGGTGAGCGATAGCAATGACTACGTGAGGTTGCGAGAGACCTTCAACGAGGACGCTGCACGCTATGACCGTGCCCGCCCTCGATACCCAGTGCAGATGTTTGATGATCTCGCTGCGGCCGGGGTAGCGCCCGGGGCGAGAGTGCTGGAGATTGGCTGTGGCACTGGGCAGGCGACCGTGCCGTTGGCCCAGCGGGGCTACCGCATTGTGGCTGTCGAGTTGGGCACGGACATGGCAGCTGTGGCTCGGCGAAATCTTGCCGCGTTCGACGCGGTGGAGGTCATTACGGCGGCGTTCGAGGAGTGGCCCTTGCCCAATGAACCGTTCGACGTGGTGTTCTCCGCTACCGCGTTTCACTGGATCGACCCCGCGGTGCGGGTGTCGAAGTCTGCTGACGCTTTGCGTCTCGGTGGTCTGCTGGCCACCGTGGGAACCCGCCACATCGCTGGCGGTACCTGGACCGAGGAATTTTTCGTTGAGATCCAGAAGTGCTACGAGCGCTTCGATCCGTCGACCCCACCGGGTCTGCGTCTTGAGACTGCTCGTGACATCGTCGAAGACGATCGGGAGCTCACCTCGTCGGGGCGATTCGGGCCTGGGAAGTTCTACCGATACGAGTGGGAGCTGCCGTACTCGACAGCTGACTACCTGGATCTGCTGTTGACCTACTCCGGACACCGTGCCTTGCCGGACGTGCAGCGGAGCGCACTGCTGAACTCCATCGCGCGGCTGATTGACGTGGACTACGGGGGTCAAATTGTCAAGCGCTACCTGACTGAGCTGCGGATCGCCCAACGAGTCCGGTGAATCGCTTCGCCCAGTGGCGGTTCGATTCAGCAGAGCGCCCGTCTCCCCGCTGGGGAGCTGATTGAAGGGCAACAATGGCGCCCCGTGCAGGTCGGTTGCACGGGGCGCCCGAGATTCTGTGCGAGGCGCTCTCGTCACGGAGGGCCCTCCCGGAGGCTGGCGCGCAGGGCGGTGAGCGGAATGAAGGCCGTGCCGTTGCCGAGTTCGTTCGGTGTCGGGCCGGATGACCGTTGTCGCGTCGGTGCCCATCCGGCGTGCCGCGAGGTCCGCGGCACGCCGACACCCGCAGCATTCATGCTTCCCGCGGCGGTTCTTGGGCCAGAAGGTCCGCGACGGTCCGCGGTGCCCGGCCGAGGAGGGTTTCGAGGGTCGGGTCGACGCCCGTGAAGCGGCCTTCGCGGGCGGCCTGGAAGATCGAGAGCGTGAACCGGGCCATGAACTCCGGGGCGCCGTCGGCGACGCGCGCGGCGACGAAGTCCTCGTCGTCCACGACGACCCGCGAGACATCGCGGCCGGTCAGCTCCGACGCGGCCGCGGCGATGTCGTCGAACGTGACCGCGGCGCCGGCCGTGAGCGTGACCGGGCCGTCGAAGGAACGCCCGGCGAGGATGACCGCGGCCGCCTCGGCGGCGTCGGCGCGTTCGGTCCATGAGACGGGGCCGTCGGCCGGGGCGGCGATGACCCCGGTCTCGCGCCACGGTCCGAGCAGCCACCCGAGGCTGTGCGCGTAGAAGCCGTTGCGCAGGGACGTCCACGCGACCCCGCGGTCGGCGAGGACCGCCTCGGTGGCCGCGTGATGCCGGGCCGGCTGGAACGGGTTGTCGAGCCCCGCTCCCTGATGGCTGGTGTACAGGATGCGCGTGGCGCCCGCGGCGACGGCGGCCTCGACCGCGGTGCGGTGCAGGGCGACCGAGTCGCCGTGCGGGTCGTTGGAGGAGACGAGCAGGACCTGGTCGGCGCCTTCGAAGGAGTCGAGCAGGGCGGCCGGGTCGTCGTACGCCCCGCGCCGCACCCGCACGCCGCGGTCGGCGAAGTGCTGTGCCTTGCCGGTGTCGCGGACGCTGACGCCGATCTGGTCCGCCGGGACGAGCTTGAGCAGGTGCTCGACGGTGGCGCCGTTGAGTGCGCCGGTCGCGCCGGTGATGACGATCATGAGGGCTCCCGATATCGGTGATACTGAAACGACGATATCAAGGATAGCATCACTGGTATCCACCTTCTGATATCGTCGATAACATGGAGGACGCCCGTGACCGCACCCGGACGCAGCTCGTGGAGGTCGCCGCCCGGCTCCTCGCCGACGGCGGGCCCGACGCGGTCACCACCAGGTCCGTGGCGCTCGCCGCCGGGCTGCAGGCACCCGCGATCTACCGGCTGTTCGGCGACAAGGACGGGCTGCTCGACGCCGTCGTCGCGCACGGGCTCGCCACCTACACCGGGCAGAAGCGGCTCGATCCCGCCGCCGACCCGGTCGACGCCCTGCACGCCGGCTGGGAGCTGCACGTCGGCTTCGGCCTGGCCAACCCGGAACTGTTTCGCCTCATGCACACCGCCCGCCGCACCGCGGGCGGCCGCGCCGCCGTCGAGGCCGGTGAGCGCGTCCTGCGGGAGCGTGTGCGCCGGGTCGCCGCCGCCGGGCGCCTCCGCGTCACCGAGCGCCGCGCCACGGAACTCATCCGGTCGGCCGGCAACGGCGTCGTACACACCCTGATCGAGCAACCGGAGCACGAGCGCGACGAAGCGCTCGCCGGCACCGCCTGGGACTCCGTCTGCGCGGTCATCCTCACCGACCGGCCCGCGATCGGGACGGGGCCGTCCGCCGCCGCCGTCACGCTGCGCGCCGCCCTGCCGGACCTGCCGGGATTCACCCCCGCCGAGCGCTCACTCCTCGGCGAATGGCTGGCCCGGATCGCCGAGCCACCCGGCACCTCCTGAAGTCCCCGCCCCGGTGGCCGCCGCTGTGCCGTTTATGATCGCGGCCATGAACGCACCCCGGTCGCCGCTCGCCCACCAGGTCGACACGCTGCTCACGGCGATGCAGACCCGCGACGCGGAAGGGTTCGCCGGCGGCGTCCAGGCCATCGGGCAGGAGGTGCCGGGAGCCGCACCGGACGAGGTCCAGGCCGCGCTCGTCCGCCTGGAGCCCGCCCTGCAGGTGTCCTTCGGCATCGCGGGCGATCTCGCGCAGCTGGTCGGCGGCATGGCCGGCTACGGCACCGACCCGTCCGTGGTCGTGCCGACGCTCGTCGACCGGGCCGCGGACGCGATGGAGTCCGCCGCCCGCTTCGCCGAGCTGCACCGGGCGTCGTTCGGCGAGCCACCGCGACCCGACGCACACGACCAGATCGGCCCGCCCCGGAACGCTTCGCCGGCGCCGCCCAGGACCTCGACGGGCGGGCGGCCGAGCTGCTCCTGCAGGCATGGTTCTGCGCCGACGCCTGGGTCCAGCCGGTGCTGTACCTGTGCCAGCGCGCCGACGTGCGGGCCGCGCTGCCGCAGCGGGACCGGCTGGCCGCGGCGATCGAACCGGTCCGCGAGACGCACGACACGCCGCACTGGCTCTCCGGGCTGCTGAGCGTCCTCGACGACGAGCCGCTGCTGGTCCTGGACCGTAGCTTCGCCGGCACCGGCCGTGGATACCGCGTCACCATCGGCGGCATCGGCGACAACTTCCAGCTGCACACCCTGCTCGCCGCCGCCCTGATCGGCGACCCGGCCCGCGGCCTGCTCCCGGGCCGGGCGCCGACCGCGGCCGAGGTGGCCGCCGCCGGCACCGGCGACGACCTGCAGCCCGCCGGCGGCCTGCGCGGCAACTGGAACCTGGTCGACGCCGACGGCGCATGGATCTGGAACGAGGGCACCCCCGCCGACATCCCGCACCTCGACGGCGTCCGGGTGGTCGTGCTGGAGCCCGAGCCGTACTCCCGCAGCTGGGACACCGGCCGCGCGTACCCGCTGATGACCCCGCTGCTACGGGTCGACGCCCCGCTCCCGGCCGACGAGGCCGCCGCGTGGCTGAGCCGGGTCAAGCCGGCGGCCGGCCGGTAGACTGCCCGGGTGGCTGAGACGACGGTGACCGAGGTGCTGGCCTCGCTGGCCGCACTCGAGGACCCGAAGGCCCGCGCCGTGAATGAGCGCCACGGCGACGACCACGGTGTCAACCTCGGCAAGCTCCGCGCCCTGGCGAAGCAGCTGAAGACGCAGCACGACCTCGCGGTGCGGCTGTGGGCGACCGGCGACACCGCCGCGCGGCTGCTGGCCCTGCTGATCTGCCGCCCCAAGATGTACGAGCGGGACACCCTGGACGGCATGCTCCGCGAGGCACGCGTCCCCAAGGTGCACGACTGGCTCGTCAGCTACGTGGTGAAGAAGAGCCCGCACTGCGAGGCACTGCGGGTGGCCTGGTTCGCCGACACCGACCCCGTCGTCGCGAGCGCCGGCTGGGCCCTCACCGTCGACCGCGTCGCGAAGCACCCCGACGGCCTCGACCTCGACGCGCTCCTCGACCGCATCGAGGAGCGGATGAAGGACGCCCCGGACCGCCTGCAGTGGGCGATGAACCACTGTCTCGCCCAGATCGGCATCTCACACCCAGCGCTGCGCGCCCGCGCCGTCGACATCGGCGAACGCCTCGAGGTCCTCAAGGACTACCCGACCCCGCCGAACTGCACGTCACCGTTCGCGCCCACCTGGATCGCCGAGATAGTCCGCCGCCAGTAGCCACCGTTGCAGGACGCGACCGTGCCGCCGGCACGGACCGCCGCCGCGTCCCCGGACCGCCCCATGTCCTCGTAGGTCGTCGCGAGGCTCGCAAACGACGATGGGTGCCGCGCCGCGATGCACTCGGCGACCGGCGGCGGCGACGAGCCCGCTCCGGCACTTGGTTGCAACCTACCGCCGGGGTACGACATTTTCCCGCACCCGGCCGCTCCGCTACGGTTCGCGACCATGGAGGCTGAGGTGACAGCAGACCCGACCGTCATGGCCTGGGAGGACGGGGAGCGGGAGCTGTGGTGGTCGCGGGCGGCGGCGCTGGAGCACGGGCGTGAGCAGCCCGCCTGGGTCACGGCGGCGACCAGCGCGGACACGCTCGCCGACCTCACCCCGGCGCAGCTGTCGTGGCTGCTCGTCAAGGGGCCCGAGGCGTCGGCGCGGGCGCTGCTCAACGCGTCGCTGCTGCTCGTCAGGGCCAGGCAGCAGCTGGACCTGGACCGGGTCGCGGTCGCGCGGTTCGAGCTGGACGCGTTGCCGCTCGCGCTGCACGACGCTCGTGAGCACGCCGACCGGCTGGGCTGGCTGATGCTGCCGTTCCGGGGGCCGGAGCCGGCGGCGCTGGTCGCGGGGTGGCTGCGGCATCTCGGGTCGGCGCGGCAGTGGGCACGGCTGTGGCTGCACCGGCACGCCGAGGCCGCCGCGCGGGCGCTGGTCCCGGTCGCCGAAGGCCGCCCGGGCAGGGCGCGGCAGCAGGCGGAGGACGCGCTGCGGTTCCTGATGACGACCGGCCACGAGGTGCCCGTCGTCAAGACCGCGGCAGGGCCGGCACCGCGGAAACGCAGAGGCCTGACGCAGCCGCTGGCCGAGGCCCGGCTGGCGGCGCCACCGGAGCCCCCGCCCGGCGATCCCGCTCCGCACCGCAGCGAAGTGCCCTTCTTCGTGGCGTCGTCGTCGGCCGCGCAGCCGTTCGTACATGAGGCGGATCCGGAAATGGAGAAGCTCATCGCGGACTGTGACAACCCCGCGGAACTCGGCCGGACGTTGCTGCGGCAGTGGCTGGCCGACGGGATGCCGGTCGCCGGCGCCTGGGTGCTGCCGGCGCAGGCCCACGTCGGCGACGACGCCACCATGGACATGCTGGCGCCGCTGGTACGGTCATGGCCCGCCCGCAGCCGCTACGCTCGCGCCGTCGACGGGTTCGCGGTGCTGGCGACCGTGGGCACGGACGTTGCGCTGCGCCATCTGCTGGCGATCGAGGCGGGCATGTCCGGCGGTCCGACGAACGAGCGGGCCCTGGCCTACCTCACCCAGGCCGCCGCGCTGCGCGGGCTGTCGGTGACGCAGCTGGCGGACCGGCTGACGGTCACGCACGGCCTCGACACGGGCCGCACCCTGGACTACGGGCCGCGCGCGTTCACGATCGCCGTCGACGCGCACCTCACCCCGCACGTCGTCGACGCCGGCGGGCGACGGTCGGCGCGGCCACCGAAGCCGGGTGCCAGGGACACGAATCCCGATGCGTACCAACACTTCCTGCAACTGAAGAAGGACCTGCGGGCGACCGCTTCGGCGCAGATCGCGCGGCTGCACAAGGACATGCTCACCCGGCGGCTGCGCCCGGCCCGGGACCTGCCGACGGTGGTGCTGCCGCACCCGATCCTGGGACCACCGGCGCGGCGGCTGCTGTGGGGCGAGTACGACGGACAGGGCCGCCTGCTGCGGGCGTTGCGGATCGCGGAGGACGGCAGCTTCGCCGACATCGACGACGCCACCGCCCTCGTGGACGACGGCGCGCAGCTCGGCATCGTGCACCCCGCGGACCTGGGCGACGACCTGGCGAGGTGGGCGCAGATCGGCACCGACTACGAGATCCTGCCACCATTCGCGCAGCTGCACCGCCCGGTGGTCCTGCTGACCCCGCAGGAGCGCGCCGCGACCGGCCTGCCGGGCTTCGGACCCGTGCCGGCGGACCGGCTCGCGGCGCTGGAGCAGTCCGGCGGCTGGCAGGGCAACGGCTACCACCCGTCGAGCCGGGTGCACACCCAGCTGGCGCACACGCTGCCGGGCGGGCTGACCCTCGTCGTCGAGCTGGAGCCGGGGCTGCCGGCGCTGACGTACACCGCGACCGGCGAGGTGCACGTCACCGAGATCTGGGTCGACGACGCCTGGTCGGACCACCTGCAGCGCACCCGGCACATCCCGATGGGCGCGTGCGACGCCGCGGCGCTGTCAGAGCTCCTCGTCGAGCTGCGACCCGTCTGAGATCGCCGGTGGGTCCGCTTCGTCCTTCTTCCGCTTGAACGGTGCCGCGACCTTCCCGGCGACGGTGGTCGCGGCGCCGGAGATCGCACCGCCGACACCCTTCACCGCGGTCAGCGCCTGGGGCTCGACCGGGGAGCCGTCGACGTCCACGCTCCGGAACGGACGGGTGACGGTGCCGACCGCGGCCCCGACACCGGTCTTGACCGTCTGCGCGGAGTTGCCCACCCAGGTCCCGGTCGAGCGGGCCGCGTCCTGCAGGGCGACGAGTGCCCGGTTCGGCTCGTCGTCCTTCTCCGGCTTCTGCTTGATCTCGACCGCGAGGTGCGGCGGAAACCGGTCGGGCGCCGCGGGGAACGCCTCGTGCGCGGCGTCGACGACCTCACGCCCGAACACGAAGCGGGTGACCCCGCCGACCAGCGCCCCGACGCCGTACTCGACGGCTGCCTGCTGTTTCACGCCCAGGCCCGCCCGCACGTTTTCGAGCCGGCCGGTCTGCACACCACGCACGAGCTCCTGGGCGGCACCGGCGGGCAGCGAGCGCGCCAGCGTCTCGGCCCAGTGCGACCAGTCCTGCTGGCCGGTCGCGATGCTCTTGCCGAGATCCACCGGGGTCGACGATCGTGCGAGGTCGGCGGCGATCGCCGCGATCTGGCCCTGCCCGACGCGTTCGTTCGAAAGGCCGTAGACGAGCGCGCGGGCCTGGGCCTGGTCGAGGCTCGGCCTCGAGGGTGACCGTCTCGATGTCAGTCAAGGCTCATCTCTCCAGAGTCGAAATGGTCATCCGGCGAAGGAGGCCGCGACCTGCTCGATGGATGAGCCTACTGCCGTGACCGCCGCCGAGACTGGGACTCTCGGCGGCAATCCCGGGTCCGAAAAGATGACCGCGGTGCGCTGACGAGGGCCGCGCCGGGACGGGAACCCGGCGCGGCCCGGACGGTCAGCGGCAGGCGGCGCCGTTGAGGGTGAACCCGCTCGGCGCGCCGGCGTTGCCGGTGTGGTTGGCCTGGAAGCCGATCGTCGTCGAGGCGCCCGGCGCGAGGGAGCCGTTGTAGCTGACGTTGGTCGCGGTGACCTGGCCGCTGCTCGGCGAGAACGTGGCGCTCCAGCCGGAGGTGATCGTCTGCCCGGCCGCGAGGTTGAACCGCAGCGACCAGCCGTTGATGGGGGTCGTGCCGGTGTTGGTGATGGTGATGGTGTCCGTCAGGCCGGTGTTCCAGGCGTTGACGGCGTTCGTCACCTGGCACGAAGCGGTGCCGCCACCCGGCGGCGGGCTCGACGCGCCCTGCGAAGGCCGCGGCGACGAGGTGGTCGGGCCGGGACCGGGGCCCTCGCTGACCGTGATGCTGGAGCTGCCGCTGCTCTGGTAGCCCTCGGTGGCGAGGATCTGGTAGTCGTGCGTGCCGAGGTTCAGCCCGAGGCCCGCCCAGGCGTTGAAGTGGTTGGCGGTGGTGATGGTGCCGCCGGTCCGCTTCTGCTGCCGGACGCTCCAGTACTGGTAGAACGTCGCGGTGCCGATGATGGAGGGCTGGTTCACGCGCTGCGTGCGGTAGATGTCGTACGTGCTGCCGTCGGTGGTCACCGAGCCGAGCCGCTGCGCGCCGGTGCTCGGGTTGTAGCTGCCGAAGTTCTCCACCACGTAGTACTCGATGAGCGGGTTGGTGGTCCACCCGTACAGCGCGAGGTAGCCGTTGCCGTTCACGTTGAACGTGCCGGAATAGTTCACCGTGTGGCTGGAGCCGGGTTTCCAGCCCTTGCCGACCACGGTGTTGTTCATGTTGCTCCACTGGACGCTGTACGAGCCGCCGGCGCCCAGCGTCATGGTGACGTTGCCGGTGTCCTTCCAGTAGGAGAAGAAGTAGCCGTTGTGCGTGCCGGTGGTGTTCGCGGTGACGGTCCGGTCGGCCTCGGCGCTGGCGGTGCCGGTGGTCAGCGCGACCACGCCGGCGGCGACGAGGGCGGAGCACGCCCCGCCGACCAGCAGAAGGCGTCTGAAGTGGGTGTTCATGCTGCTCCCTTCGATGCAGTCAGGGCAACTGTCGTCGAAAGCGGGAGCGTCGTTCGGGACCGGCCGTTTCGAAAGTCGGGGCCGTGTCTGAGCTGCCGGTCCACACCAGGATCGGCCGGCGTGACGTGAAAGTTTCGCAAGGTGTGGTGGGCGGCGACCGCCAAGACACCGCCCACCACACCGGTCTAGGAGTCCTGGGCCTTGCCCGTCGTGACCCGTGCGAGGATCAGTGCGACGAGGATGATCAGGCCGTACACCGCCTGGATCCACTGCGCGGAGACGCCCGCGAGGGTCAGGATGTTGCTGATCAGGCCGAGGACCAGCACGCCGCAGAGCGCGCCGAACAGGGTGCCCTTGCCGCCGTCCATGCTGACGCCGCCGATGACCGCGGCGGCGAAGACCTGGAAGATCAAGCCGTCGCCCTGAGCTGCGGCGATCGACCCGAGCCGGCCGGTCATCAGCAACCCGGCGAGCGCGGCGAGGCCGCCCGCGACGATGAAGACGATCCACATGACGCGGCCGCTGCGGATGCCGGCGGCGCGGGCCGCGTCGACGTTGCCGCCGATCGCGTAGACGGCCCGCCCGTGGCGGAACCAGCCGAGCAGCGCGATCCCCACGGCGAAGAGCGTGCCGCAGAGCCAGATCGACACGGGCAGGCCGAGCCACGTGGCGTTGCCGAGATACAGCACCGACGGCGGGAGCTCGAACATGCTCTGGCCACCGGTGATGCCGATCTGCAGCCCGCGCAGCGTGATGAGCATGCCCAGCGTGACGATGAACGCGGACAGCCCGAAGCGCAGGATCAGCAGCGCGTTGAGCGCGCCGACGAGCAGCCCGATGAGCAGGATCAACGGCACCGTCAGGGCGGACGGCCACCCGGTGCCGAGGCCGTTGCTGGCGACGGGGACGACCAGCGCGACGCCCAACGCCGGCGCGAGACCGACGGTCGACTCCAGGGACAGGTCGAAACGGCCGCCGATCAGGATGACCGTCTCGGCGAGGACCAGCAGCGACAGCTCGGTCTGCTGCTGCAGCACGTTGGTGATGTTGGCGCTGGACAGGAAGACGGGGTCGACGATCGCGCCGACGACGAGCAGCAGCAGGATCGCCGGGACGAGGGTGAGGTCCCGCATCCTGGCCAGGCGGATCCCGGACAGCCGGGCCGGGACTGTGGTCATGACGAGACTCCTTCGACGGCGGCGACCACGTCGGTGTCGCTCCACCCGGCGGGCAGGGCCGCGACGACGCGGCCGTGGAACATGACGAGGACCCGGTCGCAGTGCCGCAGGTCGTCGAGCTCGTCGGAGACCATCAGCACCGCCGTTCCGGATGCTGCCGCGGCCCGGACGGCGCCGAGCAGCGACTCCTTGGAGCGCACGTCGACCCCGGCGGTCGGGTTGATGAGGACCAGGACCTGGGGCGAGGTGCTCAGCGCGCGGGCGAGGACGACCTTCTGCGCGTTGCCGCCCGACAGGCTGCTCACCGGCGCCGACGGCCCTTCGGCCCGGATGTCGTAGCGCTCGATGAACGTGTTCGCCGTCTCCCGCAGACGTTTCGGCGCCACGTAGCCGAAGCGCCCGAAGGTCGAGGCGATCGGCAGGGTCGCGTTCTCCGCCACCGACAGCAGCGGGACGAGGCCTTCGCGGTGCCGGTCCTGCGGGACGAGGCCGATCCCGGCGGCGAGCGCGGCGGGCACGCTCCCCGGCGGCACCGGCCGGTCCGCCACGCTGACGCTCCCGGAGCCGGGGCGCCGCAGCCCGCCGACGGTCTCGGCGAGGGCCACCTTGCCGCTGCTGCCGGAGCCGGTGACCCCGACGATCTCGCCGGCCTTCACGTCGACGTCGATGCCATCGTACGAGCCGCGCAACGTCAACCCGGTCAGCCGCAACGCGACCGGGGTGGACGGGTCGGCCGGTGGCCGCGGCCGCACCGCGGTCAGTCCGACCGCCTCGCCGGTCATCGCCGCGACCAGGGCGTCGTGGTCCACTTCGGACACCGGCGCCGTCAGTACATGACGAGCGTCCCGCAACACGGTGACGGTGTCGCAGACCGCGTAGACCTCCTGCAGGTGATGGGAGATGAACAGCATCGTCACCCCGGTCGCGGACAACGCCCGCAGCCGGCCGAAGAGCCGGTCGATGGCGGTCGCGTCGAGCCGGGCGGTCGGCTCGTCGAGGATGATGAAGCGGGCGCCCTGCGACAGCGCCCTGGCGATCTCGACGAGCTGCCGCTGCTCGACGCCGAGGTCCCCGGCGCGGGCGGCGGGGGAGACGTCGACGGCGTACTCGTCGAGGAGGTGCGCCGCCCGGCGGCGCAGCGCACCCCAGCGGACGACGTCGCCCTGCCGGTTGAGGAACAGGTTCTCCGCCACCGACAGCTCGGGGATGATGGTGGAGCGCTGGAAGACGCACGCGACGCGGCGGCGCCACGCGGCCCGGTCCGACACCGGCGGGGCGGGCTGACCGTCGAAGGCGATCGCGCCGGCGTCGGGGCTCTGCAGGCCGGTGAGCAGCGACACGAGCGTCGACTTGCCCGCGCCGTTGCGGCCCACGAGGGCGTGGGTGCTGCCGGGCGCGACCGTGACCGACACGTCGTGCAGTGCCGTGGTCGCGCCGAAGCGTTTGCTCGTGTGGACGGCCTCCACCGCCGGGACGGTGGAGGCGCCGGTCGCGTCGGTCATCACTTGCCGATCTGGTTGCCCCACAACGCCGAGTCATCGACGTTGTCCTTGGTGACGAGCGGGGCGGGGAGCTGGTCCTCCAGCAGGCCGTCGCGGACCTGGACGATGGTGCTGTCGTGGTCGGTCTTGCCGGGCTGGAACGTCTTGCCGTCGACGGCGGCCTTCGCGTAGAAGAGCGCGTACTTCGCGTACAGGTCGGCGGGCTGTGACACGGTCGCGTCGATCTCGCCCTTGCGGATCGCGTCGAACTCCTGCGGGATGCCGTCGTTGGACACGATGAAGATGTGCTTCGGGTCGCTCGGCGGGACGAGGAGGTTCTTGGTCCGCAGCAGCTGCAGCGTCGGGGCGAGGAACACGCCGCCGGCCTGCATGTAGATGCCGTTGATGTCGGGGTGCTGGGCGAGGCGGGTCTGCAGTGCCGCGGACGCCTTCGCGCCCTCCCAGTCGGTGGGTTCGGCGAAGACGGTGATGCCGGGGAACTTGCTGGACATGCATTCGGCGAACGCCTCGGAGCGGTCCCGGCCGTTGACGCTGGACAGGGATCCCTGGAACTCGACGACCTTGCCCTTGCCGCCGAGCTTGGCGCCGAGGAACTCGCAGGCCTTCTGTCCGTAGGCGCGGTTGTCGGCGCGGACGACCATGTAGACGTTGCCCTTGTCGGGGCGGGTGTCGACGGTGACGACCGGGATCTTCTTCTGCTCCAGCTGGGTGAGTGTGGTCGCGATCGCGCCGGTGTCCTGCGGTGCCATCACGATCGCCTTCGCACCCTGGCTCGTCAGGGCCTGGGTGTTCGCGACGAGTTTGGCGATGTCGTTCTGCGAGTTCGTCGGCGTCATCAGGTTGAGGCCGGTGTCCTTCGCGAACTGCGGGATGTACTTGGCGTAGGAGTTCCAGAAGTCGGAGTCGGCGCGCGGCAGATCGACGGCGATCGGCTGGCCCTTGGCGTTCTGCGACTCCCCGGTGCCGGGTGACGCGGACGAGTTGCAGGCGGCGAGGGTGGCGACGGAGACGACCAGGGCGGTGGCCAGTAACAGTCTCATGTGGATCCTCAGGGGGTGTTGGTGGTGCTCCAGATGGGGCCGTCCGGAAACGCGAAGCGGGCGCGGCTCTCGGCCCGCATGGTGGAGCTGAACCCTGGTGCGAGCGGCGCCAGGTAGTGCCCCCGGTGCACGTGCACCGGGTCGGTGAAGTGTTCGTGCAGGTGGTCGACGTATTCGATGACCCGGTTGTCCATGGACCGGGACACCGCGACGTAGTCGAACATCGACAGGTGCTGGACGAGCTCGCAGAGCCCGACCCCGCCGGCGTGCGGGCACACCGGCACGCCGAACTTCGCGGCGAGGAGCAGGATCGCGACGTTCTCGTTGACCCCGGCGACGCGGGCGGCGTCGAGCTGGACGAACGAGACCGCGTTGAGCTGCAGCAGCTGCTTGAACACGACCCGGTTCTGGACGTGCTCACCGGTCGCGACGGGAATCGGCGCGATCCGCCGCGCGATCTCCGCGTGCCCGACGACGTCGTCGGGGGAGGTCGGCTCCTCCACCCACCACGGGTCGAACGGCTGCAGCGCACGGACCCACTCGACGGCCGTGCCGACGTCCCACCGCTGGTTGGCGTCGACGGCGATCCGCACATCCGGTCCGCACACCTCGCGGGCGATCCGCATCCTGCGCAGGTCGTCGTCGAGGTCGGCGCCGACCTTGAGCTTGATCTGCGTGAACCCGTCGCGCATCGCCTCCCGGCAGAGCCGGGCGAGCTTGACGTCGTCGTAGCCGAGCCAGCCGGGTGACGTGGCGTACGCCGGGTAACCCTTGTCGAGCAGCGTCTGGATCCGCTCCTCGCGGCCGTCTTCGCCGCGGCGGAGGAGCTTGAGGGCGTCCTGCGGGGTCAGCGCGTCGGACAGATACCGGAAGTCGACGAGGTCGACGAGCTCCTCGGCCGGCATCGACGACAGCAGCCGCCACAACGGCAGCCCGGCCCGCTTCGCCTTCAGGTCCCACAGCGCGTTGACGACCGCGGAGATCGCCATGTGCATGACGCCCTTCTCCGGGCCGAGCCAGCGTAGCTGCGAGTCGTAGACGAGCTCGCGGTACAGGCCGCCGAGATCGTCGAGGATCTCCTTCACCAGACGTCCGACGAGATAGGGCGCCAGGGCCTGGATCGCGGTGGTCTGCACCTCGTTGCCGCGGCCGATCGTGAACGCGAACCCGTGCCCCTCCTGCTGGTCCTCCTTGCCCGCGCCGTCGCCGGTACGGATGACCACGTAGGCGGCCGAGTAGTCGGGGTCGGGGTTCATGGCGTCGGAGCCGTCGAGGTCTCTGGAGGTGGGGAACCGCACGTCGTAGGTGTCCAGCGACACGAATCGGTTGGTCATGGCCCTCCCTCGTCCAGGTACCGCCGCTGTTTCGAAGACATCCGATGTCTAGCAGGCTCCGGCTTCCCTCGGCAAGGGGTAAAATCTTGGAGGCTGTCGCTTTTGTTCTTCCGGACAGAAGTTCGGAACCCTTCTTGACGAAGTCATACCTCCGATGTTCACTCTGTGTCGAGGGTTGTCCATGGTTCGATGAGCGGACCCACCGCTCGCAGACCTGCGGACGACACCCTGCAAGGCGACGCCGACGCTGCGCAGGGTAGGCACCCCGGTCGCGGAAGGCGCCTTCCGCGGCCGGCGTGCTGCGCTGTGCCAGCTCCGGCGGCACGCCGCCGGGCCGGGGGATTCTCACCCCGGACCCCCAATGCGCCACTGCGTGGCGCACTGCCGGCGCTGCCGCGCGGCAGCCTTCGCGCGCGTGCGCGCGACGTCCCACCGCCCGTGGTGCCTCGATCGGGTCGCTCCACCGTGTCCGGGGCAGCGGGCGGTGGCGGCAGTCGATAGCATCCGACCCTCACGGTGGGTGAGTCGCGGGGGAAACGGTGAACGAGTCGATCATCGAGCACGGGCCGGAGACCGGCCGGCGGCGTGGGACGGCGGCGCTGGCGGTCGTCCTCGTGGTCGCCGCCGTCGCCGGGATCGTCGTCTGGCGTTCCCGGGACGAGGGCGCGCCCGTTGCGCGGCCGGCGTCGAAGGGGCAGGCGTCGGAGCTGTACGCGGCCGACGGCACGACGCTGATCGCGCGGTTCGACACCGAGGACCCCCGTGAGGCCTGCCTGCGGGTCCCGGTCAACGACTGGGGGTACTACTGCGACTACGTGGTGACGTGGTGGCAGGCGCAGGAGGTGTTCGGCGCAGGCAAGGCGGAGCGGGTGGAGCGGCTGCGGCACGGTGGGTTCCGCGTCGGCGGCTCCCTCGACCCGCGACTGCAGGCGAACGCGAAGCGCCGGGTGGACGCGGTCCTGCCGGTCGGCGATCCGAAGGTGTTCTCCCTCGCCACGATCGAACCCGGCACCGGCCTGATCAGGACGATGGCCGTGAACCGCAACTTCCGCCGCCCGCCGGGCGCGAGCCCGGCCGTGAGCCCCGCCGAGCGGGACGGACGGCCGTGGCGGCCCGCCGGACCGGACCTCGTCGACCCGCTCATCTCCGGCGACGAGGACATGCCCGGGGCGGCGGCCGGGGCGCCGTTCATGATGTTCACCCTCGCGGCGGCGCTGGAGAGCGGCCTGAAGCTGGACCACGCGATCGACACGAAGCGGGTGTACGAGTCGAACTACCGGATCGATCCGTCCAGCCCGGTGGCCTGCAACGGCGGGCACTGGTGCCCGGTGAACACCGGCGACACGGCGTACCAGTCGGGGCGACGCACCATGTGGGACGCGTTCGGGCACTCGGTGGTGACGTACTTCGTGGCGCTACAGGAGAAGGTCGGCGCGGACAAGGCGATCGCCATGGCCAAGCGCCTGGGCATCGTCTTCCGAGCCGAGGAGGACAAGATGCTGAGCCAGGCGGCCGGCGCGTCATGGGGCGCGTTCACCCTCGGCGTCTCGGCGACCACCGCCCTGGACCTGGCCAACGCGTACGCGACCCTGGCCGCCGACGGCACCCACTGCGACCCGCTCCCCGTCGCCAAGCTCACCGACGCCGCCGGGCGGCCGGTCGTCGGGACCGGGCCGGCCTGCGAGGCGGTGCTCCGCCCCGAGGTTGCCCGGGCCGCGATCGACGCCGGCCGGTGCCCGGTCGGGGACCGCTCCGCGTTCGGGGACCGCTGCGGCGCCGGAGCCGTCACGACCGTCCGCGACACCGTGGGCCGTCCGGTGGCCGGGCAGCTCGGCCCGACCACCAACCGCCGCACCTTCTCCATGGTCGTCGCCGGACCCCAGCTGGTCACCGCGGGCATGATCGCGACGTCGCCGAAGGCGGACACCACCTCGGTCGAGATCGCCGACGGCGTGCCGGAGCGCGCCACCGGCGCGGTCGCCGGCGTCCAGCACGACGGCCTGGCCCCGCTGCCGGCCCGCGACTTCACCGCACCGCCACAAGAGATCGCCGGCTAGGCGCGGAGGAAGGTGAGCACGGCGAGGACCCGGCGGTGCTCGCGTTCGTGCTGGACGAGGCCGAGCTTCGTGAAGATGGACGTGACGTGCGCTTCGACGGTCTTGACCGCGAGGTGCAGGTCGGCCGCGACCGCCGCGTTCGACAGCCCCTGGGCCATCAGCGCGAGGACGGCACGCTCACGCTCGGTGAGGGCGTCCAGGGGATCCCGCTCGCGGCGGCGGGCGACGAGCCTGGCGACGAGCTCTGGGTCGATGACGGTGTCGCCGGCGGCGACCCGGCGCAGGTCCACGGCGAACGCGGTCAGGTCGGAGACGCGGTCCTTCAGCAGGTAGCCGACGCCACCGTCGAACTCGGTGATGAGCCGCAGCGCGTGGTGGACCTCGACGTACTGCGACAGCAGCATCAGCCCGACGCGGGGCGCACAACCGCGGATCGCGGCGGCCGTCTCGATGCCCTCGGCGGTGAAGCCGGGCGGCATCCGCAGGTCGATGACCGCGACGTCCGGCGGGTCGGCGCGGACCTGGGCGAGCAGCGCGGCCCCGTCACCGGCCTGGCCGGTGACGGTGCACCCGGCGTCGGCCAGGATGCGGGCCATGCCCTCGCGGAAGAGGACGCCGTCGTCGGCGAGCATCACCCGCACGGGATCACCGTCCGCAGCCGGGTGCCGGACGGTCCGCTGTCGATGGTGAGCCGGGCGTCGATGATCGCGAGCCGGTCCATGAGCCCCTCCAGGCCGCTGCCGGGCCGGACCTCGGCACCACCGCAGCCGTCGTCGGCCACCTGGACCACCAGACGGTGACCGGTGAGCGACACGGACACCGACACGACGGTGGCGGCGGCGTGCTTGGCGGCGTTCGTCAGGCCCTCGCTGATCACGAAGTACGCGGTCGCCTCGGCCTCGGCGGGCAGCCGCCGCCCGATCGACACGGTGAGCCGGACCGGCACCGGTGACCGGTCGGCGAGGAACCCGATCGCGGCCTCGAGCCCGTCCTGGGTCAGGACCGCGGGGTGCAGCCCGCGGGCCATCTCCCGCAGCTCCGCCGTCGCCTCGAGCAGCCGCGCCCGGACCGAGGACGCCTGGGCGGCGACGTCGGCGGCGCCCGCATCCGTCGCCGAGCGGACCACCGCGCCGAGCTCCATGGCGACCGTCACCAGGCGCTGCTGGGCGCCGTCGTGCAGGTCGCGTTCGAGCCGGCGCCGGGCGGCGTCACCGGCGGCGACCAGGCGCTGCGCGGTCGCCCGCAGCTGCAGGACCAGCCCCGCCTGGGCGGCCAGGTCGCCGACGAGCCGCTGCTCGGCCGGGGACAGCGGGTCGCCGGGCGCCTTCGTGACGGTGAGCGCGCCGCGGAACCCGCCGTCGTGCCGCACCGGCACCGCCACGAGCGAGCTGAGCGGCCGGGCCGACGCCGGCAGCGGCGACGACGCCGGCCAGATCGCCACCGCCCGCAGCGAATCCGGCGGGCCGGTCCACAGCGTGACCTCCCGGGCGCCGACGGCATCGGCGACGGTGGTGCAGATCCCGTCGAGCAGCCCACCCGCCGGTGCCGTCAGGTGCGCCGACAACCGGGCCAGGGCCTCGTAGGGCGTCGACCTGCGCCCGTACACGAGACGGTCCGCGACCCGCTGGACGCGCCGCCGCAAGGGCTCGAACGCGACCGCGACGACGCCGGTGGCCACCAGGGACAGCAGCGTCCCGTGCCCGTCGACGAGCCGGCCGACGCCGGTCACCATGACGGCGTAGCCGGCGGTCACCACGGCGGCCATCGCCCCGAACACCAGGGACCGGTTGATGACGGGGTCGATGTCGTACAGGCGGTACTTGAGGATCGCCGCACCGGCCGCGGCCGCGATCAGCGGTGTGGTCAGCGCGCCGGGGATCGGCGACCGCCACACGAGCAGGCCCGCGACCATCACCGCGGCGGACACCGTGACCGCGTACACGAACCACCGCAGCTGCCGCGCCTCGTCACCGCGGGCCGTGCGCAGCCGGACGACGACGCACGCCGCCCACGTCAGCTGGAACAGCAGGTACCCGACCGGCCGCGCCGCCGCGTAGAACGCCTCGGCGGCCGCGGCGCCCGGCAGGTGCAGCGGATGCGCGGCGATCAGGCCGGTCCGCGCGTACTCGACCGGCCACAGCGCCGACACGCCGGACAGCACGACACCGACGACGGCGAGCGCGGCGACGACCGGCCGCCACGCCCGTGACGGCAGCCGCCCGTCCGGGAAGCCCATCACCGTCACGCCGATCAGCACGAGCACGACCGGCAGCGGCCACACCCCGCACCAGCCGACCCACGACGCGCCCGGCAGCGGACCGGGATGCAGCCCGTACTGCCGCCCGGCGAACATGACCGCGTGCGCGACGCCGGTGGCGACGAACAGCCGCCCCTCGGGGTTGCGGGGACTGCGCCGCAGCACGAACAGCCCGACCGCCGTGAACGACGCCGCGATGAGCCCGTTGTGCAGGTTCCCCACGTGCCGGCCGAGCGCGAACCCGCCGACGACCAGCACGGCCGTCGCCGCACCCGCCGCCGCCCGGGCATACGTCCCGTCCCGCGTCACGGTGTCATCGTGCCAGCGCGGACGCCGGCGGACAGCAGGGTTAACCCGGCAATGTCGCAGGGGCGGCCCCGATGTCCCCGGATGGTCCGTGCGGCGACGGTACCGGTGGGGAAGCGACCCGATCCGACAGGAGCCCGCCATGACCGACCGACCCGCCACGCCCGTCGACCGGGCGCTGACCGCGTCACTGTTCTTCGCCCCGGTGATCTACCTGATCGCCGACGTCCTCTACGCCGTGCGCGGCTGGGACGACCCGGCCGCCGCCGTCGTCCACGTGCTCGGCGCGACGGCGTACATCATCCTCATGCTGAAACTCGTCGACCTCGGGCGGGGCGTCCTCGCCGCGGTGCTGCTCGTCGTGGGTGCGCTCGGCGCCGCCGGCAACGTCGCCTACGGCTTCAACACGATCCACGTGTCCCTCGGCGACACCGACCTGGTCGACGCGTCCGGTGCCGCGACCCTGATCAAGCCGCTCGGCCTGTGCTTCCCGCTGACCCTGCTGCTGGGTGCGGCCGTGCTGCGCCGCACCCAGCCGTTGTGGGCGGTGGTGCTGCTCGCCGTCGCCGGTGCCGCCTGGCCGCTCGCGCACATCGCGAACATCGGATGGCTGGCGGTCCTGGTCAACGTCGCGCTGGTCGCGGTGTTCGCCGCCGTCGCCGTCCGTGGCCCGGCGGATCCGGGTCAGTAGTTGTGGATGACGACGCCGACGTCGGTGTACGTGCCGCCGGTGTTCTGCACCTGGAGGATGGCGTGGGCGTGCGAGATGCTCGGGTCGGCGGCGGTCTGGAAGTACACGGAAAACGGGTTCAACGCGCCGTTGGGCGCGCAGACGGTGCCGCCGTCGCGGTAGTTGACGAGGTTGTGGGCGGCGTCGTAGGTCTCCAGCCGCATCCGGGCGCACGTCCCCGAGGCGTTGTTGATGTACAGCGTGCCGGACAGGATCGCACTCTTCCGGCCGCCGGTGTTGTCCCAGCCGAGCACGCCGCTGTTGACGGGGGCGCCGAGAATCCAGGGGCTGCCGCCGAAGTCGAGCTCCTGTTCGGTGATCTTGACGGGGTCGGTGCTGACGACGACCGCGTTCGCCGGTGCGGCGGCCAGGCCGACGGCCAGGGCGGCGACCGCGGTGCCCACGGCAAGCTTCTTCATCATGATGGTCTCCTCCGGTTCGGGCGCGTCGGTAGCGGCGCGCCCGTCCACCGTGGACGGCCGCCCTTCGGCGAACCTTCGGGAAACCTTCGGCGGGTCAGCGCACGGGGAACGGCTCGCAGTCGGCGGCCCACTCCTCGGCCGCCGCGGCGAGCTCCTCGAGGCTCAGGTCCAGCACGAGGAAGTACGAGTAGATGTCCTGCTGGATCCCGGGCGGGAGCGCCTCGAGGGAGAAGTGGATCCTGACCGTCGCCCGGTCCACGGTCCGCTCCTGCAGGCTCAGTGCGAGGTTCGGCTCGGTGTAGGTGCGGAAGTGCGGCTCGGGCGGCCACGACTCGTCGGGCCACACCGCGACCGGCCGGATCACGCCCTCGACGACGCCGCGCAGCCAGGCGCTCACCGTGCGGGCCTCCCAGGTCGTGAGGCACGGATCGGTGAAGTCCCACGCCGTCGCGTCGGAGGCGGTGACATAGCCCTGGACGATGAGCCAGTTCGCGTCCCAGTCGGTGCCCGGTGCGGCGCGCGGGTTCGCGCCGAACTGGTACGCGATGGGCCGCAGCTCGACCGTGGCACCGTCCGAGGACGTCAGCTTCACCGGTGCAGTATGCCGTGACGTCGTACGGCGGGCCGACCATGCCAGGCCTTCGGTGGATTGACGTCCCGCGCACCGGCCAGCACCCTGTTCGAACACGTTCCCTAGCGGTGTTCAGGGGGTGACCGTTCGATGCCGTACCGTCACCGCGCGTACATCGCCGTCGCTGTCCTCGTGGCGGCCGTGCTGGTGTGGGTCGCGCCGCGCGTGTCCGCGGAGACCCGCCCGGCCGACGGCTTCAGCGTACTGTTCGTCGGCAACAGCCTGCTCGGCTCCATGACCCGCGCCACCGGCGAGAGCACGCCCGCCCTGGTGCGCGGCCTCGCGTCGGGTGCGGGCCGGACGATCGACGTCGTCGAGGTCATCCACTCCGGCTACACACTGCAGCAGACCTGGGACGACGGCCTGGTCGCGCCCGCCCTCAGCGACGGCAGGCAATACGACTTCGTCGTGCTCCAGGAGTACAGCACGCTCGTCGCCACCGACCTCGCGGCGGCGACGAGGACGCTGCGCCAGACGTACGAGCCGAACCTCCACCGCGCGCTGAAGCCCGGCGGCCGCGTCGTGCTCTTCAAGAACTGGGCCCTCGTCAACCCCGCGCCGTTCCCGTCCACCGCCGCGGCGAACGACGCGATCGACCGCAACTACGCGGCCCTGTCGGCCGCCCTGGCGACGCCGCACGTGATCGCCCCGATCGCCGACGCGTTCGAAACGCTCATCGCCACCCACGGCGCGTCGTTCCTCATCGACCCGGACGGCAAACACCCCAACGACACCGCCAGATACCTCGATGCCGTCACCCTGTGCGGCATCCTGTCCGGCGAGTCACCCCGCGACCTCGCCGACCTGTACCTGCCCGCCCCCGTCGCCGCGGAGCTCCGCGCCGTCGCCGCCACCGCGATCGGCTACTGACAGTGGCAGCCCCGGGCGGGACACTGATCGGATGCGGGCGATGCAGCGACCTTGGACGAAGCGCGAGTTGCTGGTCATGCTGATCGTCGTGTGGATCGGCGGGACCGGTCTGCTGGTGCTGGCCTGGTACGCCGACAACGAGGACAAACGGATGCGCGGCGCGCCGCGGTGCACGCAGGCCGAGGAGTTCACGCCGGCGAGGTGTGTGACCGTGCTCGACGGAGCGCTGGTCGAGCTCACCAGCAACTTCGCGCGGGTGGACGTCGAAGGGCGTCAGCTCACCATGAGCACGATCATCTCCCACGACGTCCCGCCCGCGGGCGGCCGGCAGGTGCGGGTGACGCTGTACCGGGGCAAGCCCGTCCTCATCGAGGCCGACCACCTGTGGGTCGACTCGGACGACAAGCCGTCGGACGACCGCCCGATCATGCTCGCCGGCGGCGGGTTCCTCCTGGTCGCCGGCACCGCGGGCGTCGTCCGGGAGCTGCGCCGCACGACGCGCGGAGGCTGATCCAGCCGGCCTCCGGTTGCCTGAGCGGTTCCTGGACAGCTCCACTCCGCAACCGGAGGCCTTCACCTGTCCAGAACCTGGACAGCACGGCTAAGGTGGGCTACTGCAACGGGTTGAAGGAGACCGTGATGTCGTCGAGCACGACGTCGTACGTCCGGCCGGCCGTGCTCTCGCCGATCTGCACCCGCGAGATCGGCGCTGTGCCGAGGTTCTGACCGGTGAGTGTCAGGCCGGGGACAGGGACGCCGTCGAGCGCCACGTCGACAGTGCCGTCGCCGAGCTTCGCGTGCAGGACCAGGCGGTGCCACCCGCCCAGGGCGATCTTGGCGGTGCCGTAGGTCGTGACGCCGCCGATGTTGTTGCGCAGGGCCACCCGGCCGCTCGCGTCGATGTAGACGTTGACGATCGAGGCGCCGGTGCCGACCCGGAAACCGAGGACGTTGACCGACGTCGTGCGGTTCAGCACGTACACCCAGCCCTGCATCCACAGCTCCTGATAGCTGTTCGCCAGGGTCTTGTATCCGTATGCGAGGGTGCCTTCACCGGCGGCCCGCGCGGCCTGATCCCCTGTGTGGACGATCCCGCTCTGCAGCTCGAGCCCGTCCGCCGGCGTCCACTGCGCCAGGTCTCCGCTCTCGAACCCCTCGTAGAACACCGAACCGGCAACCTGTGTCGTGACCGACAGCCCCGCGCTCGTCGCCACGTTGCCGGCGGCGTCATACGCGCTGACGGTGTACGTGTACGCGGTGCCGGGCGCCACGGTGGTGTCGGTGTATCGCGTTCCACTGGCGGTGCCGACGACGTCGCCGTCGCGCCGGACGGTGTACCGCAGGACGCCGACGTTGTCGGTCGACGCGTTCCACGCCAGGCTGACCTGGCTTGCCGTGCTCCCGGTCGAGCGCAGCTGTCCGGGCGACGTCGGCGGCGACGTGTCCGCGACGGTGGTGGCGATCACCGGTGTACTCGGCGGTGACGCGTTGCCCGCGGCGTCCTTGGCCACGACCCGATACGTGTACTCGGTGCCCGGGGTCAGACCGACGTCGCCGAAGCTGGTGCCGGTGACGGTGGCGATCTGGACGCCGTCGCGCAGGACGTCGTATCCGCTGACGCCGACGTTGTCGGTGGAGCCGGTCCAGGACAGGCCCGCCGTCGTCGTGCCGGTGGCGGTGACGGCGAGCCCGCCGGGCGTCTGCGGCGGTGTGGTGTCCACGGGGCTGCCGGTGCCGTAGGCCACCGACGCGGAGCCGGTGTTGCCGGCCAGGTCACGGGCCTTGACGTGGTACGTGTACCCGACGCCGGAGACCGCGGTCTTGTCGGTGTACTGGCGCCCGGCGCCCGCCACGGTCGCCAGGTAGTCGGCGTTGCGATAGACGTCGTAGGCCGCGACCCTCAGGTTGTCGGTCGCCGCCGACCAGTCCAGCCGCACCGCGGTGGAGCCGGACTTCTTCGCCGTGAGGTCGCCGGGCGCACCCGGTGCGACGGTGTCACCGGTGAAGTCGAAGGTCTGCGCGTCGAACGCGTTGCCCTGCGCGTCGGTCGGGGTGACCGAGACACGCCGGCCGTCGACGCGGACCTTGAGGAAATGGAAGACCTGCGAGTCGGCCGCCGGCACCGGGGCCTCGCCGCACGCGTAGCCCTTCTGCTTGCTGTACGACCAGCCCAGTGCATAGGCGTCACCGGGTGAGCAGCCGCTGACCGAGCTCAGTCGCGCACCCCCACCGCCGCTGACGTAGCTGAAGACACCGCCGGGCGGGGCGACGTGCCGCTGGTAGCTGTGCGAGTGGCCGTTGAAGACGAGCTTCACCCCACCGTCGGCGAGCAGCTTCTCGAGGCTGCCGGTGCCGCCCGGAACGTTCTGCAGGTACTCCGAACCGGGCTGGCTGCGGTCGTCGGAGCGCAGCGGGAAGTGGAACGCGGCCATCTTGAGCTCGCCCGGGTGCGCGGCGAGGTCCCGCTGCAGCCACTGGTACTGCGCCGAGCCGGGTGTCCAGTGGGCCTGGTGGTCCAGCTCGTACATCGCGCAGTGCGATCCGCAGTCACCGCCGGTCGCGTCGCCCACGTTCTGGTCGGCCCAGGAGGCGTCGAGCATGTAGAAGCGGACGCCGCCGGTCGAGAAGGCGTAGTAGGACGTCGGGTAGCTCGTCGCGTTGCTGCCCATGATCGACGGGTACGCCGTCATGTCGTAGACGCCGCCCGACGCCGAGGTCACCGCCGACTGGGGCCACGCCGAAAGCAGGTTGGCGTTACGCCCATGGTTGGCGGCGAGCGTGTAGACCGGCACCTTCTGGCCCGGCACCGCCCAGTACGCCGGGCCGAACACCGCACTGACGTTGACGCCGGTCTGCTCCAGGTCGCCGAAGTTGGTCTGGGTGCCGCTCGGGTAACCGAGATCACCGGTGTGCAGGGCGAAACGCGCACCGCTCGCGCCGACCCCGGCCAGCACGCCGGCCTGGTTGACGTTCAGGGTGCCGTCGTTGACGCCACTGTTCGTGGTGTCCCCCCAGTCACCGAAGACCGCGAACGTGAACGGCGCGGTGCCGCCGGCCGGTTCGAGGGTGGTGAAGGACGGCGTGGCGTTGTCGCCGAGCAGGTCGGCGCTGGCGTCGGAGTAGACGCGGTAGCAGTACCTGGTGCCGGCCCGCAGGCCGTCGACGCGGATCGACGACTGGTATCGGGTGACGCCGTTGACGGCGATCGGGCTGCCCTGCGCGGCCGACAGCACCGACGACGCGGCGCAGTTGCCGGGCTCCCCGTACTTGACCACTCCGCGGCTCTGCGTGGTCGTCGCCCAGGTGACCTGCACCGATGTGGCGGTGAGGTCGGTGAGATACGGCGCCCGCGCGAGGCGCGTGTCGGCGCCGGGCAGTTCGGCGCGGGCCGCGTCCGGTGCGACGATGCCGAGCCCTGTGCCGATGACGAGGGCCAGGATGTACCCGGCGCGTGTGGCGCGCGGCCATGACCTGATCACAACGTTCCCTTCGAGGTAGGTGACCGGTGGTGCCGGACCGGTGCCGGGCGCCGGCGGCGACGCAGCCAGGCGATGAGCCAGACCGCGGTGACAAGGAGGACCGGGAAACCGGCCAGGATCGGGAGGTTCGGCAGGCCCGGCCCGTGCCGGCGACCGCCGTTGGGCGCGGCGGCCAAGGGCGTGCTGCCCGGGGCGCTCGAGTCCAGCGCGGCCACCGGTGCGCTGGGCACCGCGCCGGTGCGCAGCCCGCGGAGCACGTCCAGCGCGGTGGTCCCGTACTTCTGCGATGGTTCGACGTGCGTGTTCTCCGAGAACTCGTTCCAGCTGATGAGGCCGAGAACATCGGGTGAGGAGCGCACCGCGGCCGAATACTGGATCCGCAGCGTCTCCCCGTTCTTCCGGTCGACGCTGCGGGTCCCGCCGACGAGCCTGGCGTCGAAGCCGGGCGCGAACGGCGCGATCCAGTACTTGCCGTCGCGGTGGATCGCGGCACTCATCTCCGCGAGCTTCGGGGTGTGGTCGCCGTAGGTGTCCGGGTCGACCGACGACCAGTAGTAGGCGTCGCCGTCCGTGACGTCGGCCAGCCGCCGGTACCCCTCCAGCGACTTCTCGGTCGACAGCACGAGCATGTCCTTGCGCACCGGCGCGGTCACCGTCGCGACCTCGTCCCGGGAGAACTCCCAGCTGCCACTGAACATGGTCAACGGTTTGCCGTTGAGCCGGAAGAAGACCGGGTCGGGCGCGAATTTGTCGCGGAACATCGCCATGTCTGCGGCGACCCGGCTCGCCGGCAACGGCTTGCGGGAGAAGTCGAGTCCCTGGTAGATCATCGCCAGCTTGAAGTCCGCCGCCTTCGCCACCTGCATCAGCAGGCGCAGCCGGCGGTTGTTGGTCTCGGTGTCCTTCCAGCTGACGACGAACCCGTTGATCCCCGCCGCCTTGGCCCATTCGATCTGCCGGCGCATCACCGACGTGTCGTCGCTGGAGTACCGGCCCAGCGTCGGGTAGTCGATCTTCGCGCGGTTCCACGACGACGGGTCGAACCAGGCGTAGTAGTAGGCCAGCAGCGGGGTCACCGGCTCGGCGGCGCGCGCGGCCGTCACGACCCGGGCCGGCACCGGCAGGGCGGGCAGCCCCGCGCCGAGCAGTCCGCCGGCGACCAGGAGGGCGATGAGCCGTCTCATCGGCGTACCACCCGCCGGAGGAACCTGGCGCACCGGCCCCGCCATCCGGCCCGGCCGTAGAGCAGCATGCCCACCGCGAGGAACAGGCCGGCGAGCCCGGTGAGCACCAGGTCGGCGACGCTGATGACGGCGACGTCGACGTCCCGGTCGCGCGAAAGCACGAACCGCCGGTCGACGAGGACGCCGGCGGCGTCGACGTTCACCCGGTAGGTGCCGCGGGGAAGGTTATCCAGCCGGACCGTGCCGTCCGGGCCGAGTCGCACGGTGCGTGAGGAGCCGTCCGGGAAGGTGACCTCCGCGGTCTGCCGCACCCGCGTCCGGAGCAGCGCGTCGTGGGCCCGGACGGTGAGGTCGTGGAACCGCAGCGCCACCGTCACCGTCCCGGACGTCGCCGGCTGGAAGCGTTGTCTGCCCACGTCGACGACGTTGCCGCCGGCGATCGTGACACTCTGGACGGCGTAGGACACGTCGCTGCTCTTGAGGGTGCTCTGGTGGTACACCGGCACCGAACCGTCCAGCCAGACCGCGCCGCCCGCCGGCAGGTCGGCGGTCGCCCCTGTGTCGCTCCTGACCTTGGCGACGGTGCCCTCGGCCACCGTGACGGCCTTGCCCTCGGTGTCGACGAACGCGCCGGTGACCTTGTACTGCACCGCGAAGGCGACCGTCACCGTGTAGTTGGCACGCATCGGCAGGTCGGTGACCGTCGGTAGGTACGCCTGCTCCGGGTCACGCTGCCCGGCCCACCGGACGAAGCGGTAGCGGCGGTCGCCGCGCTCGAACGTCGTGTCCCGCAGGGCGATCGTGTGCTTCGTGAAGTTGTGCTCGGCCGTGTACGAGGTGGTGCCGGCCGCGTCGGTGACGAGTGACCGGCCGTCGAAGGTGAACCCGACCCCCGGCAGCGCCGGGACGGTCCGCACCGTGACGGTGACCGGCCATGGTTTGCGCTTCGGGTGCGGGCGCTTCGCCTCGGGCGCGGCACCGGCCACGCCGGCCGGGACCCAGACCAGCATTGCCGCCACCAATGCCAGCACCGCGGCTGCAGCCCGCCTCATACCACTGCCTCCGCCGTTGTCTCCGGCGCGTCGGACGCACCGGTCGAGTCTGGTGAACCGGCTGCGTCGGATGCACCGGACGCGTCGGGCACGCCGGACGCTGCGGGTACATCGGTTGCGTCGGGTACATCGGATGCATCGGTTGCGTCGGATGCATCGGGTACATCGGGTACATCGGGTACATCGGGTACATCGGGTACATCGGACGCATTGGATACGCCGGATGTGTCGGGTACACCGATCGCGTCGGGTACACCGGGCGCCCGGGCGCCTCTGGCGGCGGCGAAGATGAACACGCCCAGCACGAGGACCATGGCCCCTCCGTAGAAGCCGTAGACGGGGGCCACGTCGACCCGCACCAGTGCGGACGGTGCGGGGCCGATGCCGAGCACCGCCGGCTCGCGCGGCGGTGCGGTGAGGTCGAAGGCCGCGGCAAGGCTCGCGGTCGGGCCGCGACGCTCGCCGACCGGCTGCAGGCCCCAGTTCTCCTCGATGAACCGCAGCGCCGAGGTGGCGTCGAGCGTGGTGTGGTCGACGCGCCCCTCCGCGACGTAGGGACTGACGAGCAGCGCCGGAACTCGCAGCCCGAGCCGCCGGTCGGCGACCTTCGGCGGCGTGACGTGGTCGTACCAGCCGCCGGAGCCGTCGTAGGACCACAGGAACGCAGAACGTTTCCAGTACTGGCTGAGCTGCAACTGGGTGACCATGTCCCGGACCAGGCGCTGCCCGGAGGTGAGCGACCGCGCGGATCGCTCGCTCGATCCGGAGCTCGCCACGTACGCGACCGCCGGCAACGTGCCCTGGTCGAGGTCGCGGTGGTATTCGCTGAGGTCGACGATGCGGCCCCGCAGCGCCGGGTCGTCGAGGAACCGGGCGTAGTTGAGCAGCGGCACGCGCACGGACTGCGCCGCGGGGTCCACATCGGACGCCGCCCGGAAGGTCTCGGCCGGATTGTAGTCCTGCACGTAGAACTTCCAGCTGACCCCGGCCGCCTGGAGCCGGTCGAAGATCGTCACCTGGTCGCCGTAGCCGCCCGGCGGCACGCGGTCCCCTCCGCCCGGTGGCGGAGCGCCGGCGACCCAGTACGAGCGGTTCTGCCGGATGCCGTACGCCGCCGAGGCGAAGAAGCGGTCGAACAGCACGTACCGGTCGGCGGCCTCCCAGTAGTAGGGCAGGTCCTGCTCGTCGTAGTACCCCATGACGCCGGCGCCGTCCCGGCCCTGCCTGGTGTAGGCGGCGACAAACGCGTTCATCGCGCCGTCGCCGACCTGAGCCTCGACGATGCTGCGCCCGGGGTCGAGGACCGGTGGTTGCTTGCCGTGCAACGGATACGGCCGCACGCAGCCACGATCGGACCGGGTGAGATCGACGGCCTGGCACGTGCCGTCCGGCAGGCCGTCCGCGCCGGGGTACGTCCCGAAGTAGTTGTCGAACGTCCGGTCGCCCTGCATGAGGTACACGAAGTGCTCGATCGGCGTGCGGGCGGGTGCCGCGGCGACCGGCGCGGCCGGCAGGAGCGCGAGCGGTGCAGCCAGGACCACGCCCAGCCAGGTACGGGCCCTCACCGGCCACGCACCTGGTAGATGACGATGACCGGCTGGGCCACGGCGCCGCCGCGGGTGCCGACGTCGACCGTGCCGGTGTAGACGGCGACACCGTGGAACCGGTCGACGAGCGCGCGGGCCTTGTCGGCGAAGAACTTCGCCCGGCCGGCGGTGTAGGAGTCCCAGACCACGTAATGGAACTGGCCGTCGCGCAGGGCGCGGTCCGGGTTCGGCACCGGCACGTACGACGGGTTCCGTTCGTTGGGGTTCGGCGACACCGACAGGGCGTAGGCCCGGCGCTTGCCGTAGAACTGGAGCACGTTCGCCATCGACGGGCCGATCGTCAGCAGCTGGGCGTCGGCCGGCACGTTGTCCCGCACCCACCGGCCCGCCTCGCGCCCACCGGCGAGCCCGCCGGTTCCGGCCAGGAACCGGCCGTCACCGGAGGGCCGGACCGCCTGCCAGGTCGGCACGACGAGCGAGACGGTCACGACGATCAGCGCGGCGGCGAGGACCAGCCGACCGGCTCGCAGGCCGAGCCGATCCAGCGTCCGCCCCGCGAGCACGGCCAGCGCGGGCGCGATCGGCAACAGATACTGGTAGCCCTTGACCGGCCACATGGTGAAGAACACCACCAGCACGACGATCCAGCAGACCAGCAACCGCTCCCGCCACGTGCCCTCGCGGCGCAGCCACACCAGTCCGCCCACCGCCGCGGCGAGTGTCGCGAACCCGACCGCGGACGGCACGGTCTTGAAGTAGAAGAGCAACTCATGGTTGGCGGGGCGGACCAACTGCCACATCAGGTACCCGCTGGAGCTGGCCGGCGCGCCGGCGAACGCCTTGGTCAACGGCGGCACCAGGACCGCCAGGCCGAGCACCGCGCCGGCGCCGGTGAGATGCCACAGGCGCATCCGGACCACCGGGGTGAGGGCGAAGAACGCGTAGAGCCCGCCGAGGAGGACCAGGGCCGTCTCCTTGGTCAGTGCCGCTCCGCCCAGCGCCGCGCCGGCCGCGACGAGCCACCGGGCGCTGACCGTCTCGGCGTACCGCGCGACGCAGTACAGCAGGAGGGTGGCGAAGCCCGTCATCAGCCCGTCGAGCAGCACCTGACGGGTGACCACCACGTGGTACGGCATGGCCGCCAGCAGCAGCGCGGCGATCAAGCCGGCCCGGCGTCCGTACAGGCGCCGCGCCAGCAGATATGTCACGCCGACGGTCAGCACGCCGACCGCCGCGGCAACGGCCCTCGCCGACCAGTCGCTGACGCCGGACCGGTACACCAGCCCCACCACCGTCTGGAACAGCACCGGATGCGCGCGGAAGACCGGGAACATCCCGCTGAGCGACGTGTCACCGGCGATCGCGGCAGCCGTACCGGCGTAGACGGCCTCGTCGCTGTTGAACCCGAGGCGCGCCAGCTCGGTGAAGCGGAGGTAGGTGGCCAGTGCGAGGATGCCGGCGAGCGGCACCCCCTGCCACACCCCCTGCCACACCCACGCCGCGTCCCACCGGGGCCGGCGGACCGGTCGGAGGGAGGTCTCTTGTGGACGGACGGCCACGGGTGCTGTCACGCGACGACACCTTCCGATGCGATCACTTCATGGGTGCCCCAGTTCGGCCACCCGTCGACCGGAGCCCGCTGCGCGAGGGCCGCCACGGGCTGGGCGCCGATCAGGGACGGGATGACGTCGGCCCAGCCGAAGCGGTCCGAGGCGACGACACGCGTCCGCACGTGATCGAGGAAGCCGGCGAGGATCTCCCGCTCCTTGGCGCGGAGCTCCTGGTAGCCCAGCCCGTCGACGGTGATGGCCGGGGCGAGGTACCGGAACGGCGGGAACCCGTAGGCGTCATCGGTGTTCTCGATCATCCGCTCGAGCGTCGTGCCGTGGTCGAGGTCGTGCACCGCCGGCGTGCCCCGCTCGATGATGAACAGCTCGGAGACCCGGGTGCTGCTGCCCATCCGGCACGGCACCAGCCGGTCGACGCTGTACTTCGGCGGTGGTACCAGCATCTGGGTGATCGCGTTGATGCCCATGATCGGCACGTTGAACCGGCTCAGCGTCAGGGCCAGTGACCGTCCGCCCTTGGAGTGCAGCCGGCTCTGCCACTGGAGCCGCCGCCATTCCTTGCCGGTGAGGTCGGTCGCGTTGACCGCGCGCAGCGTGTGCGAGCTGATGGTGAGTGGCTTGGGGAAGCAGACCGCCGTGCCGTCCGCGGACACCACGGTCATGTCGTCGGACAGGAACCGGCCCCCGTGGTCACGCAGCAGCCGCAGCACGGTCGCGGTCTTGCCGGTGTCGGTGAGCGCGGAGAGCATCACGCCGACACCGTCCAGGCTGACGCAGGCGGAGTGCAGCAGCATCCGGCCGCGGGCGACGAGCACGAAGCGCAGCAACGCCTCCACGACGTTCGTGTAGACCACGTGCGGCGAGCGGGCCAGCAGCGGGCCGACCACGATGTTGATCGGCTTGCCCAGCTCTACGAGGAAGTTGGCGCCGATCCGGCCGAAGTGTTCCTCGTACCGCAGGACCGTCGGGTTGAGGTGCTCGGTCATCGAAGCCCGCCGGCGCGGTCCGCGGGTGCCGACGTCCCCGACCCGCACAGCGATGTCGACCTGGTCGTCGGCGATCCACTGGGCACGGAAGAACTCCAGCTCCGGCAGGAGGATCTGGGAGCCGATGGTGACGGTGCCGGCGACGTCGTAGCGGTACTTCAGGTAGGTCGAGCGCTTGCGTGTGGTCGCCGCCGCGATCACCGCGGGGCTGTGGTCGATCAGCAGGTGGACCGGATCCCGGCCGGACACGCTGCCCGCGGCGTAGATGACCCGGTCACTGAACAGGAACCGGACGAGGAAGAGCAGCACCAGCGTCCCGGCGTTGGCGACGAGCACATCGGTGCCCGTCCAGACGAGCACCTGCAGCACCGGCAGCCGGGCGAGGAGCAGTGCGTTGTTCATCGTCAGGAACCGTGCACCCCGGCCCCGCCAGGTGCCGTTGCCCTTGCGGCGATACACCAGAAGTTCGATGAGGGCGAAGTTCCACAGCGTCGAGGCCTGGGTCGCCAGGGCCGCGCCGAGCAGGTGGTGCAGGCCGGCGGCCGAGTGCAGGGCCCACAGCGCCGCGGTGTTGACCGCCAGGCCGCTCAGCCCGACCAACCCGAACGCGATCATCCGCCAGAGTTGCTGGAACCGTTCGGCGGCGGTGACCGGGCCGCTGCGGAGTTGCCCGGCCAGCCGCGCCCGCCGCAACCGGACGACGTGGCGCAGGAACGCCAGGCCCACGCCCAGCGACGCGTTCGAGTCCCCGGCGTGCCGAGGGTCCATCTGGTACGCCACCTCGGCCACCCGGGCGGACGGGTGCCGCACGAGAATCTCCAGGAGCAGCTTGAACCCGACCGGGTCGAGCCGGTCGAGGTCGATCGCCGCGGCCCGGAACGCGAAGAGCCCGCTCATCGGATCGCTGACCGTCGCCAGGCGCCGGGGGAACAACGACCGCACCAGTCGCGTGGTGGTGGACGAGACCATCGACCGGTGGACACCGGTGAGTCCCGTGCCGGTCGAGCCTCCGCCGGCGTACCGCGTGCCGATCACCACGTCGACGTCCCGCCGGAACGCCGCCCGTGCCACGGATACGGCGGCCTCGGGCGGGTGCTGCAGATCCGCGTCCATCACCAGGAGCCACTGACCCCGGGCACGGCGAGCGCCGTCGATCACCGCGGTGCTGAGGCCGCCCTTGCGCGCACCGGCGGTCCGATGGATCAGCCGTACCGGCACGGGGCAGCGTGCCGCACACTCCGCGACCACGGCCGGTGTCGTGTCATCGCTGTCGTCGACGATCACGATCTCGGCCCGGATGCCGGTGACCGCCGAACCGAGCCGATCGAGCAGGGTCGGGATGTTGTCCGCTTCGTTGCGGGTCGGGACGAGGACCGTCAGCAGCAGGGACGCACCGGGGTCCTCGCCGTCGTCTGCCGGGGTTTCACCGCGGGCGAAAAGATCGGTACCGGCAGGTGTGGTCAAGAGAGAACCTCCAAGGAAGAACCCGGACAGGGTTCAGTGCCGCGGCACACCGGCGCGTACCGCGGACACGGCACGAAACCGGCCGGTGGGCCGGGTCGGGCGAACTGTGGGAAAATCAGGAATGGCCATCAGCCGCGGGCCGCGCGAGGCGGCAACCCGGACGATGGCAGGCGAGAAGAAGCGGTGAGACAAGACGAACCCCGTGAACGGCTGCTGAACAGCGCGTTACGAGGAGTTGAACGTTTGTCTACTCCGCAAGGGGGTGAGCCTAGTTGAGAGTGGCTATTGTGTGACCCGGATCACATTCGGAGCCTTCAACTGGGAGCGTAGGCCGCGAAGGCGGGTCGCGCCGGATGTCTCCGCGAAGTGCCTCCGGGCGGGCCATGGAGCCGTCGTCGGGGAGCCACTGGTCGGCCCGGAATTCCAGCGCGGTCGCGAGCCGCATCAGCAGCGCGGGACGGTCCACATGACCGGCCGATTCGCCGGCTGCTCTGATCGGCACGAGCACGTTTACCGGCGACCACCTGATGGCAGGCGGCCAGGTCCGGCGCCGTATCGGTCATTGCGGTGCATGATCAACACGGCGCCGGGGTGCTGTGCGTGCAAGGGCTACGCGCGGGTGGCGCAGGCCGGGTTGGTGGCCGCGATCCCGTACGGGTAACCGAACGCCGGCAGCGACGCAGGCGCCGTGTTGCCCGACACCGTGGTCCGTGCCCCGGTGGTCGGGTTGACGCTCAGCACCGCGTTGTGCGTGCCGTTACCGTCGCCCCTGGGACGGAGCCGCCGCGCGGTTCTCGACACCTCGGCCGGATGCCGCCGGTGGACACCGTCAGCCGGGCGGGACGGGCGATCAGGCGTCGGCCTGTTCGAGGGCTTCCTCGGCGCGCTGCGGGCTGCCGAGCGCGAGGCCGCGGTCGATCGCGCGGCGGGAGGCGAGCCACATCACCACGCCGGTGACGAGGACCAGCGTCTCGGTGACAGTGAGGGCCCAGATGATGCCGGGCAGGCCGAGCCACAGGTTGCCGAGCAGGACGATCGGGATGAACAGGACGCCCTGGGTCACGGACATCACCGTTGCGGCCAGGGCGCGGCCCGTGGCCTGGAAGAGGGAGGTGATGAGGCCGGTGAAGCCGTTCGCGACCATCGCCACCAGCTGGGCGGTGAGGATGGTGACGCCGGTGGCGAGGACCGAGTGGTCCGCGACGAACGCGGTGAAGACCTGCTCGCGGAAGGCGAGGACGAGCACCGAGAAGGTCAGGGCGATGCCGCCCACCGCGACGGCCGAGCCGCGCAGCGCCGCCGTGAGGCGGGCCCTGTCGCCCTTGCCGTAGGAGTACGCCAGCAGCGGCAGGACGCCGAAGGTCACGCCCATCACGAGGAACTCCGGGATCTGGGCGATGCGGACCGCGACGCCCATCGCGGCGAGGGGGCCGTCACCGTACGCGGCGGCGAGGTTGTTGAGCACCAGGGAGGTGACGATGAGGAAGGCGGACTGCAGGAGCGTACCGATGCCGACGCCGAGCACCGGGGACAGCACGGTGCGGGAGAGCGTGAACCAGCGCGGTGCGACGCTCATGTACTGGCTGTTGCGGGCCAGCCACACGCCGAAGTAGCCGGCGACGCCGAGATTGGCGAGGCCCATGCCCAGCGCGGCGCCGGCGACGCCCCAGTGCAGGACGAGGATGAACAGCGCGTCGAACACGAGGTTGGCGATCGTCGACGCGATGAGCCCGATCATCACCTGCCGTGCGGCGCCTTCGGCACGGACGAGCTGCTCGAGGCAGACGGCCGCGGCCAGGACCGGCACGAAGGCGAGCATGACGCCGACGAAGGCCCGGGTCGCGGGCACGGCGGAGGTTTCGGCGCCGAGCAGGCCGACGAGCGGGTGCAGCAGGAGCAGCCCGAGCCCGCCGACCACGGCGCCGGCGATGACCGAGCCCCAGACGGCGAACGACGCGACGTGCTTGATCTCGCCGGCCTGCGCGGGGTCGTGCTCGGCCGCGCCGAGCAGCCGGGAGACCAGGGCGCCGCCGCCGACGCCGAAGACGTTGCCGATGGCCATGACGAGGCCGAGGATCGGCGCGCCGAACGTGACCGCGGCGAGCAGCGCGGTGTCGTGCAACGAGCCGATGAATCCGGCGTTGACGAGGTTGTAGACGGCGCCGACGATCATCGCCGCCGCCATCGGTACGCACAGATGCACGAGCGCACGCACGATCGGCGCCGACGAGAGGTACCAGCGGTTGGTGCCGACGGCGTCGGCCGCCACCGGCGATTCGAGGGTCGGGTTGCTCATGACCGCTCCTTTCCGGGCAGGCTTGAGCGCACGCCGACGAACCGCCGGCGCGGCGAGGGGTTCTTGGGCACGCCGACGGACCGCCGGCGCGGCGAAGGTGGGGCGGTTCGGGCGGAGCGGTTACGACCGCGTCGGTTGCGGCAGCTCCGCGGTGATCTTCGAGAGCAGCCCGTGCAGCGCGGCCCGCTCGTCCTCGCTCAGCGGCGCGAGGATCGTCGCCTCGGCGGCCGCCATCGCGACGTCGAACCCGGCGATCAGCTCGGCCCCGGCCAGCGTCGCGTAGACGCGCTTGCTGCGCTCGCTGGCCGGGTCGGTCCGCCGCTCGACCAGGTCGCGACGCTCGAGGCCCTGCAGGAGGCTCGAGACGCTCGCCGCGCTGGTCCGGGTGATCTCGGCGATGTCGCGCTGGATGGCACCGGGATTCTGCACCAGGTATCCGAGCACGAAGCCCTGCTCATGGCTGAGCTCACGGGCCCGGATCCAGTCCTCGCCCGCCTTGCGCTGCGCCCATCCGATCCAGCGCAGCAGGTCGAGCGTCGTGGTGAGCCTGGGTGCGTCCATAGTGAGAACTCTAAGAGTTAGAGCTCTAACAGTCAACCCTCAAACTGAAAGCGGGGCGGGCCGGCCGGCCCGCCCCGCTGCGAAGACGTCAGGAGAGGTTGAACTTCTCCCACGGACCGATCGAGTCGCGGTTGGCGATGAGCGCGGCGGCACCGGCGCTCTCCGCGACGACGTACTTGTTGTTGACGGTCGCCTGCAGGCTGACGGACCCGTCGGAGTTGCGGATCAGCTTGAACGTCTCCCACGCGCCGGCGGACGGGCGGTTCGCCACGAGCGGGTTGGCGCCCGCGTTCTCCGCGCAGACGAACTGACCGTTGGCCTTGGCCTTCAGAGCGACGTTGCCGTTGCCGAGGTCGACGATCTCGAACAGCTCGGCCGTGTCGACCGTCGTCTTGTTCGCGATCAGCGGCCCGGACCCGGCGGTGACGTAGCGGCTGTTGACCTGCGCCATCAGCGACTGCCCCGCGACCGGCGGGGTGCCGCCGGTGATGATCCGCAGCGCGTCGACCATGCCGACCGAAGTCGTCTTGTTGACGATCCGGATGGTGTGGGTGCCGTTGGCCAGACCCGTCTTGCTGTACACCACCTGCTGCACCTGGCGGGCGCCGGACGCGTTCAGGTTGACGTTGGCCTGCAGGGCGCCGTCGATGTAGACGTCGACGTTGCCCATGTCGCTGAAGCGCTCCGACAGCACCTCGACGCCGGTGCCGGTGAAGGTGTAGCTGGCGGCGGCGTTGACGGTGTTCGAGTGGTGCGTGTCGTCGTTGTAGTCGCCGTAGCCGCGGGCGGTCGTGAGGTGCCAGTTCGCGTCGTACGTCAGCGCCGTGTTGTTCACCAGGCCCGGGGTGCCGCCGCCGCCGGTGCCGAGCGTGGACGCGGTGCCCGACAGGGACTTGACGCCGTTGTTGGCGGTGCCGGACAGCGACGTCGAGGTGTACGACGTCAACGGCTTCGCGGTCCGCTCGACGATGTACACCGTGTCGGCGGCGGTGGCGAACGTGACCTCACCGGCCGTCGACGTGGTCAGCGTGACGTTGTCCGACGCGCGGCGGACCCGGATCTCCGCGGTGCCCCACGGGTTCACCACCCGTGCCTGCTTGCCGTAGAGGCTCCTGATCCCCACGTACTTCGTCTCGTTGCCCTCACGCTCCGAGCTGACCTGGAAGCCGTCCTTCGCCAGCAGCGTGAACTTCCCGACGAAGTTCGCGTCGTTCGGCGCCGCCGGGAACACCCGGATCTTGTCGTTGTACGACTGCAGCAGCGTCTCGTTCATCGCCGCGAGGTGCACGCCGAGGTACTCGAACACGCCGTTGGTGTTGTTGGTCATGCCGTTGGGGTAGTTCTGGTACCGCTGCAGCATCAGTTTCATGCCCGACAGCGCCTGGTCGCCGAGGCCGAGCCGGGCCGCCTGGACCGCGTCGTTCGCCCACACGTTGCTGTAGGGGTTCGGCCGCGTGTTCCAGCTGTTGAGCGCGGTCTGGTAGTCCGGCGCGCCGATGCCCGTCAGGTCGTACGGCCAGATCAGCTCCGACGTGACGTTCTCACCGTTGCGCTGCTGCGCCGGCGCGGGCGGGTCGTGCGGCAGCCACGCACCGTTGCTGGTCTTGTACGGCTCGATCCGATCGAGAACGTTCTGCCATCCGGCGCGCAGCCCCGCGTCCAGGCCGAGCTGGGTGCTGACCTGAATCGTGAGCGGGAACAGCAGCCGCACCGCGGCGAGGTCCGTGATCGCGTTCTTCACGTCCCAGTACGTCTCGTGGGCGTTCGACGTCGCCATGTAGTAGCGGCCGGTGCCGGAGTCGTAGCTGAGCTTCGACTGGTAGAACTTCACCGCTTCCTTCATGTACGGATACGCCGTGCTCTGCAGATATCCGGTGTCGTTGGTGTACCGGTACTGCAGGTACATGTTGTAGGCGGCCTCGGTGCCGGTGGAGTAGATGTCGTTGACGTAGTCACTGCCGACGGTGCCGCGCGCGTTGCCGTCCCAGCCCATCGTCTCCGGCACCCACAACCCGTCGATGGCATATCTGGTCTGGGTGTAGGCCTTCAACGCGTTGAGATTGCGGCTGTACAGCTTGTTCTCGGTCGCGAACAGATCGACGTGGTTCGAGGCGAGGAACGAGTTGTAGACGTCCCGCTGGTTCCAGAACCAGTAGCCGTTGCTCCACTTCGTGCGGTCCTCGGTCGCCCGGAACACGCCGTTGATGAAGTGCATCGGGTAGTTGCCGTAGCCACCCGCGGCGATCATGTACGTCGACAGGTAGTACACGTTCTCCAGGTAGTCGCCCGTACCGGCGGCGCCGGAGTACTGCACGAACGACTTCGCCCAGAACGCGTGCCACCAGTTGCGGTAGTTGTTCAGGTTGGTCAGGTAGCCGGTGCTCTTCGCCGCCGCGAGCTGGTTACGGGCCTGCGTGACGGAGTTCGCGCCGGGGGAGTTGACCCGGCTCGCCGCCGTGAACCAGATCGTGTAGCTGGCGGTCGGCGTGATGCTCAGCCGCACCCGCGTGCCGTTGACGACCTGCGTCGTGTACGCGGCACCCTCCACCGTCGCTGCCAGGGTGTAGCCGAAGTTGTTCGGGTCGTTCTGCCCGCGGCTGAACCCGGCGGCCGTCGCGTCGGCGAACGTGCTCACCTGCTTCCACGTGTCGAGGTTCGGCACGTCGGCGCTGTTGGTCACCGACGCCGGATCCCACATGCTCAGGTCCAGCGTCGTGGTGCCCAGCCCGGTCCGGCTGTCATCGACGTGCACACCCATGACCTCGGTCCCGGGCACACCCATGATCGTGACCGTGCGGTTGCTGTCGTACTTGGTGGTCAACGTCCCGTCGTACAACGACAACCGCTGCTGATACGAGCTCGAACCGGCATCGAGCGCGGGACTGGTGTTGAGGTTCACCGTGCCCGCCGCGAACGCCGACTGCGGCGACAGGTCCACACCCGACGCCTGCATCGTGAGCCCGTTGGCGTTCCACACCATCGCGCCGGTCTTGCCGTTGCCGACGGTCAGCCCGTGCAGCGGGTTCGTCTGCGGGCTGTTGTAGACGATGTCGTGCTTGCTCATGTACGAGCCGTAGTTGACGTCGAGAGCGCCGGTGCCGGGGTTGAACACCTCATCGGTCGTCGACGCGGTCGCGTTCTGGCCATGGATCAGGGTGACGAACGTGCCCATCAGGACGGTGGCGGCCGCCAGGAGGGCGAGTCGGCGGGGCTTGCCCACAAAACTCTCCTTCGCATTTGGGAGCAGGGTGCCTCGCGCCGTCGAGTCCCTCTCATGTGACAAGCAGTTAACATTGGACGTCTGCTGCCGTCAATGCCTGTGCAGCCCCTACTTCGTCCAGAGTATCCGCGATCATGCCGCCGCCGCCGGCAGATACATGGGATGTCTCACGGGTGAACGGTCACATGCTCAGGTCGGCGCCCGCCACGCCGATCAGAAGAGCTGAGCCCTGCCAGGCAGCACAGAATTGAAGGTGACGGCCGCGATGCGACGTTGGCGGATCACGACCCGCATCCTCCTGCTCGCCGCGGTCGGCACCCTGGTCTCCGGCGTGCTCCTCGCCACCGCGGTCGCCGGCTTCGGCGCCCAGCGCACCGCCGGCGAGCAGACCACCCAGGCGATGCGGCTGTCCACGGTCGTGCTCGAGGCCAAATTCCGCGTCGCGGACGTCTCCGGCTGGCAGACCGGCTACGCGTTCGACCACGACCGCGGCATACCCGGCGCCCTCGACGACACCGTCGGCCAGCGCAAGGAGTTCCTCATCGCCGCCGACGCGCTGCGCGCGGCGTTCGCCACCGCCTCCGACGCCGCCCTCACCGCCGACGAACGGGCCCTGCTACGACAGGCCGTCGCCGCGTTCGACCGGTTCATGACCATCGACGACACGATGATCGCCGCCTACCGGACCGGAACCCCCGAGGCGAAGACCACCGCCGACGACCTCGCCTCCGGCGACTCGATCACCGCGTTCAGCGACGCCGTCACCGCGACCGACGACCTCGCCGCCCACGTCACCACCCGGGGCCTCGCCGTCGCCGCCGACGCCGACGCCGCCGCCACCGCCGACCACAGCCGCCAGGTCATGTGGCTCACCGGCCTCACCGGCCTGATCCTCGCCGTGGCCAGCGCGCTCGTCGTGATCCGCGGCATCGCCCGGCCACTACGCGCGCTCGACGCCCGGCTCACCGACATCGCCGACGGCGACGGCGACCTCACCGCCCGCCTCGACGAGAGCGGCCGCGACGAACTCGCCACGATCGCCGCCGCCTTCAACCGCTTCGCCGCCGGCCTCGCCGACGCGATGCGCTCCGTCGACGACCGCGCCCACATCGTCGCCGCGTCCTCAGGACAACTGACCGAGGTGTCGGCGGCGCTGCAGGTGTCGGCCGCCGACTCCGCGACCCGCGCCGCCGCCGTCACGACCGCCACCGGCGAGATCTCCCGCAGCGTGCAGACCATCGCCGTCGGCACCGAACGGATGGGCGCCTCCATCTCCGAGATCTCCGCCAGCGCCCACGAGGCCGCCAGGGTCGCGGCCGCCGCCGGCGCCCTCGCCACCGCCGTCACCGCCACCGTCGACAAACTCGACGGCTCCAGCCGGCAGATCGGCGACATGGCCGAGATCATCAGCGGCATCGCCCGCCAGACCAACCTCCTGGCGCTCAACGCGAGCATCGAAGCGGCCCGCGCCGGCCGGCAGGGCCTCGGCTTCGCCGTGGTCGCCGGCGAGGTGAAGGACCTCGCCGGCGAGACCGCCCGTGCCACCGAGGACATCGCCGCCCGCATCACCGCGATCCAGACCGACACCACCGGCGCGGTCGCCGCGATCACCGAGATCGCCGACGTCATCACCCGGATCTGCGAACTGCAGACGACCATCGCATCCGCCATCGAACAGCAGACCGCCACCACCGCACAGATGAGCCGCACCATCACCGGCGTCGCGGCCAGCAGCGACGACGCGTCCCGGGAGGTCGCCGCCGTCGCCACCGCCGCCCGCACCACCACCGACGGCGTCACCGGCATCGGCACCGCCGCCGGCGACCTGTCCCGCGTCTCCGCCGACCTGCAGGCCCTCGTCCGCCGGTTCCGCTACTGACAGTCCACCAGCAACGGCAACAGGCTCCGACGGCCGCCAGGAACGCTTCATGCCGCACCCGTAGGACGGGAAGGCCGGCGCCCCGGTCGGCGCCGGTCAGCCCGTCATCGCGGTGCCGGTCTCCACCAGCGTCTTGAGGTCACTGAGGATCCACGGCCAGCCGCCACCGGCGCCCATGTCCTCCAGGTCACCCGCGAGCATCTCGGCGAGACCGGCCTCGTCGCCGATCTCATGCGTCACGGTGAGCGAGGTGACGCCGTCCTTGCCCTCTTTCAGCTCGTACGTCAGGCGCGTGAACCCCTCGGGCACGTTGTTCGGGTCCATCAGCATCCGCCACGTCTGCACGAGCCGGAACGGCGCGTCGACCTCGACGATCTCGCCGTCGACGCCGACCTCGGGCGCGCCCGCGGCGATCATGCCCTCGTTCGACATCCCGCGGAACTCGCCGCCGGGGCGCAACTCCATGTGGTTGGCGCCGCGGTACCCGTACCGCGATGTCCACTCCGGGGTGGTGATCGCGTCCCAGATCTTCTGCGGGGTCGCCTTGATGTGAATCTTGTAAACCTGCGTGCTGCTCACGGGTTGTCCCCTTCGAGGTCGGCCTTCAGTTCCAGCAGTGCGGTCACGTGGTGCTCGGTGTACTTGTCGATCCACCGGTCGTGCACCTGGCGGATCGGGATCGGGTTGAGGAAGTGCAACTTCTCCCGCCCCATCCGGCGGGTCACGACCAGCCCTGCCTCTTCGAGCACCTTCAGGTGCTTCATGACTCCGAAGCGCGACATCTCCAGCTCCGACTCCAGCTCCGTGAGCGTGCGGCCGTCACGCGCGAAGAGCAGGTCAAGCAGGAAACGCCGACTCGCATCGGCAAGAGCCTTGAAGACGCGGTCGTCGTCATCCACCACCCAAAGTTATGTGACCAAAAGGTCACATGTCAAGCACTGCGCCCGTGCAGGTGCGTGCGGTCCGTGGCACCGTCTGGCTGACGCGGCGAGAACTGGCCGATCTGTACGGAACCTCGAAGCAGAACATCCAGCAGGTCATCGCGCGTGTGCTGACCGATGGCGAGGTGACCGAGGCAACAGTCAATTTGGAGTTGACAATTCGAACAGGGCGGCGCTACCCAGAGACCAAATAGCTTCGGCCTCCTCGTCCTCATCGGACGAGGGCGCGGCCACGGCGGCGCCCAGGAGGTGCAGGTCCGCCGGTAGTCGCACGCCGGACTGCCGTTCCGCCGCGAGCAGCGACGCCTCGATGACGCCGTCCGGGAGCCGGGCACGCGGGTGCTGTGCGGCGGGTTCGGCGACGAGGGACCGCAGCTCGGCGAGCACCGCGGGATCGGTCGGCCGGTCGGAGCGGCGGCGCCGTGCAGGCGTTCGACGGGCTTGTCCGTCAGTGATGCTGTTGTCCGCCTCCATGACAGCCTGGCGGTCGTGTGGTGATGGTCGGCGAAACGGGGAGGTCTGCGATGCCGATGATTCGGGTGATGCCGCCGCTGCTGGCGGGGGACGTGGTGCGGTTGCGGCAGTGGGGTGAGGGCGACGTCGCGGGGCTGGTGGCGGCGTTCGGCGATCCGGTGATGCGGCGCTACTCGTGGCGGGACGAGCCGATGACGGAGGTGGACGCGCGGGAGCACCTCGCCGGGATGGAAGCGGCGCTGCTGCAGGGCGAGGCGTTCCACATGGCGGTGGTCGAGGCGGGCAGGCCGGCCCCGCTGCTCGGTGGGGTTTCGGTGCACGAGATCCGGCTGGACCGGGGCACGGCGGCGGTCGGCTACTGGCTCGGGCCGCAGGGGCGGGGGCGGGGTGCCGCGACGCAGGCGGTGCGGTTGATGGCCGGGTGGGCGTTCGACGAGCTGGGGCTTGCCAGGCTGGAGTTGACGTGCGGGCCGGACAACACGGCGTCGCAGCGGGTCGCGGAGCGGTGCGGGTTCGTCCGGGAAGGGCTTCTGCGCTCCCACATGCCGTTCCGGGGTTCGCGCCGGGACAGCCTGATCTACGGCCTGCTCCGAGGCGAGTTGCATTAGGAGCCGGGGAGGCCCTGGGCGGCGATGGCGGCCTGGACGCGGCTGCGGAGGCCGAGTTTGGCCAGGACGCGGCTGACGTGGGTCTTGGTGGTGGCTTCGGCGATGCCGAGGCGGGTGGCGATCTCGGCGTTGGAGAGGCCGTCGCCGAGGCAGCGCAGGACGTCGCGTTCGCGGTCGGTGAGGTCGGTGAGGTCGACCGGGGGAGCGGGCGGGCCGGCGAAGGTGGCGATGACTCGGCGGGTGACCGCGGGGGCCATGACGCCGTCGCCGCGGGCGACCGCGCGGACCGCCGCGAGGAGGTCGGCGGCTGAGGCGTCCTTGAGCAGGAAGCCGGCGGCGCCGGCGCGTAGGGCGCCGAAAACGTACTCGTCGAGGTCGAACGTGGTCAGGATCAGCACGCCGGGGATGCCGAGGGCGACGATGGAGCGGGTGGCGGCGATGCCGTCGAGGCGGGGCATGCGCACGTCGAGGACGACGACGTCGGGGCGCAGCGAGGCGGCGAGGTCGACCGCCTGCTGGCCGTCGGAGGCCTCGCCGACCACCTCCAGGTCGGATGCGGAGCCGAGGATGAGGACGAGGCCCGCGCGGACCGCCGGCTGGTCGTCGGCGACGAGGACCCGGATCACGCGGTCACCTGGCGGGGCAGGCTGGCCGAGACCAGCCAGCGGTCGTCGCAGGGGCCGGCGGACAGGGACCCGCCGAGGAGCTCGGCCCGCTCCCGCATGCCGATGACGCCCGCGCCGGCACCGTCCGACGCTGCGGCGGCACCGAGGGAAGACGCCACCGCGATGTCCACAGTGGATGGAGCATACGACACCGAGACGGTGACCGGGCCGCCGGAGCCGTGTTTCAGGGCATTGGTGAGCGACTCCTGCACGATTCGGTAGGCGGCCAGGTCCACTGAGGTCGGGAGGTCGGCCGGCTCACCTCGCACCGACACCGCGACCGGCAGACCGGAGCGCCGGGCCCTGCCCGCGAGGTCCTCGAGGTCGGCCAGGCCCGCGGTGACGTCCTCGGCGGCGGACCCGCCGGCGGGGTCGCGCAGGAATCCGACCAGCTGGCGCATCTCGGCCAGGCCACGGACGCTGTTCTCGCGGATGACCTGCAGCGCGTCGCGGGTCCTGGCCGGCCCGAGGTCGGCGCTGAGCGCGGCGGTCGCGTGGATGGCGACGGCGCTGAGGTGGTTGGCGATGACGTCGTGCAGCTCGCGGGCCATGCGGGCGCGCTCGCCGGCGACCGCGTTGGCCCGGTCGAGTTCGGTGAGCCGCACCAGCTGCCGCGCGATGGAGGCCTGCTCCCGGTGGTGCCGCACGTGTGTGCCGGTGAGCACCGGCACGACGGTGACCAGGGCGAGCAGGATCGCCAGGCCGAGTGCCCGCACATCGCGGAACACGACCAGCGCCACCACGGCGGTGATGACCGAGCCGGCGACGGAGCAGGCGAGCAGCGCGCGGGCGAGGGACTGCCGGCCGTGCACGCACGCGTCGTAGAGGACCTGCGTGTAGACGAGCGGGGTGGCCAGGGACGGCCCGACGACGACGTCGGCGGTGATGGCGGCGGTGCCGATGAGCACCGAGGCCAGGGGAGCGGTGCGCCGCAGCAGCAGTGCCGCGCAGCAGACCACGAGGGGCGGCACCAGCCAGCCGGCGCCCCACTGCTGCTGGTACTGCCCGGTGACGAGCATCAGCAGCCCGATGCTCAGCCCGGCACCGGCCAGCGCCAGGTCGACGATCCTGCCTCTCATGCTCACGATTCCACCACCGACCGGGCAGCGCCGGTATGCGACGAAGGATGTACGCGCGAGCCGTCGTCACGGCCGACGCGATCCTCGGACCGGCACGGAACGCTCAAAGGCATGGTCATCGGATTCATCATCGGTTGTGAGATCGCGTTCTGGGTCGTGCTCGGTCTGGGGCTGCTGCTGCGGTACCCGCTGCGCCGCCCGCTGGCCGGTGCGGTGGTCCTGACGGCCGTGCCGCTGGTCGACCTCGCGCTGCTGATCGCGTGTGCCGTCGACCTTCGCAATGGTGCCACCGCTGGTCAGCGGCACGCCCTCGCCGCGCTGTATCTCGGCTTCTCCCTCGCGTTCGGGCACTCCATGGTCCGGTGGGCGGATGCGCGGTTCGCGTACCGGTTCGCCGGTGGCCCGAAACCACAGAAACCCACTGACAAGCGGGCACACGAGTGGCGGCTCTTCGGCCTGGCTGCCATCGCGTGGGCGCTGACCTGCGCGTTCCTCGGCGCCGGGATCCTGTGGATCGGCGACCCGGCGCGTACGGCCGGGCTCAAGGCGGGTGTCGGGCAGGTATCGGTCGTGCTCGCCATCTGGTTCGTCACCGGGCCACTCTTGACTTCCAACAAAAGCGGGCGTAAACAAAGCACAAGCAAAACGAAACGGCGGTGAAACAACACGATGTACGCCGAAGAGCGGCAGCAGGAGATCCTCCGGATCGCCCGCGCGCAGGGCCGGGTCGAGGTCGCGGGCCTGGCCGACGAGCTCAACGTCACGACGGAGACCATCCGCCGGGACCTCACCATGCTGGAGCGGGCCGGAGTCCTGCGCCGGGTGCACGGCGGAGCGATCCCGGTCGAGCGGATCGGCTTCGAGCCGGCGCTCGCGACCCGCGACGCGGTCCTCATCGAGGAGAAGGAGCGCATCGCCAAGGTCGCGCTCGCCGAGGTGCCCGAGGAGGGCGCCATCATCCTCGACGCGGGCACCACCACCGCCCGCCTGGCCTCGCTGCTGCCCGCCGACCGGGAGCTGACCGTCGTGGTCAACTCCCCGGTCATCGCCACGACGCTCGGGGTCCGGTCCAACCTCAACGTGCTGCTGCTCGGCGGGCGGGTCCGCGGCAAGACCCTCGCCACCGTCGACGACTGGTCGCTGCGGCCCCTGGCCGACCTGTACGTCGACGTGGCGTTCCTCGGCACCAACGGCATCTCCGTCGAGCGCGGCCTCACCACCCCGGACCCGGCCGAGGCCGCCGTGAAGCGGGCGATGATCCGCGCCGCCCGCCGCACGGTCCTGCTCGCCGACCACACCAAACTCGGCAACGACTACCTGGCCCGCTTCGGCGAGCTCGCCGACCTGGACCTGCTCATCACCGACACGGTCGCCGACAACGACCTCGTCGGTGACCTGGAGGCCGCCGGCGTGAGAGTGACCCGGGCATGATCGTCACCGTCACGCTGAACCCGAGCCTCGACCGGGCCGTGGAGGTCGAGGCGCTCACCCGCGGCGAGGTCATCCGGGCCACCGCCGCGCACCTCGACCCCGGCGGCAAGGGCGTCAACGTGTCCCGCGCCCTGCTCGCCAATGGTGTGCCGTCCGTCGCGGTCCTGCCGTGCGGCGGCGACGAGGGCAGCCAGCTCATCCGGCTGCTCAAGGCCGAGGGCGTCGAGGTCCTCGCCGTCCCGATCACCGGACGGACCCGCTCCAACATCACGCTCGCCGAGCCCGACGGCACCGTGACCAAGGTCAACGAGCCCGGGCCGGCGATGTTCCGCGCCGAGTTCGACGAGATCACCGACCGTGTGCTGACCCGCGCCGGCAGCGCCGACTGGGTCGTGCTCTGCGGCAGCGTCCCCCCGGGACTGCCGGCCGACGCGTACGCACAACTCTGCCGGCGGCTGCGCGCCGCGGGCATCCGGGTCGCCGTCGACACCAGCGGCCCCGCGCTGCGCGAGGCCGCCACGGCCGGGGCCACCCTGCTCAAACCCAACCGCGACGAGCTCGCCGAGGTCGTCGGCAAGCCACTCGCGGCCCTCGGCGACGTTGTCGAGGCCTGCCAGCAGCTGCGGTCGTGGGGCGCCGGCACGGTCGTCGCCAGCCTCGGCGCCGACGGTGCCGTCCTCGTCGACGCCGACGGGGTCGTCACCGGCACCTGCCCGGTCACCCGCCCCCGCAGCACCGTCGGCGCCGGTGACGCCCTCCTCGCCGGGTTCCTCGCCGCCGGCGCGCACGGCGCGGCCGCCCTCGCCGAAGGACTCGCGTGGGGCGCCGCCGCGGTCAGCCTCCCCGGCAGCCGGATGCCCGGCCCCGCCGACCTGATCCGCCACAACGTCACCATCCACCCCCAGCCGGACCAGCTCCGCCCCCTGCTGCGCTCCGGCCCGCCCTCCTGAAGGAGAACCCCGTGTCGACCTACACCCCGCAGGTCCAAGGCGGTGGCTTCAAGGCCTCCGTGCAACGCGTGGGCGGCTACCTGGCCGCCATGGTCATGCCCAACATCGGCGCCTTCATCGCGTGGGGGCTGATCACGGCCCTGTTCATCCCGACCGGCTGGCTGCCCAACGAGAAGCTCGCCGGCCTCGTCGGCCCGATGATCACCGTCCTGCTGCCCGTCCTGATCGGCTACACCGGCGGCCGGCTCGTCCACGGCCAGCGCGGCGCGGTCGTCGGCGCGATCGCCACCATGGGCCTCGTCATCGGCGCCGACGTGCCGATGTTCCTCGGCGCGATGATCATCGGCCCGCTGACGGCGTACCTCCTGAAGCTCTTCGACGGCCTGGTCGAGAACCGGATCCGGCCCGGATTCGAGATGCTCGTCGACAACTTCAGCGCCGGCATCATCGGCGGCGCGATGGCCATCGGCGGCGTGTACGGCATCGGCCCTGTCGTCGAGTGGCTCACCAAGCGCGCCGGCTCCGGCGTCGACTGGCTCGTCGACAAGGACCTGCTGCCGCTCACCTCGGTGCTGGTCGAGCCGGCCAAGGTGCTGTTCCTCAACAACGCCATCAACCACGGCGTGCTCGGCCCGCTCGGTGTCGCCGAGGCGGCCGACAAGGGCAAGTCGATCCTGTTCATGATCGAGTCGAACCCCGGCCCGGGCCTCGGCCTGCTGCTCGCCTTCATGCTCTTCGGCCCCCGCGCGCTGCGTCCCAGCGTCCCGGCCGCGATCATCGTGCAGTTCCTCGGCGGCATCCACGAGATCTACTTCCCGTACGTGCTGATGAAGCCGAAGCTGATCCTCGCCATGATCGCCGGCGGCGCCGCCGGTGTCGGCACCTTCATGGTCACCGGCGCGGGCCTCGTCGCGACCCCGGCGCCCGGCAGCATCTTCGCCTACATGGCGGTCACCCCGAAGGGCGGCTACTTCGTCGTCCTGCTCGGCATCGCGATCTCCGCCGCGGTCACCTTCGCCGTCGCGTCGCTCCTGCTCGGCTTCGGCCGCGGCGAACCGCCGGCCGACGCCGATGACGACTCCGGAGCGGCGGCCGACGCATCGATCGTCGAAGAGGGCCCCGCACACACCCCGGCCCAGACCCGCCAGGAGGTATAGCGAACATGCCCACCATCAACGGCACCGAGATCAAGAAGGTCGTCGTCGCGTGCGACGCCGGCATGGGCAGCAGCGTCATGCTCGCCAGCACCCTGCGCCGGCAGCTGTCGAAGAACGCCGTCACCGTCGAGCACACCCCGGTCAACCAGATCCCCGCCGACGCGGACGTGGTCATCTGCCACCAGGGCCTCGCCGCCCGGGCCCGGGTCAGCGCCCCCGACAAGGTGATCGTGCCCTTCATGGTGTTCATCGGCGACCCAGCGGTGACGAAGGTGGTCAACGCCGTCCAGCGTGGCGGTGAGCTCAGTGGCTGACCTGCTCACCGAGGACGCGATCCGGCTCCAGGAGCGGGCCGGATCGCGGGACGAGGCGATCCGCCGCTGCGGCGAGGTCCTCGTCGAGGTCGGTGCCGTCAGCCAGGACTACGTGGACGCCATGCTCGCCCGCGAGCAGAGCATCTCCACGTACATCGGGGAGGGCGTCGCCATCCCGCACGGCACGCTGAACAGCAAGGAGTCGGTGCGCCGCGACGCCCTCGCGGTGCTGCGCTTCCCCGACGGCGTCGACTGGGACGGCAACGACGTCCGCGTCTGCGTCGCCATCGCCGCCGCCGGGGACGGCCACGTCGACATCCTCGCCTCCCTGGCCGAGGTGCTGATGGACCCCGCGGCTGCCGAAAGCCTGCGCAACGCGACGGATGCCGGCTTCGTCATCCGCCTTCTGGCAAAGGAAGAACTGTGAAGGTACTGACGTTCCACGCTCCCGGCGACGTCCGCATCGAGGACGCCCCGGAGCCGACCCCGGGCCCCGCCGACGTGAAGATCCGCGTCCGGGCCTGCTCCACCTGCGGCACCGACGTGAAGATCTACAACCACGGTCACCACCACATCGTGCCGCCGCGCGTCATGGGCCACGAGATCGCCGGCGAGGTCGTCGAGGTCGGCGCCGACGTGACCGGCTGGGCCCCGGGCGACCGCGTCCAGGTCATCGCGGCGATCCCGTGCGGTCGCTGCGGCGAGTGCGCCCGCGGGCACATGACCGTCTGCTCGAACCAGGTGTCGATGGGATACCACTTCGACGGCGGCTTCGCCGAGTACATGCTCGTGCCGCACAATGTCCTGGACGTCGACGGCCTCAACCGCATCCCCGACGGCGTCAGCTACGCCGAGGCGTCCGTCGCCGAACCCCTCGCCTGCGTCCTCAACGGCCAGAACCTCGCCCGCGTCGGCGAAGGCGACGACGTGGTCGTCGTCGGCTCCGGCCCGATCGGCTGCCTGCACGTCCGCCTCGCCCGCGCCCGCGGCGCCAACCGGGTCTTCCTCGTCGACCTCAACCGGGAACGCCTCGACCTCGCCGCCGGCATGGTCCGCCCCGACGCCGCGATCTGCGGCGCAGACACCGACGTCGTCGACGCCGTCATGAAACTCACCGAGGGCCGCGGCGCCGACGTCGTCATCACCGCCGCCGCGTCCGGCGCCGCCCAGGAGCAGGCCCTGCAGATGACCGCCCGGCAGGGCCGGATCAGCTTCTTCGGCGGCCTGCCCAAGGACAAGCCCGTCGTCGCCGTCGACTCCAACGTCGTGCACTACCGCGAGCTCACCATCGTCGGCGCCAACGGCTCCAGCCCCGCCCACAACAAGGAAGCGCTGCGGCTCATCGCGTCCGGTGCCGTCCCTGTCGCCGACCTCATCACCCACCGCCTGCCCCTCGCGGACGCCCTCGACGCCTTCGGGATCGTCGCCCGCGGCGAGGCCATCAAGGTCACCATCGAACCGTAGGAGGTCGTCGATGCCCACCAGGACCGTCCTCGTCGGCTCCGCCAGCGGCCTGCACGCGCGCCCCGCCGCGCTGTTCGTCGCCGCCGCCGCGAAACAGCCGGTGCCGGTCACCATCCGCACCGGTGAGAAGAAGCCAGTCCCGGCCCGTAGCATGCTGTCCGTGTTGTCCCTCGGCGCGAAGAAGGGCACAGCGGTGACCCTGGAAGCGGACGGCGACGGGGCGCAGGCCGCCGTCGATGCCCTGGCGGACCTGCTGGAGCGGGACCTGGACGCCGCAGATGGGTGAGCTGCACGGCATCGGCGTCAGCCCCGGACGCGCCGCGGGGCCGGTCCACCGGCTGGCCCCGCCGCCCCCGCTGCCGCCCGCACCGCCGGTCATCGACATCGCCGTGGAGCGAGCCCGCGCCCGGACCGCGGTCGCGGCCGTCGTCGCCGACCTGACCCGCCGGGCCGACACCGCCGCGGACGCCACCGCCGCCGAGGTGCTGCGCGCGCAGGTCCTGATGGCCGACGACGAGATGCTGCTCGAGGCGGTGGACGCGGCGATCGACGGAGGGGCCGCGGCACCGCACGCGTTCGCGGCCGCGCTCGCCGAGCACCGGGCCGCGTTCGAGGCGGCCGGGGGATACCTCGCCGAGCGGGTCAGCGACCTCGACGACCTCCGCGACCGGCTGGTCGCCTCCTGCCAGGGCCTGCCGATGCCGGGGGTGCCGTCGCCCGGCCACCCGTTCATCCTGGTGGCCCGCGACCTCGCACCGGCGGACACGGCCGGCCTCGACCCCGCCGTCGTCCTGGGCCTGATCACCGCCGAGGGCGGGCCGACCAGCCACACCGCCATCCTGGCCCGCACCCTCGGCATCCCCGCCGTGGTGCGCTGCGCTCCCGTTCTGGACATTCCGGATGGTGTACAGGTCAGCCTCGACGGCTCCACCGGGGCCGTCGCGGTGGGCCTGTCGGACCTTTCCGTCAGATCGGTCAACGAGGCGCAGCGGGCGCTGCTGGAGCGCCGCTCCACCTCGACCGGGCCGGGTGCGACCTCCGACGGCCGCCCCGTGGCCCTGCTGGCCAACATCGGCTCCGCCCGCGACCTGGCCCCCGGTGTCGAGGGCGTCGGGCTGTTCCGCACCGAGCTGCTGTACCTCGACCGCACCGAACCACCCTCGTTCGACGAGCAGGTCGCCGCATACCAGGAGGTGTTCGCCGCCCTGCCCGGGTGCAAGGTCGTCGTGCGGACCCTCGACGCCGGCGCCGACAAGCCCCTGCCGTTCCTGCGCCTCACCGACGAACCCAACCCGGCGCTCGGCATCCGGGGGCTGCGCGTCGCCCGGACCATGCCATCGGTCCTGGACACGCAACTGTCCGCGATCGCCGCGGCCGCCGCCGCCACCTCCGCCGACGTGTGGGTCATGGCCCCGATGGTCGCCACCGCAGCCGAAGCCTCCTCCTTCGCCGCCGCCTGCCGTGCCGCCGGCCTGCGCACCACCGGTGTCATGATCGAGGTCCCGGCCGCCGCCCTGCGCGCCGGCACCGTCCTGCGCGACGTCGACTTCCTCAGCATCGGCACCAACGACCTCAGCCAGTACACCTTCGCCGCCGACCGCATGTGCGGCGACCTGGCCGAACTGCTCGACCCCTGGCAGCCGGCCCTCATCTCGCTCATCGCGGCCTGCGCCACCGCCGGCCGCGAAGCCGGCAAACCCGTCGGCGTCTGCGGCGAATCGGCCGCCGACCCGGACTTCGCCCTCGTCCTCGTCGGCCTCGGCATCACCAGCCTGTCGATGGCGGCCCGCAGCATCCCCGCGGTCCGCGAAGCCCTCGCCGCCCACACCTACGACGAATGCGTCCAGTTCGCCAAGGCCGCCCTCGCCGCCGACACCCCCGCCGCGGCCCGGTCCGCCGTCCGCCCCTGAATCCGCACATTTGTCCGTACCGTGGCCGCTGGAATCAGGCGTTCAGTCGACACCGCGTTACCCAGCGGCCATGAGATCGTTGCCAACGTGTTATCCGAACGCGTTGCCGAGCCCGACGCTCTGTCCGATCACGGCATGCTCAGGACGTTCCTGGCCCCATGCCTGCTCGTCGCAGCAGCGGTGATGTCCCTCGCGGGCATCGGCGTCGCCGCCACCAACCGCCTGTCCGCACCCCCGTCCTGCACCCGCACGACCCCGCCGGCCGGCCCCGGCTGCCCGTAGCCGCCGGGCCCAGTTGGCAGGCTCAGCAGACACCCGACATGTGATCGACCACACAGCCGGCGGTAAAGTTCGTGCTCATGACGACCCTGACAGGGCGGTTGAGCGGATACCCGGCGGCCGGGCTGCTGTGGCTGGGGGCGGCGGGCGCGCTCGTCGCGGCGGCGACGATGGCGCGGCACGTCGGGTTCGACGCGATGCGGCAGCGCGCCGAGGTCATGGTCGCGGTCGTGGCCGTCCTCGTCCTGGTCGCCGCGATCCCGGTCGGGCCGGCAGCACCGCACGACAGCGGCGCGACCGTCGTGCGGGCAGCGGTCGGGTGCGTGGTCGCGTTCGAGGTGCTCGCAGTGGCACAGGCGCTCCGGGCCGACCCGCCGATCACCCACGACGGGGGACCCCGGACCGGCGACGCCGCAACGGTCCTCGCCGTGTGGGCGGCCCTGCTCGGGCTGGTCCTCCTCGCGACGGTCCGCGCGACCGGCCGCCGCACCGGCAACCTGCCGGGCGTCGCGACGGCGGCCACGTGCGGGTTCGCGGGCGGCGCGGCGTGGCTCGCGGCAGCGGCGCTGCTGCCCGGCGTCGCGGCCGGCAACGTGCCCGCGCTCCTCGCCATGATCGCCGTCGCCGGCGTCGCCGCGCACCGCATCGGGCGCCGTGGCGGGACGACCTCCGGCACCGCGACCGGCACCGCGACCGTCGTCGCGGCGGCGGTCGCAGCGATGGTCACCGCGACCGTCGTTGCCGCCGCGATCGACGGGCTCCTCCCGCTCGGCCACGCCTGGGTCCGCAACAGCGCGCCGCCGTGGGCGAGCGGGGTGCGGCTCGTCGATCCGGCCGGACTGCTCGTCATCGCCGGCGTGCTGGCCCTCGTGGTGCTGCTCGGCGCCGGTCAGTACACCAGTGGCCGCCTCAGGAAGGGACAGGCTGGGCGACGCGTGACGCCGGCAGGGTGATCTCGACGCGGGTGCCGCCGCCAGGGTTGCCGGACGCGGCGATCGTGCCGCCGTGACGGGCGACGACGCGCTGGCAGATCGCCAGACCCAGGCCCGTGCCGGAGTAGCTTCGGCCGCCGGAGCCACGGTGGAACGGGGTGAACAACCGGCCGCGCAGGTCCGCGGGGATGCCGATGCCCCGGTCCGCGACCACCAGGCACACGCCCCCGTCCGCCGACGCCGACGCCGAGACGTGGACGTCCGCGGCGCGGCCCGGTGGCGTGGACCGCAGCGCGTTGCCGATCAGGGTGTCGAACAGGCGGCGCAGCATCGCCGGATCCGCGTCCAGCACCGGCAGCGGCCCGTCCACGACAACGGCCGGCGACAGGCCGGTGATCAGCGCGGTCACGTCCATCGGGGCCGGTTCGAGGACGGCGTCGCGGGCGGTGGCGTACGCGAGCAGATCCTCGATCAGGCCGCGCATCCGCTCCACGCCCGAGCCGATGCGCGTGACGAGCGCGGCGTCGTCCTGGTCGGTGACCTGGCCGGCGAGGATCTCGGTGCACCTGGAGATCGTCGCCAGCGGCGAGCGCAGGTCGTGGGCGGCGACGGCGGCGAACGCGGCCAGGTCGGCCTCCCGCTCCCGCAGGTCGGTGACGTCGCGGCCGGTGGTGACCCAGCCCGCGCCGCCGGACAGCGGGCGGGCGTCGACGACCACGCACCGGTCGCCGGCGGTGATCTCCCGCCCGGGCACCACCTCGACGGCGCCGACGGGCCCGGGCACCACGTCGGCGGCGATCTCCCGCCCGGGCACCACGTCGGCGGCGGCGGCGGGCGCGGGCACCACCTCGGCGGCGCTGACGGGCCTGGGCACCACGTCGGCGGCGCCGACGGGCCTGGGGGCCGGCGGGCGGACCGCGGCGAGGCCCAGGCGGCGCGCCGCCCGGTTGCTGTGCACGACCCGGCCCTCCGCGTCGCTGGTGAGGACCGCGACCTCGACGACGTCCAGGACCTGGTCGAGATACGCCTTCTGCGCCGCGACCTCGTCCGCCGCCGACACGATCCGCTCGCGCGCCTCGCCCGCCTCGTCGAGCCCGGCGTTCAACGCGGCGCCGAGCCGCCGCACCTCGGCCGGTCCCTCCACGACGGCCCGCGCGTCGCGGTCGCCGCCCGCGCGTCGTTCGAGGGTGTCCTGCAGCCGGGCGAGGGGCGCGAGGAGCATCCGGTTCACCGCCGCGTAGATGCGCAGCGCGACCAGCACCGGCAGCAACGCCAGCAGCGCGAGGGCCACCTCGAGGATGCTGCTCGCCCGGTGGTACGCCGCCGTCGCCGCCGCCCGTGCCTCCTCGACGGCCGCGCCGACGGCCGCGTTCGCCGCCCGGATCGCGTCGAACAGCTCCTTGCCGCGGGCGCTGCGGTCCGCGTCGAGGCCCGGACGCCCGGCGGGCAGGGCGCTGATCGGCAGCGCGACCTGCGCCAGCCACCGCTGCGCCGCCTGGTCCTGGTCGCGGACGAGGATCCGGGTGCGGTCGTCGGGGGCCGTGCGCAGCGCCTCGGCGTGGGCCCGCGGGTAGTCCGCGGCGCCGGTCCGGAACGGCTCGAGGAACAACGGGTCGCCGGTCAGCTGATAGCCGCGCACGCCGGTCTCGATGTCGGTGAGGTCCTGCAGGATCCGCTGGTTGGCCTGCTGCGCCCCGGCGAGGTCGCGCAGCTGCGCGTCGTGCACGCCGGTCAGGTAGTGCCCCGCGAAGAACCGGGCGGCGCCGACGGACAACAGGACGACGACCAGCCAGACGAACTGCCGGCGCAGCGTGACCGCGATCGGTTTCGGCACCCGTGATCCCCCGCCGCGTCGCCCCCAGGCACCGTCAACGCTAGCCGCTTCAGCGACGCGGGACGGCCCGGACGACGACATTGCCGCGGCCGTGCCCGGTCCTCTCGCCGAACATGATCAGCGCGAACCAGCTACTGGGGCCGGTCCTTCTTCGGCAACTTCGACACGACCCAGCGGTAGGACTCGTCCACCGCCTCGAGGACCTCGTCGTCGGGGATCGCCCCGCCGACGGTCAACGAGTTCCACCCGGACCGCCCGATGTACGGCATCACCGCCGCGTCCTGCGGAAACCGCCGCAGCCACTCGTCGGCGGCCTCCCGCGTCGGCGCGCACTTGACGCCGACGGAGCGCTCGCCGCCGAGAAACGCGAAAATCTTCGGTCCGACCTTGACGACGACGTCACCGTCCCACGGCGTGTCCTGCCACGCCCCCGGCTTCGCCAGGCAATGTGCGATCAGCTCATCCCGCGTCACGCAGCCGACCGTACCAACGCCGCGGCGAAATCCGAGGGAAAGTGTCGTACCGCGCTGTTACGGTGCGCGCGTGACGATTCGGGTGCCCTACCTGGGCGATGAGCAGCAGAGCCTGCACGCCAGCCTCGACCGCCACCGCGACGTGGTCCTGTGGAAGCTCGACGGCCTCGACGACGAGCAGCTCCGCCGCCCGATGACCCCGTCCGGCAGCACGATGCTGGGCCTGGTCAAGCACCTCGCCGCCGTCGAATACAGCTGGTTCTGCGGCACGTTCGCCCGCGACCACGAGCCCTTGCCGTTCCGCGACGACGACCCCGAAGCCGACCTGCGCATCGAGCCCGGCGAGTCGACGGCCGACGTCCTCGCCTTCTATGCGCGCGCCCGCTCCTGCTGCGACGCCGTCATCGGCTCCCTCGCCGTCGAGGACACGGGCACCGCCTGGTATGGCGAAACGGTCACCCTCCGCTGGGTCCTGATCCACATGATCGAAGAGACCGCCCGCCACGCCGGCCACCTCGACATCCTCCGGGAGCTCCTCGACGGCGCAACGGGCGACCACCGCCCCGACGAGTGACCACCGACGACCGGGTCGAGCTGATCGACGGGAGCCTGCTGGCGGGTCCGCCGCCGAGCTGCCCCACTGGAGCCTGTCCTTCCTGATCGGTCTCTCGCTGTATCCGGCCGCGCGCAAGGCCGGCCATCGTACGGAGACCCGCACCGCCAGCTGCCCGGCCGGCACCGCCGAACCACCGGCCGGGTGGATCTCCGGACAGTTTCCGGACGTCCGGCCGCGTATTCGCCGCTTACGATTTTCGGGTGTCCACATCGACCGCCCTGGCGGCGTTCGCCGAACATCTCCGTGGCTGCCGGCGGCTGGCGGGGGAGCCGTCGCTGCGTGAGCTGGAGCGGCTGACCCGGCAGGCGGGCCGGCCCTATCCGCGGGCCACCATCGACGACAAGCTCCAGGGCCGGACCGTGCCCGACTGGGGGTTCGTGGCGGCGTTCGTCGCCGCGTGTCACCGCAACGCCGGCGGGACCGGGGACCTCGACCTCGCGCACTGGCGCAGGGAGCACGTGCGGATGCTCGCCGACCTGGCCCGGCACCGCGAGGAGCGACGCCGGCCGCCGGCCGAGGACCAGGGCCCGCTGGCGGTCACCGTCAAGCTGCACGACGTCGGCTACGTCATCACCCGCGGGCCGGACGGCCCGGAGGAGGTGCCGGGCAGCGGGCACCGGGTGCGGCTCATCGTCGAGGCGCCCAGCATGCCCGCCGTGGTCCTCGACGCGCTGCGGCCGGTGGTGCTCGCGCGGCGCGAACCGTCCGGGGACTTCAACCCGCACCTCGGCAGCCTGCGGGTCCGGCAGTTCGACCTGTTCCTCGACGAGCCGGAGCCGCGCCTGCGCCGGCCCGACGGCGGCGACGACTTCCCGTTCAAGGTCAGCCCCGCCGACCCTGAAGTGTTCGACCTGGTCGTACATACGCAGACCGGCGACATCGAGTGGGTCCTCGACCTCGACTGGACCTGCGCCGGGCGCAGCGGCGTGCGGCGCATCGATCTCGGCGGCCACCCCTTCCGCACCATCGCCCACTGAGCTGCGCGGACCACGAGCGCGACGAAACGGAGCACGATGACAGCCAGCACCGGCGGCCAGGCCTGGGCCGCGCAGATCCTCACCCGGCCCGTCCCGCGGAGCCTGCCGGCGGCCGGTGGGGAGCAGCCGCCGTTCCGGGCCGAGCTGTCCTCCCGCTCGCACGTCACGTTCGTGCGGTCCCCGGGCTCCGACGTCGGGCCGCGGCCGGTCCACACGCCGCTCACCGGGCACAACCTGTTCCTCGACCTCGACCTCGACCTGGGCGGCAGCGGCGTCGACGGCGTCACGCTGCGGTCGCTCACCGCGGATGAGATCGGCACCGGGCCACTGCTCGCGGACGGCACCAGCTTCGCGATGCCGCGCAGCCCGGACCTGATCCTCAGTCCCGACCTCGAGCCGGTGGCCGGACGTGCCGTCGACGCGTTCGAGCCGCTGGAGATCCCGCAGTACGAGGTGCTGCTGCTGCGAGGGGTGCCGCCGCAGGCGCGGCCGGCCCGGGACGCGTACGGCCGCCGCCTGCGCCCCGCGCCGGCCGGCGGGACCGGTCGCGTCGTCATGGCGGTCGTCACCGACGAGCCCGACGTCCTGCACTGGCGGCTGATCGCCGAGGTCAGCCAGGGTGGCCGGACCTGGCGGCTGGCGTGGGACCTGGCCGTCACCGCCCGGCCCGTCATGCGCAAGTTCGTGCCCGGCGGCAACGGCCCCGTCGACGTACCGGTCCACGAACGGTTCCCTCAGCACTGGGTGCCGCGCTGGCCGGCCGCGTCCGTCCCGCTGCCGCGCGGCGGCGACGACCCGGTCCGGCTCCCGGCGGTGCGGCAGGTAGGACGGGTCGTGGCCGCCGATGGGGCGCTGACCGTCACCGTCGACGAGTGCGAGGTCCCGCAGGACCCGGACGGGTTCCCGGGCCTGCCCGCCGGCAGCCGTCTGTGGGTGTACAGCTCCGCCGGCCTGGCGTCCGTGGGCCTCACCGAGGTGACCGCCGCGGTCCTGCGCACCGGTGACGCACCGCAGGACCCGGTGCACAGCGAACTGGTGGACCTGATCATCGGTATGTACTCGGCCGCCCTCCACCAGGGCTGGCGGTTCGCCGTCGGCGACGTCCTCGGGTTCCCCCGGCCGATGGTCATCGGGCGGGCCGAGGTCGCCGGAGCGCTGATCGCCCACGCCGCGGGGGACGCCGCCTGGTTCCCCGCCGGGTGGCCGCCGCTGCTGCTGGTCCTGCTGTTCGAGGGGGAGCGGGAGGTCGCCGGTCCGCACGGCCGGGGCAGGGTGCTCGGCAGCCTCGCCGCCGCCCAGGGCTGCTTCCCCTACCCGTGGTGGTTCGACCCGGACCGCGCCCCGGTCGTCGACCTCGCCCGCTACGAGGGGTCCACGATCCTCGGCGACGTCGCGACGGCCGTGCACGAGAGCGTCCTCGTCCTCGACGGCCCGGGCGAGGTCGCCATGATCGTCGACGGCGGCCAGCGCGCCGCGATCGCCGGGATCTGGCAGCAGGTGCCGCCGAGGTTCGCGCTGATCCCGCGGTACACCACGATGACCGGACGCGTCAGGGTGTGGACTCCGGGCCAGAGCGAGCCGCGCGAGGTCGTCGCCGGCCGGCCGTGCTCCCGGGACCAGGCCGGCGTGCACTTCCTGCTGTTCATCCAGGGCGGCGACGCGGTGACGGTCGACCAGCTCGAGGACGGCTACGTCGTCGGCCTGCCGGAGCGCGACTGGCACGCGATGGGCGCCCACCTGCGCTCCGGCGCCGGGCGCGAGTGGGTCTCCAGCGGCGGCACCCGCCTCAAGCTGCTCTTCTCCGGCGGCTGAGCAGCGCGCCCGGCGTGATCTCGCGCACGCCCGGCGCTTCATGGCAAGGCGTTTGCAAGCGCGGCCGGGTTTGCTGGAGACGTGAAAGAAGCAATGCGGCTGGTGCGGCGCGTGCCGGCCGGGCGGCGCGCCGTGACCCGGCTCGCGCTCGGCGTGTCCGTCGTCGACGAGTTCCTGTTCGACGGTCTCGAGTGGTGGGAGCTCATCGACCCGGCCGACGACGACGAGCAGCCCGCGGCCGCCCTCGTGGCCGTGCGCCCCGGCGAGACCATCGTCCGACTGGTCGGTCTCGTGGCGCCGGGTGGACGCACAGACCTCGCCGTTCAGGTGCTGATCTCGTTGGTGGACGCACTGCGGGCCGGTCCCGCCCGTAGGCTCGTCGCGGCGCCCTTGGCGCACGGCGAGGAGCTGCTCCAGGCGGCGGGCTTCGGACCGTTCGACGACGGGTCGTTCGCCGTGGAGCTGTGAGCGGTAGCATCAGGCTCAGCGTCAGCGTCCTTGGCCGAGTTGGAGTTCCGGGAGTTTCGCATCCTGCAGATTCGGATCCTGGGCCCGCTCGAAGTCGTCGGGGACGGCGGCCCGGTCGACACCGGCACCCCGAAGCAGCGCGCCGTCCTGGCGATGCTGACGATGCAGCCCGGCCGGACCGTGTCGGTGCAGAGGCTCATCGACGAGCTGTGGGCGGACGAGCCGCCTGAGCGCGCGATCGCCTCCCTGCAGGCGTATGTCTCCCGCCTCCGCCGCGCCCTCGAACCCGGCCGCACCGCCCGCGACCGCTCGACCGTCCTGGTCAGCCGCACACCCGGGTATCAGCTGATGGTGCCGGCCGACGCCGTCGACGCCGCCCGCTTCGCCGCCGCGGTCGAGCAGGCCCGCACCGGCACTGACCCGGCCGTCGCGCTGCGGGTCCTCACCGACGCCCTGCACCTGTGGCGCGCCGACCCGCTGCCTGAGCTGGGCGACTCGCCGCTCGCCCGCGCCGAACGCAGCCGCCTGCAGGAGCTCCGCCTCATCGCCGTGGAGGAGCGCTCCGAGGCCCTCCTGCGGCTCGGCCGGGCCGCGGAGGTCGCCTACCTGAGCGAGAGTGCCCTCGCCGAGGCCCCCTACCGGGAGCGGCTGTGGGGGCAGCTGATGCTGGCGTTGTACCGCTCGGGCCGCCAGGCCGAGGCGCTCGCCGCCTACGGTCGCGCCCGCTCCGGTCTCGTCGACGAGCTCGGCATCGAACCGGGGCCCGCGTTGCAGCGGCTCGAACAGGACATCCTGCGCCAGGCCCCCCACCTGACAGCGCCCACCGCCCCGACGTCGGGGGCGCCGGTGTCCGGAGCGGGCGGCGTTCCGCCCTCGGGGACATCCGCAGGTTCGACGACGAGCGGGTCGCACGTTCCCGCTTCCGGCTCCCCGGTTGCTGCGGACATTTCCGAAATGTCCGACAAGGGTGCGGCGGCGACGTCGAGCGGGTCGCCAGACCCCGCACCCGCCACGCCATTCGCCCATATTGACGCGAACATTCCGGAGATGTCCGACCGGCAAGGGCAGGGAACCGCCGGCGCGCCCGGCGCGGGCCAGGAGCGACGGGCAGGACCGGACGCACCGGCCACGGACGGCCTCGTCACCACGTCCATGGCCGGTGGCTCCCACGCGGTCGCGGCAGCCGGCGGCTCCCACGCGCTCGCGACGGCCGGAGCTTCCCACGCGGTCGCGGCAGCCGGTGGCCGTGACATCGCCGATGACGGCGGGCTGGTCGGGCGGGACGCGGAACTGCGCACCATCCAGGAACTCCTCGCCCGCACCGCCACCGGGCGCGGCCGGCTGCTGCTGGTCTCCGGCAGCCCCGGCATCGGCAAGTCCGCCCTGCTGCGGGAGCTCGCCGCTCACGCCGGCGGGCTCGTCGGCACCGGCACCGGCGTCGACGGTGAGGCGCCGCCCGTGTTCCTACCCTGGGCGCAGATCCTCCGCACCGTCGCCGCCGCACCCGGTGCCGCCGACGCCCTGGCCGTCGCGTTCGCGCCCTACGGCAACCTGCCCGCCGTCCTCGACCCGACCCTCATCGAGGCGCTGCCGCTGCCCGCCGCGGAACGCATCGCCGACCCCGAGCTGGCCAGGTCCCGGCTCTACCAGGGCATCGTCGACGGGCTGTGCCGCCTCGCCGCGCTCCGGCCACTGGTGCTCATCGTGGACGACGCGCACTGGCTGGACGCGCCGTCGACGGTGCTGCTGACCATGTTCGCGAAGGCGGTGCGGCGCAGCGCGGTCCTGCTCGCGGTCGGCTATCGGGAGGCCGAACTCGCGCCCGAGGCGCCCCTCGCCGGCGCGCTGGGTGAGCTGCTCGCCGACCCGTCGGCAGTGCGGATGCCGCTGCGGGGCCTCGGCGCCGACGGGGTCGCCGCCCTGGCCCGCGACGTCACCGGCGCGGACGTGCCGGACGAGACCGTGGCGATGCTGCTGGACCGCACCGGCGGCAACCCGTTCTTCGTGGTGGAACTGCTGCGGGTCCTCGTCGCCGAGCACACCCTCGCGCCCGAGCACGTCCCGGTGCGTGTGCAGGAGGTCGTGCGGCGGCGGCTCGCCAAGCTGCCCGGGCAGGTCAACGCCGTCATCGCCGTCGCGTCGGTCCTCGGGCGGGACGTGTCGGTGCCGGTGCTGCGTGAGGTCGTGCAGATCGACGAGCTCGCCCTCTTCGACACCCTGGACACGGCCGTCGTCAGCGGCATCCTGACCGCGACCGACGACCCGGGACTGCTGCGCTTCTCCCACGACCTGGTCCGCCAGACCGCATATCTCGACCAGGGCCCGCTGCGCCGGGCCAGGCTGCACGCGCGGGCCGCCCAGGCGCTGCGCGACACAGGCCTCGCCACCGTCGCGGACCTCGCCGCGCACCTGCGCGCGGCGCTGCCCGTGCTGTCGCCCTTCGACGTGGTGCCCGCGCTGGTCGAGGCGGCCGGCGAGGCCCACGACCTGACCGCCCACGAGCAGGCGTCCGCGCTGCTCGAAGAGGCGATCGCCGTCCTGCACCGGGCACCGGCGGGGGAGCGCCGCGACGTCACGGAGCTCGATCTGCGGATCCGGCTCGCCTACATGCATCAGGCCACCGACGGCTACCTGGCGCCGTTCGTGACCGCGCAGTACGCCGCGATGGAACCCCTCCTGGTGCGCCTGCGCGGCCGCCCGGTCCTCGACATCCTGCCGGCCCTGTGGGGCTACGCGTCCTTCCACACCGCCGCCGGCGACGTCGCCCGCGGCGTCGCGATGGCGCGCTCGGCGAGCGAGCAGGGCAGCACCGACCCGTGGGCGACGATCGTCGCGGAGGTGCACGAGGGCGCCGCCGCGCTGTCGGTGCTCGACCTGCCGCGCGCCCGCGAGTGCTTCGAGACGGCCCTGGACGCCCTGCCCGGCGGTGACCTGCCGGTCTTCCCGATCGTCAACTGGGACCCGGTCGTCGGCGCGCAGGCCCCCGCCGCGATCGTGTGCGGCATGCTCGGCGACCACGAAGCCGCCGAACGGCACCTGCGGTCCGCCCGGGAGCGCACCGTCCGCGTCGGTGAGCTGTTCCTCGAGATGTACGTCAGTCACTACGCCGCCTGCGTCGCCGCCGACCGCTTCGACGCGCCCGCGACCGCCGCCGCGGCCCGCATCACCCTGCAGCTCGCCGAGCGCGGCGGCCACCTCGAATACCGGGCGATGGCCGCGATCCTGCTCGGCTGGGCCGAGGTCTGCGACGGCGGCGCCGAGGGCCTCACCAGGATCACCCGGGCCCGCGACCATCTCGGCGACGCGATGCGCCGCTTCGCCCGCCTCGAGGCCCTCTACGCCGACGCGTGCCTGACCCTGGGCCGCACCGCCGACGCGACCGGCGCCGCCGAGGCCGCCCTCAGCCAGGGACTGCCGGGCCAGACCGGCTTCGCCGAACCCGACCTGCGCCGCGTCCTCGCGCTCGCGAACCGCAACCCGGGCGACGCCGAAGAGGCCCTCCGCCTGGCCCGCAAACTCCACTACGCGGGTGCGGAATCCCGCGCGGAAGCCGCCCTGCGAAGCCTGTAGCACCGTCATGCCCTGGAAACTATCGCCGGGGTACGACACTTTCCGGCGACCGCGGACCCGGCGCCACCGGTACACGAGCGGCGGCCGGGCACGGGAGCGGCGGCCACCGGCTCGCAGGACGAGTCGATGGCCGCCGCCGTGCGGGGGTGCTAGCCGATCAGCAGGCCGTAGTCAGCCATCGCCATGGCGATGTCGGACTGGGCCCAGAACCGGTGGAACGTGAACGCCGGCGCGGGGCCGGTGCCGTTCAGGTACGCCTGGACCGCCGGCCAGTTCGGGTCGTTCTTGTAGAAGGAACGGGTGTCCAGGAAGGACTTCCCGGGGGCGATGACGTCACCGTTGGGCATGACGCCGTTGTAGCCGGCCGGGATGTACAGCCCCTGCTGGTTGGACGAGGACCACACGTCGTCGAAGCGGTTGTAGTCGGTGCGGGTCTCCGGGATGCCGACGCCCTTGCTGTCGGTGTGCAGCCAGATGCCGTCGAGCAGCTTCTTCGCCGTGGTCTTCGCCGCGGCGTTGTTCGCCTTCGCGCCGTAGTACGTCAGCAGCCGGGCGTAGGCGGCGGCGATGCCGACGTCCGTGCCGGTGCTGACGACGCTGACGTGCAGGTTCGTGTTCGCGGCCGGCGAAGCCGGGTTCCAGGTCGCCGGCGCGCCGGTCCACTGGAGCGTGTCCGGGATCTTGAAGTCGCCGTTCGCGGTGAACGTCGTGTTCGCGATGGCCCAGGACACCCACTTGTCGAGCATGGCCTTGGCCTTGGCGTCACCGGTCGCGTAGTAGTACTCCGCGACCCGCTCCACCGACCACGCCTGGAAGCCGAACCACTGGTTCGACGGCGGGTCGTGGTAGACCGGCTTCTCGTCGTAGAACATGCCGTAGAACGTCGGCGTGCCCGCGGCGGGAGCCGAGTAGTTGCCGCCGACGCTGTTGGTGGCGCCACCGGCGAACGCGCCTTCCGAGGACTGCAGCCACTGGTAGAACTCGAGCTGCCGCCCGAGGCTGGTCTGCCAGTCGCCCTTGGCCGTCGGCGACAGCGGCGCGAAGCCGGAGACGTTCGACAGCACGTAGGCGGCCAGGGGGTTCTGGTAGCCCTGGTGGTTGTGGCTGGAGCCGATCCGCCACGACCATGCGCCACCGGCGTCGCCGCCCCAGGCGAAGTACCAGTTGAGCAGGTACGCCGAGGAGTCCTTGCCGGTGCCCGCGGCGCAGCCCGTCGACGTGCAGCCGGGCTTCTTGAAGTACTTGTCGTACATCGAGTACCGCAGGTAGTCGCCCATCTTGGCGGCCTTCTTCACGACCGCCGCCACGTCCGCGGCCTTGCCCTGCGCGGTCGCCCACTGCTGCGCCCAGTACGCGGCCTGGATGGCGCGCGCGTCGGCGTCAGGGGCGTTGGTGTAGCGCCACTGCTTGGCGGGCGAGCCGTCGATGAACAGCGGCAGGAAGCCGCCGTTGGCCTTGGCGCCGAAGCGGAAGTCCTCGCACGACGGGTGGGCGACGGTCTCCCACACCGACTCCTGCGGGCCGCGCTGGTAGGTGTTGATGTACGACACCGTCGAGCCGGGCTGCGGGGTGCACGAGCTGAAGCCGTACGTGTTGTCCACGTCGATCAGCCAGTGCATGGCGTACATGTCGGTGTTGCCGTAGGTCGAGGTCAGCTCGCTGTACAGCGGGTCGGCGCCGACCTTGACGGACGAGTCGAGGTGGCCGCCCTGCTGCGGGTACAGGCTGGGCTGCCCTGCCTCGGCAGCGTAGTCGGCCGGGTCGGCCGGGTTGTAGCCGCCGGTCACCTGGTTGGCGTGGGTCGGGATGATGTACTTCTCCATCGTGTCCCAGGCCTTGTTGAACGGGGCCCAGTCCTGCTTCACCCGGCCGTACTGCGCCTCGAGCCACAGCCAGAAGCTGAACGCCTCCGACGTCGTCTCGTGACCCCAGTCCGGCGCCTCGACCACGAGGGTCTCGATCGAGTGGTAGGGCACGCCCTCCGGCGAGAAGTACCCGGAGCTGTGCAGCTTCTGGTACTGCTCGAGGAACCGCTGGACGTACACGCCGCCGGCGACGTCGTCGTCGCTCTCGTTCGCCGGTACCGACGCCGATGCCCAACCCGTGGCGGTCAGGTTGATCGTGGCGGCGCCGTTGACGGTGTCCGCGTCCTGTGCGGCGCTGACGGTGACCGTCTGGGCGGTGTTCCAGTTGGCGGTGGTGAACGTCAGCGTGGCGGGCGCGACCGTGATGTCGGTGTCGCCGGTCCGGGTGACGGCCACCGTGACCGAAGCGCTCGGCGCCTGGTTGAGCTTGACGGACAGCGGCGTGGAGCCGCCCTCCGGCACGGTCAGCGGCGACGGCGCGGCCAGGATCGACGGCCCGACGACCGGGTCGACGAACACCGGCACCGCCGTCGAGGTGGTCACCGCGCCCTTGCTGTCGTAGGCCTTCGCCTGCAGGCTGTACGCCGCGGCCTGGCTCGGCACGCCGGTCCAGGTGTAGGCGTACGGCGCCGTGGTGTCGGTGCCGAGCAGCAGCCCGTCGTGGTAGAACTCGACCTTCGCGATCGAGTCACCGGCGTCGGGGTCCGATGCGGTGGCGGTGATCGGGATCGACGCCGGCGCCGAGTAGCGGGTGTTGGCGGCCGGCGCCGTGATGGCCACCGAGGGCGCCGCGTTCGGGCCGGTGCACGCGACCCCGTTGAGCGAGAAGCTCGTCGGGTTGACGTTGGTGCCGCTGTACCCGGCGTTGAAGCCCGGGTTGACGGTCCCGTTCGACGGCAGGCTGCCGTTCCACGGGGCGTTGCGGATGCTGGCCGACGTGCCGGTCTGGGTGTAGTCGCCGTTCCAGCTCTGCTGGATCTGCTGGTTGCCGGCCCAGGTCCAGCTGACGTTCCACGTGGTCAGGGGGTCGCCGAGGTTCTTCACCAGCAGATCGCCGGTGAAGCCCGTCGGCCATTGGCTGCGGACCGAGTAGACGACCGAACAGCCGGTGGCGGCGTGTGCGATCCCTGCCGGCATGACGAACAGCGTGCCGGCGGCCAGGAGGCCGACGGCCGCTGAACGCAGCCAGCGTTGATTCCGGGTGGTCATGAGTGGGGTGCTCCTCGTGAAAGTTTCTGGGCGGGAAACGGGCACGCGCCAGCACGGCGGCGTTGGTGCATAAGCCAGTCGCTGCGTGTGCCCCGTCGGCTCCCAGACGCGAGGTGGCGCTGATTCTGGCATGGGAGCGCTCCCGGGACAAGCACCTTCGAATTCCCCTATGGTCGCGACGGCTATCGATCCACCGGAGGTGATGCCAACCCTTTCGCGGCTCCCATCGCGAACCAGGGTGCGGCGGCCGGCGTCTGCAGCGCCGCCGCCGCACCGTGTTAGTTCTCCCCTGTTCGGGTTAGTGCACGGATCCGACCAAGGAAAGGGGACCGTCATGACCCGCCCGATCGCGGACCTCGATCAGCACCCGGACATCGTCGAGCTTCGGGCCCGCTACGACCGCGCGGCGGAGACGCCGACCGCGCACATCACCGACGGCGCGCTGATGCTCGCCGGGCTGTACCTCGCCCTGTCGCCGTGGATCGTGGGGTTCGCGCTCTTCGAGAACGACCTCGCGGTCAACAACTTCATCTGCGGCGTGGCCGTCGGCGTCCTCGCCGCCGGCTTCACCGTCGCCTACGGCCGTACCCACGGCATGACGTGGGTGCCCGTTGTCGTCGGCGTGTGGACGTTCATCGCACCGTGGGTCATCCTGGGCGCGTACCCCAGTGGCGGCGCCATCGCGAGCAACATCGTCATCGGCCTGGTCATCATCGCCCTCGGTCTGTTGACCATGCGCCTGCCCGCCCTGCGCGACCGCAACCGCGGCAGCCGCAACCGCGACAGTCGCAGCTTCGACAACCGCGGCGACCGCAGTGGCGACCGCAGCGGCGACCGCAGCAGCGACCGCAGCGGTGGCGCCGGCGCGAACTGGAACGAACGCAATCGGTGACATTGAGGTTGCACAACGTCACCACCGGTCACATCGGGGTGAATTCTTCCCGGCCTGGCATGCGCGGGCCGGGAAGAGTGACTAGACATCAAACGTGAACCGCGACAGCCGCCTGCCGGCCCTCACCGGCCTGCGCTGGGCGGCGGCGCTCGTCGTATTCGGTCAGCACACCCTCGAACTGTTCTACGACCCGGATCTGGCCGCCCCGAGACCGGTCCGGGCCGTCCTGTGGGCCATGCTCGTCAACGGCGGCGCCATGGGCGTCTCGTTCTTCTTCGTCCTGTCCGGCTTCGTCCTCACCTGGTCCGCCCGCGACGTCGTGAAAGCGCGCACCTTCTGGTGGCGCCGCTTCAGCAAGATCTATCCCGCGACCCTGGTCACCACGCTGCTCGCCCTCCTCGTCGTCGGCGGCACCGGCCCCCTGCAACTCGCCGCGCACCTGACCCTCACCCAGACGTGGTTCCCGGATGCCGCGGTGTTCGGCGCGCTCAACCCGGTGAGCTGGTCCCTCTCGTGCGAAGCCTTCTTCTATCTGTGTTTTCCCCTGCTGTACCGGCAGCTCCGCCGACTCAGCCCTGCGGGCCTGTGGACCGTCGCGGTGGGGCTGGCCGCCGCGGTCATAGGGGCCGGCCTCGCGCTCACCACGGTGGACCGTCCGTTCGCCCTCTGGCTCGGCTACATGTTCCCGCCGGTCCGCATGGCCGAATTCACCCTCGGGATCGCGGTCGCCCTGCTCATCCAGGCCGGCGCCTGGCGCGGGCCGGGGCTGCGCTGGTCCTTCGCCCTGGTCGGCCTCGGCGCCCTGTGCGCGCTGAAGGCGCCCTACCCGCTCAACCAGCACGCCCTGACCCTCGTGCCGGTCACGCTCGTCGTGGCCGCGGCCGCCCGAGCCGACCTCACCGGTGTGCGGACCATCTGGACCCGGCCGCTGCTGCGGTACCTGGGGGAGGTGTCGTTCGCCTTCTACCTGGTGCACTACCTGACGTACCTGACCTACGGACGTCTCGGCCTGCTCCCGCACCACGCCACGCCACTGGTCGCGGCCCTGGTCACAGTGTCGGTCCTCGCCATCAGCCTCCTCGGCGCGATGGCGGTCTACCACTGCGTGGAACTCCCGGCGCTCCGGGTGCTGCGCCGCCGTTCCGTTGCCGCACCCCCGGCCGACCCCGACGCCACCGTCGAGACGCCGTTCCCGGCCGCCGCCCGGACCTGACCCACCCGGGCGCGTCATGAGAGGACTGGGGACTTTCCTGGGTACGAAGAGGGCGCCCGCCGTGGTGTCCTGGGGTGGCCGGCGGCTGGCGCCGGGCCCGATCGGGAGGCGATCATGAGCACGCGACGACCCGTCCTGTTCATCCACGGACTCTGGCTGCACGCCACCTCGTGGGACCTGTGGATCGAGGCGTTCGAGCAGGCCGGCTACGCGGCCTCCGCACCGGGCTGGCCGGGCGACCCGGCGACGGTCGCGGAGGCGCGGGCCAACCCGGAGAGCATCGCCGACCACGGCATCGACGACGTCGTCACGCACTACGCGACGATCATCAAGGGGCTGGACGAGAAGCCGATCCTGGTCGGGCACTCCTTCGGCGGGATGATCGCCCAGAAGCTCCTCGGGCAGGACCTCGCCGCCGCCGCGATCGCGATCGACGCCGCGCAGATCAAGGGCGTCCTGCCGCTGCCGCTGTCGGCGTTGCGGGCCACCCTGCCGGTGTTCAAGAACCCCGCGAACCGGCACCGGTCCGTGTCGCTGACGGCGGAGCAGTTCCGGTACGCGTTCGGCAACGCCGTCACACCGGAGGAGTCCGACGAGCTGTTCGAGCGGTGGACCATCCCGGCGCCCGGCAAGCCGCTGTTCGAGGCGGCCGCGGCGAACTTCGACCCGCACTCGCCGGCCAAGGTGGACACCGCCAACGAGCTGCGCGGACCGCTGCTGCTCATGATGGGCGGCAAGGACCACACCGTGCCCGAGGCGGTCACGCGCGCCACGCTGAAGCAGTACCGGCACTCCAGCGCGATCACCGAGATCATGGACTTCCCGGACCGGGCGCACTCCCTGACGATCGACAGCGGCTGGCGCGAGGTCGCCGACGCGGCCCTGGCATGGCTGGACACGCACGCCGACGCGATCGCCCGGTCGGGCTCATGAAGACGCCTGCGAGGAGGTGGCCGTGGACCTGCACCTGACCGGCAAGGTCGCGGTCGTCACCGGGGCCAGCCGGGGCATCGGCCTGGCCGTCGTGCGGGCGCTGGCCGCCGAAGGGGTGCGGGTGGTGGCCGGCGCCAGGAACGTCGGCGGTGACCTGGCCGAGCTGTCCGAGGACGGCGCCGTGCGGCCGGTCGCGGTGGACCTGGCCACCGTGGACGGACCGGCCCGGCTCATCGACGCCGCCGTCGAGGCGTTCGGCCGCATCGACCTGCTCGTCAACAACGTCGGCGCGGTACGTCCGCGTCCGGGCGGCTTCCTGGACATCCCGGACGAGGCGTGGGCCGAGACCCTGAACATCAACTTCCTCGCCCACGTCCGGACCGTCCGGGCCGCGTGGCCGCACCTGTGCGCCACCGGCAACGCCGCCGTCGTCACGATCGCGTCGGTCAACGCGGCCCTGCCCGACCCGCTCGTCATCGACTACAGCGCGGCGAAGGCGGCCCTGGTCAACTTCTCCAAGGCGCTGTCGAAGGAGGGAGGCCCGAAGGGCGTGCGGTGCAACACGATCAGCCCCGGGCCGGTCAGCACCGACCTGTGGCTCGGCGACGGCGGCGTCGCCGCCACCCTCGCCCGTGACCGGGGCGGCGACCCCGGGCAGATCGCGGAGGGGGCCGCACGGCAGTCGGTGACCGGGCGGTTCACCGAGCCGGAGGAGGTCGCGGCGCTGGTGCTGTACCTCGCCGGTGACCTGGCCGCCAACGTGACCGGCGCCAACTTCGCCGTCGACGGGGGCCTGCTCACCAGTCTGTGAGGTCACCGACGATCGGGGGCAGCTGAGCCCGGGCGGTGATCCCGAGCTTGGGGAAGATGTTGTGCAGGTGGGTGCTGACCGTGCGGTGCGAGAGGTACAGGGCCTGACCGATCTCCCGGTTGGTCATGCCCTGCGCCGCCAGCTGGGCGATCTGCAGCTCCTGCGGGGTGAGCTCGGCACGGCCGGTCGCGGGGCGGGCGCGGCTGGTCTCGCCGGCGGCCCGCAGCTCCTGCCCGGCCCGCTCCGCCCAGGGCGCGGCACCCAGCGCGTCGAAGGCGCTGCGGGCGGCCCGCAACGGTGCCCGCGACGCGACGGTCCTGCGCTGCCGGCGCAGCCATTGGCCGTACGCGAGCTGGATCCGGGCCCGCGAGAACACCCACCTGCCCGTCTCACCGGCGAGCGCGGCACGGAACAACGCCTCCGCGTGGTCGTCGTCGGCGAGCACGGCCCGGGCATAGCGCAGGCCGGCGTGCAGGGCCGGCGACGAGCTCCGCCGCCCCGCCGCCTCGAGGTCGGCGACCACGGCGCACACCTCGTCCCGGTGCCCACTGTGGGCGGCCGCCTCGACCAGGTCGATCAGGGCCGTGCAGCGCAGCCCGGCGTGGAATGCCGGGTCGGCCGGCTCGTGCATCCGGCACAGCTCGCCATACGCGTCCGCGTACCGCCCGTCGGCCAGCGCGCCGCGCCCCCGGGCGAGCTGGACCATCGCCAGCACCGGCCGCACGGCCGCGACGACGCCACGCCGCTCGGTCTCGTCCGCCAGCGCCGCCGCCCGGTCCGCCTGCCCACCCAGCGCGGCCAGCACCGCCGCCGCCGCTCCGGCGATGCCGTGGTACAGCGGCTGCGACGTCTCCAGGGCCAGCCGGCCGGCCTCCTCGGCGGCGGGGACACCCGCGCTCAGGTCGCCCTGGACCGCCGCGTACCAGGCCATCGCGGCGAGGGCCCGGGTCAGGGACCCCAGACGGCCCTGTGCCCGCAGGTCCGGGACCGAGGCCGTGGAGCACAGCTCCGCGAGGTCGAAGGCGCCGACGACGGTCGCCGCGGCGCCGAGCTGACGCAGCGTCTGCGCTTCGGCCCCGGCGTGGGCGGCGAACCCCCGCAGGCCGTCGATCACGACCGAACCCCGCTCGACCGGCGCCGCGAACGCGAGGATGGTCAGCCGCTCCGGATGATCCGCTGCGACCGGCAGGGACTCCGTCACCTCCACCACGCGGCGGACGGCGTCGGCGTCGGCACCGGAGAAGAAGCAGCGCAGCGCCGCACTGGTGAGCAGGCGCATGGCGAGCCGGAGGCCGTCGTCGTGCCGGGCCAGCCGGGCGGCGACCTCGGCCAGCGCGGCCGGCCCGGTCTTCTGGTCCCGCAGACCGTCGCCGAAACTCGACTGGACCCACAGCCGCCTCGCCTGCTGGACGAACGACAGGCTCCCCGTGGCGACCTCCTGCAGCAGCGCGCCGACGATGTCGTGCCTGCCCAGCTCGACCGCCAGCTCGGCGGCGCGCAACAGCCGGTCGGTGCGGCGGACGGGATCGACCGTCAGCTGGCCGGAGCGTTGCAGCGCCGCGACCGCGGGGACCACGGCACCGCGGCGCTGCGCGTCGGTCGCCGCCTGCTCCAGGTCGTCCGCCACGGCGTCGTCCGGGGCATGGGACGCCCCGGCGCGATGCCACACCCAGCGGTCGCCCTGCCCGCGGACGGCATCGGCCAGGGCGGCGTGCGCCGCGAGGCGCTCGGCGGGCGTCGCCCGCTGCTGGATCGCCGAACGCATCAGCGGATGCCGGAAGCGGATGCTCGCCCGGTCCAGGTCGACCAGCCCGGCGGCGATCGCGGGCGTCAGGTCGTGCACCGTCACCGCACCACCGATGACGACCGCGGCGGCGTCCATCGCCTCGGCCAGCGCGTCGCCGTCGTTGACCGCCGCGACCAGCAGCAGCGCCTGCGCCGGGCCGGGCAGCCCGGACACCCGCGCCGCGAACGCCTCCTCCAGCCTGGCGGTCAGCGCACCGGTGCCCAGCTCCCGGGTGTCGATCGGCAGCTCGACCAGCGCCAGCGGATTGCCGGCCGCCTCGTCCAGCAGCTGCCGCCGCAGCCCGGCCGGCAGCCCCGGCGCCCGCGCGTCCACGAGGGCTGCCGCCGCCGCGTCGTCCAGGCGCTCCAGGCGCAGCTGCTCGAGCCCGGTGTCGAACGGGCCGGCGTAGCCCTCCCGCATCGCCGCCAGCAGCACGATCGGGTCGGAGCCCAGGCGGCGGGCGACGAACGTGAGGGCGTCGGCGCTGGGCGCGTCCAGCCAGTGCGCGTCCTCCACGACGAGCAGCGCACCGGACTCCGCGGCCGCCTCACCGAGCAGGTTGAGCACCGCCAGCGCGATGAGGAACAGGTCCGGCGCGGCGCCGTGCGCCATGCCGAACGCCGTCAGGACGGCCTCCCGCTGCGGACCCGGCAGGTCCGCGGCCCGGCCGAGCACGGGCCGGATCAGCTGGTGCAGCCCGGCGAACGGCAGCCGCGCCTCCGCCTCGGTGCCGGCGGCCGACAGCACCAGCAGACCTTCGTCGCCGGCCGCCGCCAGGGCCTGCCGCAGCAGCGCCGACTTGCCGATGCCGGCCTCACCGCGCACCACCAGCGCACCACCGCCGCGGCGCGCCGAGGTGACGAACCCGGCCAGGCGCCGCGACTCCCGCTCACGACCGAACAGCGTCATTCCTCATCCGCTTCTGCCGAGGACCACCCCGCACCGGCACCGAAGCGTAGACCGTCACGTGACGTATGGAGACCCCCGTCCGCGACCGCCTACGGTACGTAGCGTGATCGCGCCGTCGTTGGCACCAGCCGGGTCCGCATCGCCGCCGTTGCACGGACGGGAGCAGGAGCGCGTGGCCGTCGACGAACTCGTCGCGGCCGTCCGGACGGGCGCGGGCGCGGGCGCCGGTGCGGGCTCGGGTGCGTCGCTCGTGCTCGTCGGTGAGGCCGGGATCGGCAAGACCCGGCTGCTGGAGCACGCGGCGGCGGCCGCCGCGGACCTTCAGGTCGCCCGGGTCGCCGGGGTCGAGCCGGAGCACCGGCTGGCGTACGCCGGGCTGCATCGGCTGCTCCGGCCGTTCCTCGGCCGGATGGACCGGCTGCCCGGACCGCAGCGCGCGGCCCTCGCCGGGGCGTTCGGCCTGGCCGCCGGGTCCACCGTGGACTTCTTCCTGATCGGCCTCGCCACCCTCGCCCTGCTCGCCGACGGCCTGCCGCTGCTCTGCCTCGTCGACGACGCCCAGTGGCTGGACCGCGAGACCCTGGCCGTGCTGGCCTTCGTGTCCCGGCGCCTGGACGCGGACGGCGTCGGCCTGCTGATCGCCGCCCTGGACGAGCCGGATCCGGCCCGCGAGCTGGACGGCCTGCCGACCCTCGCGATCACCGGACTGCCGGACGCGGCCGCCCGCGACCTCCTGGCCCGGACCGCGCCCGGGCCGGTCGCGCCGGCGGTCGCCGACCGGATCGTCGCCGGGACCGGGGGCAACCCGCTCGCGCTGATCGAGCTGACCGTCCGGCTGTCCGGGGACCAGCTCGCCGGCGGCGCCCCGCTGCCCGATCCGCTGCCGCTGCACCGCCGCATGGAGGTGTACCTGCTGCGGAAGGTCCGCCGGCTGCCGGCCGCCACGCAGTCGCTGCTCCTCGTCGTCGCCGCGACCGGCACACGGTCGCCGTTGGCCGGCGTCGCGGCGGCCCAATTGCCGTTGGGCGGCGTCACGGCGGCACGGTCGCCGTTGGGTAGCGCTGTGGCGGCCCAATCGCCGTTGGGTGGCGCTGTGGCGGCACGGTCGCCGTTGGGTGGCGCTGTGGCGGCACGGTCGCCGTTGGGTGGCGCTGTGGCGGCACGGTCGCCGTTGGGTGGCGCTGTGGCGGCACAGTTGCCGTTCGGTGGCGCTGTGGCGGCACAGTTGCCGTTCGGTGGCGTCGCGGCGGCACAACCGCCCTTGGGTGGCGCTGTGGCGGACCGGTCGCCGATCGCTGGCGGTGCGGCGGTGCGGTCGCCGTTCGGTGGTGGTGCTGCGGCGTCCGCTCCGCAGGACGACGTGGAGCTGTGGCGCGCAGCGGCCCGGCTCGGCCTGCCACCCGACGCGGCCGACCCGGCGATCGCCGACGGCATCCTGACCACGGCCCACGGCATCGCCTTCCGACACCCCCTGATGCGTTCCGCGGTCCACGACGCCGCACCGCCGGCCGAGCGGCGCAGGGTGCACGCGGCACTGGCCGAGGCGACCGACCGGGACACCAACCCGGACCGCCGGGCCTGGCACCTCGCCCAGGCGACCGCGGGCCTCGACGAGAGCGTCGCCGGCGAACTCGGACGCGCCGCGCTGCAGGCCCGCGTCAGCGGCGGCCACGCGTCCCTGGCGAGGTTCCTGTCCCGCGCCGCCGACCTGACCCCAGACCCCCGGCCCCGGGCCCGCCGCCTGCTCGCGGCCGCGGGCGCGCACCTCGCCGCAGACGACCCCGCCGCGGCGCGGCGGCGTCTCGCGCAGGCCACGCCGGCCCTGCACACGCCCGTCCTGCGGGCGACCGCGCTCCGGCTGCGGGCCGCGCTGGACCGGCTCGGCGGCGGGGTCGCGAACATGACACCGGCGGCGATGCTGGCGGTCGCCGAGGACACCGACCTGCCCGACGACCTGCGCCACGGCGCCCTGTACGAGGCGCTCGTCGCCGCGATCGTGGCCGGCCGGCACACCGCCGGCACGACCCGCACCGAGGTGGCCCGCGCCGCGCTGCGCGCAGCCGGGCGCGGCGACGGCCCGGCCACCACGGTGCGCCTGCTCGTCGAAGCCCTGGCCACGCGCCTCGCCGTCGGATACGTCCCGGCGGTGCCGCGCCTGCGCGCCGCGGCGACGGCCGTGCACGCCGAGCGGGACCTGACCCCCGTCGGGCCCTTCTCCCTGGCGGGTCACCACCTCATCGCCGAGGACCTGTGGGACGACGCGGGCTTCCTCGCGGGCCTGCGGCACACCGAGGCGCTCGCCAGGCAGCGCGGCGCGCCGCAGACCGTCATCGCCCAGCTGATCGGCCTGGCGACGGCCGCCACCTGGTCCGGTGACCTCGAGCGCGCCGCCGCCTGGCACGCCGAGGCCGCCGAGACGGGCAACCTCATCGGAGGCCCGGCCGGCGACACGTCGTGCCAGGTCGAACTCCTGGCGTGGCGCGGCCTCGAAGGACCGGCCAGGACCGCCGCCGACACCGCGATCACGGTCTGGGAGGCGCAGCGCGGGTTCGGCTCCCTCGGCGACAACGCCCGCAACTCGCTGGCGATCCTGGAGCTCGGCCTCGGCCGGTACGCCGACGCGCTGGAACACCTGCGGCCGGCCTTCCGCGACGACGGCATCATCCACGGCAACCGCATGCTGCCGAACCTCATCGAGGCGGCCGTCCGCGCCGGAGATCCCGGGACCGCCCAGGCCGCGCTCGCCCGCCTGAGCGAGCGGGCCACCGCCAGCGGCACCCCATGGGCCCTGGGCGTGCTGGCCCGCTCCCGCGCGCTGCTGGCCGCCGACACCGAGGCCGAGGCGCTCTACCACCAGGCGGCCGGGCACCTCACCGGCACGACCCTCGCCACCGAGCTCGCCCGCACCCACCTCCTGCACGGCGAATGGCTGCGCCGCCGCAAGCGCCGCACCGAGGCGAGGGCGGCGTTGCGGACCGCGCACGACGCCTTCGTGGCCATGGGCGCGGGTGCCTTCGCCGACCGGGCCCGCACCGAGCTGTCGGCGACCGGTCAGCGGGCCCGTGCTCGCACCGACGCGGCCGCCCGGGAACTGACCCCGCAGGAGAGCCAGGTCGCGGCCCTCGCCGCCCAGCGCGCGACCAACGCGGAGATCGCCACCCGCCTGTTCATCACCACCTCCACCGTCGAGTACCACCTCAACAAGATCTTCCGGAAGCTCGACGTCACCTCCCGGCGGCACCTCACCCAGGCGCTCGACCGGACCTGACGCCGCCGCTCAGACGGGCCTCCCGGGCCGGGACCGTGCGCACCACCCGGGCGAAGCCGTCTGGTGGGTCGCCGTGATGCTCACCCGTTGACGGTCAGCCAGACGGTGACCTGGTCGTGCTGGGTGGCGCGGTCTTCCCAGAAGGCGTTGACGGACGGCTGAGCGCGCAGCTCGCGCAGGTGGGCGGCCGGGTGCGGGGCGGGGAGCAGAGCGGCCCATGCAGCGAGGAACGGGGTGATGTCATCGACGGCGTTGCCGAGGGCGCAGAGGACGTCGTCGGCGAAGAAGGTCGATGACGCCGGGTCGGTGGTGAGGGTGTCGTGCCAGAGGGCGTCGAGGAAGCCCCGGACGGCTGCCTGTTCGGAAGGGGCCCACGTCGTCCAGCCGGTGTGGCGGAGGCGGCTGAGGAACGGCTCGATCGTCGGGTAGGCCATGAAGTCGGCGTCCGGGCCGCCGAACCCCTCGGTGACGCTGACTTCGAGCAGCCGGGGCAGGAAGTGCCGGAAGTCGCCGGCCGAGCCGACCGTGAACGGCACTCCCACCGCGTACGGGGCAAGGGCCAGCGCCGGCAGCGATCGCAGCGGGACAGGTTGCAGCAGTGCCGAAGCGTCGGACGGCAGCCAGCAGCACGGGCAGCCGTCGACGGACGCCGGGCGGGGGACGGCACCGAAGACCTCGTACAGCGTGTCGATCGCTGAGGCGAGGCCGCTGCGGTGCACGGCGGCCACGATAGTCGTGGCGGCGGGGTGGCGTCAGCCGGTTTCGCCGTCGATGCGTTGGCGGAGCAGGTCGGCGTGGCCGTTGTGGCGGGCGTACTCCTGGATGAGGTGCAGGTAGACGGCGCGCAGGGACATCGGGCCGCGCTGGCGGTCCTCGAAGGCGTCGTCCAGGGCGGCGCCGGCGACCGCGACGCGGGACGACTGCCACTGCGCGATCAGGCGGCCGTAGTCCTCTTCCGCGGTCGTGGCCGAGGCTTCGTCGAAGGCGGCGTCGGCCGCGTCGGCGCGGCGGTACAGGAACGGGACCGGGGTGCCGCGGAAGCGGCCGTGGAACCATTCCCGCTCGACGTCGGTGACGTGGCGCAGCAGGCCGAGCAGCGACAGCATCGACGGGGGAGTGGAGCGCTGGACGAGTTCCTCACCCGTGAGGCCGGTGCACTTGCCGACCAGGACGGCGCGTTGCCAGTCGAGGAACCCTTCGAGCAGGGTTCGCTCATCAGCGACGAGCGAACCCCCGAACGGCGGTGCTGCGGGCGCGGTCCACGTCATGCGCGGATCATGTCATGCGACGGCGACGTGGGCGTCGGTGATCGCCAGGCCCCGGTGCGAGTCGTCGCCTCGCCGGGGTGAGAGGGGGCATCGATGCGCGGGAGTGTAACGGCGGATTGTTTCCGCCGATGGCCCAGTCGTGTCGCACCGGCATGGGCGACGTGGCAACGTATGCGGTATGTCCGTCCATCCCCGTGCTGGCACTCCGGCGCAGCGTTCCGACCTCGTCGACGTCCCGCGACTCATCACCAGTTACTACGCCGAGCACCCCGACGTGTCCGACCCCGCGCAGCAGGTCGCGTTCGGCACGTCCGGGCACCGCGGGTCGAGCCTGCGCCGCTCGTTCAACGAGGACCACATCGTCGCGGTGAGCCAGGCGATCTGTGAGTACCGGGCGGCCCAGGGGTACACGGGACCGCTCTTCGTCGGCAAGGACACCCACGCCCTGTCGGAGCCGGCGACGGTCAGCGCCCTCGAGGTGTTCGCCGCCAACGGGGTGCAGGTGCTCATCGACAGCCGCGACGGGTACACGCCGACGCCCGCCCTGTCGCACGCGATCCTCACCCACCGGCACCTGGGCGCGGACGGGGTCGTGGTGACCCCGTCGCACAACCCGCCGGAGGACGGCGGGTTCAAGTACAACCCGCCGCACGGCGGGCCCGCCGACACCGACGTCACGAAGTGGATCCAGGACCGGGCCAACGCGATCCTGGCCGGCGGCCTCAAAGACGTCCGGCGGATCCCTTATGCGCAGGCGTTGAGCAAGGACACCACCGGGCGGTTCGACTTCCTCGCCGCGTACGTCGACGACCTGCCGTCCGTCATCGACATCTCGGCGATCGCCGACGCCCGGGTCCGGATCGGTGCCGACCCGCTCGGCGGTGCGAGCGTCGCGTACTGGGGCGCCATCGCCGAACGGCACAAGCTGGACCTGACCGTCGTCAACCCGGACGTCGACCCGACGTTCGGGTTCATGACCCTCGACTGGGACGGCAAGATCCGCATGGACTGCTCGTCGCCGAACGCGATGGCGTCGCTGATCGGCAAGCGCGCCGAGTATCAGGTCGCGACCGGCAACGACGCGGACGCGGACCGGCACGGGATCGTCACCCCCGACGCGGGCCTGATGAACCCCAACCACTTCCTCGCCGTCGCCATCCAGTACCTGTTCAGCAACAGGGACGGCTGGGCGAAGGACGCGGCGATCGGCAAGACGCTCGTGTCGTCGTCGATGATCGACCGGGTCGCGGCGGACCTCGGCCGCACCCTCATCGAGGTCCCTGTCGGCTTCAAGTGGTTCGTGCCGGGGCTGCTGGACGGCTCCGTCGGGTTCGGCGGTGAGGAGAGCGCCGGGGCGTCGTTCCTGCGCCGCAACGGCGACGTGTGGACCACCGACAAGGACGGGCTGCTGCTGTGCCTGCTCGCCGCGGAGATCATCGCGACGACGGGCCGGTCGCCGAGCGAGCACTACGCGGACCTCGTCGCGCGGCACGGCGCGCCAGCCTACGCGCGGATCGACGTCGCGTCGACCCGTGAGGAGAAGGCGGTGCTGGGCAAGCTGTCGCCGGAGCAGGTGACGGCCACGGACCTGGCCGGCGAGCCGATCACGGCGAAGCTGACCGCCGCGCCCGGCAACGGCGCCGCCCTCGGCGGTCTGAAGGTCGTCACGGCGTCCGGCTGGTTCGCGGCGCGGCCGTCCGGGACCGAGGACGTCTACAAGGTCTACGCGGAGTCGTTCCAGGGCCCCGAGCACCTGGAGCGCATCCAGCAGGAGGCCCGCGGCGTCGTCTCGGCCGCGCTGTCCGGCTGAAACGACGGAAGGGCCCGGCTGTGCCGGGCCCTTCCGGACGAACGCTTACGCGGCGGCGGCGCGGGTCGCGGCCGGCCGCTGCTTGAACGCCCGCTGCAGCTGGACCACGATCGACCAGGTCACCTCGCCGACCGGGCGGGCGCCGTTGACCTGGATGAGCAGCTCACGCTGCTGGTAATAGTCCAGCAGGGGGCGCGTCTTCTCCTCATACACCTTGATGCGGTGCTTGATCACGTCGACGGTGTCGTCGGCGCCGCGGGCCCGGGCCAGCATCCGCCGGGTCAGCTCGTCCTCGGGCACCTCGAGGTGGATCGCGATCTGCACGCCGACACCCAGGTCACCGGCGGTGCGATAGGCCGCCTCGGCCTGCTCGACGGTGCGCGGGAAACCGTCCAGGACGTAACCGCCGGCGGCGTTCGCCGCGAGGACCGGCTTGCGGAGCATGTCCATGATGATCGAGTCGGGGACCAGCTCACCCTTGTTGACGATCCCCTCGACCGTGCGGCCGATCGTCGTGCCCTCGGCGATGTTCTTGCGGAGCAGGTCGCCGCTGGCGATGTGGGTGATGCCGAACTGCTGCGCGATCAGCTGCGCCTGGGTGCCTTTGCCGGCGCCCGGCGCGCCGATCATCAGGATGCGCTTGGCGCGCGGTGCCGCCGACTGCATTGTCATCTGCACACCCCTTTATGGCGTTATGACGTGGTGAAAAAGCGGGCCGGCCGACGCCGATGGTCCAGCATCCCACCTCGATGTCCGAGGCGGGCTGAGTGTCTGCTGTGAATTACCGCATTCCCATCCATGGGTCCGGCCGGGAATACCGGACCCATGGACGGGGAAATCGGACCTACCGGGTGCCGACGAGGTCCACCACGAAGACGAGCGTCTCGCCCGGCTTGATCAGGCCGCCACCGGCGCCCCGGCTGCCGTAGCCCAGGTGCGGCGGGATGACCAGCTTGCGCCGGCCGCCGACCTTCATGCCGGCCACGCCCTGGTCCCATCCGGCGATGACCTGGCCCTGACCGAGGCCGAAGTCGAACGTGCCGCCACGGTTCCACGACGCGTCGAACTCCTTGCCCGTCGACAGGGACACGCCCACGTAGTGGACGCTGACCTGCTGACCGGGGCGGGCCTCCGCGCCGTCACCGACGGTGATGTCCTCGACCACGAGGTCGGCGGGCGGCGGGCCGTCGGGCAGGGTCACGTCGGGCTTGCTGAGCGCCATGCGAAAACTCCTCGGCGGAATCGGTTGCTTGCGGTCACGTGCAGCGTCCATCCTGCCGTACGCGCCGCGAGGTGGCGCGCGACCACCCCGCAAACGGCCCTCTGATGAGCACGGGGTGAGGCTGGACCGGGCACGACGACCGGTCGTACGCTGAGCGTGATGGCGGACGGCGAGCGCCCATGCGCCCCGGTGCGGCAGGCATTCTGGCTGGTCATCGGCGCGCTCACGCTGGCCGCGACGCAAGCGGTCGCGGCCGCGGTCCTCCTTGCCCGCTTCGGCACCACCCACCGCGCGCACGGCACGTGGTCGGTCGCCGAGCAGGCCCAGGTCGACAGCGTCCACGGCCGTCTCGCCGTCGCCGTCATCCTCGGCACCGGCATCGCCGTCCTGCTCGGCGGCGCCGCGCTCGCCGTCCCGCGCCGCACCACCGCCACCCGCACCGCCGTCGCCGGCGCTGCGCTCTTCGCCGGGACCGCGCTCCTGCTCGGCGTCACCCTCGCCGCCGACAACGCGCTGCTCGCCGCCGGCGCCGACGAGCTCGCCGACCTGGAGCAACTGCTGCCGGTCTGGTTCTCCGCGCTGGCCTCCGGCGTCGTCACCGGCGTCATCGTCCTGCTCACCGCCGCGCTGCTGCGCATGGGCCGCGACCCGGCAGTCGACTACTACCACCACCGCGGCCCGGCCGCGCCCTGGCGCGGCTTCACCTCGTGGCACGACATCGTCAACCGGCCCTGATCACGGCTTGATGAACGGGGTCGCCCGCGCCGCGCCGCCGGTCATACGCTGACCGGCGATGACAGACAACCTGCGGCTCGACCCGGCGCCCGCCATCGTGCGCCAGGCGTTCTGGCTCGCCGCCATCGGCTTCCTGCTGGTCCTCGCGAAGACCGCCGCCACCGGGACGCTCGTCGCCGGATTCGGCCGCACGTACGCGGCCGGGGCCGGGGAAGCGTGGACCCCCGGCTTCGACCTGATCGCCGACGAGATCCGCTGGCGTCTGGTCACGGCCCTGGGCGTCGGCGTGGTCCTGACCCTCATGGTCGGCGTCGCCGCCATGGCCGTCGGGCGCCGTGGCGACAGCAGCCGGACGCTCGTCGGGTTCGTTGGGCTCGTCGCGGCCGCCGTGCTCGTGCTCGGCGTGACGTTCAGCCCTGAGAGTGCGATCGCCGCGGACGACGCGGCGTCCCTCGCTTACTACGAGACGCTGGTCCCGGCCTGGTTCCAGACGCTGTCCGCCGTGACGGTCCTCGGCGTCGTCGTGCTGTTCGGCATCGCGTTCCTCCGGATGGGCCGGGCGGCGGCCGCCGACTACTACCAGGACTACGACCCGGCCGCCCGCTGGCGCGGCTTCGGGTCCTGGCTGGACTTCCTCCGGCGCCGCTGACCATCCGCCCGCCCACCCCGGCCCACCGCCGGGCACCACTATCCTGGATGCGATGGCAGACGACGCGCTGATGAGCAGACGCCCGGCTGCCCCCGTCAGGCGGGCGTTCTGGCTGGTCGTCGGCGCCGTCGGCCTGCTCGCCGCGCAGACCCTCGCGGCGGCGGTCCTCCTCGGCCGGTTCGCCGGCGCCTACACCGAGCACGCCCCGTGGAGCATCGGGGAGCAGACGCAGCTGGACAGCATGCACACCCGGCTGGCGCTGACCGTCGTCCTCGGCGCGGGCCTGGCCCTGCTGCTCACGGGGGCGGCGACGGCGATCCCGCGCCGGCACATCGGCACCCGTGTCGTCGTCGGGTCCGCCGCCCTGCTCGCCGGGGTCGTGCTGCTGCTCGGCGTGGTGATCAACCCCGACAACGCGCTGCTCGCCTCGGGCCCCGCCGAGGAGGCGCACCTCTACGAGGTGCTGCCGCTGTGGTTCTCGGTGCTGTCCTCGACCGCGGTCACCGGCGTCCTGGTGGCGCTCGTCGCCGCGTTCGTGCTCCTCGGCCGGGACGCGGCCCACGACTACTACCACTATCACGAGCCGCGGAGCGCCTGGTCCGGCTTCAGCACCTGGTCACAGGTCGCCAGGGGCCGCTGAGCCGAGAGCGTCGAGGATCGCCTCCGCCACGCCCGTCGCACTGGCCGGGTTCTGGCCGGTGACGAGGCGGTCGTCGCGGACCACCCACGGCTGCCACGGCGCCGCCGCGGTGTGCCGCGCGCCGGCCGCCTCGAGGCGCCGCCCGGCTGCTGGAGGAGTTCCGCGCCGTTTCGCCGATGGAAACGTAACCGCGCTACGTTCAGACGGTGACCCAGCCTTTGGACCTGCCCCGCACCGTGGGCGAGCTGCGAGACAGCGGCCACCGGTTCCGCACCGTCAAGCAAGAGCTCCGCGACAATCTGCTGGCGAAGCTCCGCTCCGGTGAGCCCCGCTTCCCCGGCATCGTCGGCTACGAAGACACCGTCCTGCCCGAGCTCGAGCGGGCCATCCTGGCCGGCCACGACCTGGTCCTGCTCGGCGAGCGCGGCCAGGGCAAGACCCGCGTCATCCGCGGCCTCGTGGCACTGCTGGACGAGTGGACCCCCGTCATCGCCGGGTCCGAGCTCAACGAGCACCCGTACGAGCCGATCACGCCCGCGTCGCAGCGCCTCGCCCTCGAAGCCGGCGACGCGCTGCCCGTGGACTGGCTGCACCGCTCGAAGCGCTACGGGGAGAAGCTCGCGACCCCCGACACGTCCGTCGGTGACCTCATCGGCGACGTCGACCCGATCAGGGTCGCGCAGGGCCGCACCCTCGGCGATCCGGAGACCATCCACTTCGGACTCGTCCCGCGCACCAACCGCGGCATCTTCGCCGTCAACGAGCTGCCCGACCTCGCCGAGCGCATCCAGGTGTCGCTGCTCAACGTCCTGGAGGAGCGCGACATCCAGGTCCGCGGCTATCAGCTGCGCCTGCCCCTGGACGTGCTGCTCGTGGCCAGCGCCAACCCCGAGGACTACACCAACCGTGGCCGGATCATCACGCCGCTGAAGGACCGCTTCGGCGCCGAGATCCGCACCCACTACCCCCTGGACCTGGAGCTGGAGACCGACCTGATCCAGCAGGAGGCGCAGCTGGTCGCGCAGGTCCCCGGCCACGTCATCGAGGTCCTCGCCCGCTTCACCCGTGCGGTGCGGGAGTCGCCGGCCGTCGACTCCCGCTCCGGCGTGTCGGCCCGCTTCGCCATCGCGGCGGCGGAGACCGTCGCCGCGTCCGCGCTGCGCCGTGGCGGGCTGCTCGGCGACGACAGTCCCGTCGCCCGGGTGGGTGACACGGTGAGTGTCACCAGCACCCTGCGCGGCAAGGTCGAGTTCGACAGCGGCGAGGAGGGCCGCGAGATCGAGATCCTCGCGCACCTGCTGCGCACCGCCACCGCCGACACGTTCCGGTCCCGGCTCGCCGGCCTGGACCTGTCCGGCTTCACCGACCTCGTCGCCGAAGGAGCCGTCATCGAGACCGGCGAGCTGGCCGGCGCCGACGACATCCTGCAGCAGGTCGGCACCGTGCCGGGCCTGGCGAAGGTCCTGGAGCGGCTCGGGCTCGGCGACGCGCCCAGCCGTGGCGAGGCCGCCGCCGGCATCGAGTTCGTCCTCGAAGGACTGCACCTCACCAGACGGCTGTCCAAGGACCTCACCGAGGACGGCCGCACCGTCTACGGAGGCTGAGCACGTGCGTCACAACAGGTTCCGGTATGGGGCGTGGCGCGGCGGGCCCGACCCGCTCGCCCCGCCCTTCGACGTGCGCGCCGCCGTCGACCAGGTCGGCGCCGAGGTCCTCGAAGGCGGCAGTCTCCGCGACGCGCTGCGCAACCTCCTGCGCAACGGACCGGACGGCGGCCGCGGCCTCGACGACCTCCTCGCCAGGGCCCGGCGGCTGCGGCGGGAGGCGATGCGCCGCGGCGACCTCGACGGCGCCGTCACCCGCGCCCAGCAGCTCCTGGACCAGGCCGTCGCCACCGAACGCGACGCCCTCTCCCAGGTGGATTCCGACGATGCCCGCTTCGCCGAGACACAACTGGCGAACCTGCCCCGGTCCACAGCGAAGGCCGTGGAGGAGCTGTCCGAATACAAATGGACATCGCCGGAGGCGAAGGCGATCTATCAGCAGATCCTCGACCAGCTGCGCGACGAGGTCCTCGGGCAGCGCTTCCAGGGCATGAAGGAGGCGCTGCAGGACCCCGCCATGGCCGCCCGCATGGGGGAGATGCTGCAGGACCTCAACGACCTGCTGGCCAAGCACGCCCGCGGCGAGAACACCGACGACGCGTTCGCGCGGTTCATGGCCCAGCACGGCGACTTCTTCCCCGAGCAGCCCGGCACCGTCGACGAGCTCATCGACGCGCTCGCCCGCCGCGCCGCCGCCGGGGAGCGCCTCATGCGCTCGCTCAGCCCCCAGCAGCGCGCCGAGCTCCAGTCGCTGATGGAGCAGTCCCTCGGCAGCCTCGCCGGGCAGATGGCCGCCCTCACCGACAACCTGCGCTCGCTGCGCCCCGACCTCAACTGGGGCCGCGGCGAGCGGGTCCGCGGCGAGCGCGACCTCGGCTACGGCGAAGCCGCCGGCGCCCTCGAGGAGATCGGCGACCTCGACGACCTCCTCGACCAGCTCGGCCAGGAGCACCCCGGCGCGACCCTCGACGACGTCGACGTCGAGGCGGTGCAGCGGCAGCTCGGCCGGTCCGCGGCCGACGACCTGCGCCGCCTGCGGGAGCTGGAGCAGCAGCTGCGCCGGCAGGGCTGGGTCACCCGCGGCGCCGACGGGCTCACGCTCAGCCCGAAGGCGCTGCGCCGGCTCGGCGGCACCGCGCTGCGGACCGTCTTCGCCGACCTCACCGCCGGCCGCAAGGGCCAGCACGACCTGCGCGACGCCGGCGCCGCGGGCGAGCTCACCGGGGCGTCGCGGCGCTGGCAGTACGGCGACGAGCAACCGATCGACGTCGTCCGGACCATCGGCAACGCGGTCCGCCGCCAGGCCACCGGTGGCACGGCCGTCCTGCCGATCGCGCTGGACGTCGAGGACTTCGAGATCGCCGAGACCGAACGGCGCGTGTCGGCCGCCGTGGCGCTCTGCGTCGACCTGTCCTTCTCGATGATGGCCGACGGCCGGTGGGGCCCGATGAAACAGGCCGCTCTCGCGCTGTCGCACCTCGTCGCGACCCGTTTCCCGCAGGACGCGCTGCAGATCATCGGGTTCGGCCGGTACGCCATGAAGCTGTCCGTCGAGGAGCTCGCCGCCGTCGAACCCGACTATGTGCAGGGCACCAACCTGCAGCACGCCCTGATGCTCGCCGGCCGGCACCTGCGCCGGCACCCGGGCTCCGACCCGGTCGTCCTCGTCGTCACCGACGGCGAGCCGACCGCGCACCTCCTCGAGGACGGCACCTCGCACTTCCAGTGGCCGTCCACCCGGGAGACGGTCAGCTCGACCGTCCACGAGGTCGACCAGCTGACCCGCTACGGCGCCGTCCTCAACGTGTTCATGCTCGGCGAGGACCCCGGCCTGCGCCGCTTCGTCGACGCCGTCGCCCGGCGCAGCGGCGGCCGGGTCTTCACCCCCGACGCCGGTGACCTGGGCCGATACGTCGTCTCCGACTACATCCGCGCCCGCCGGGGCCGCCGCGGGTGATCCGTGTTTCAGATGAGGCGGGGGAGGGGTACCTGAAGAACGTCCATGTAACACCCCTCCTCCCCGGGAGCTGAAGATGATCGTCCTTGGCCTGATCCTGTTCCTGCTCGGGCTCTTCCTGCACGTAGGCATCCTGGAGACGATCGGCATCGTGCTGCTGATCGTGGGCGCGGTGCTCTGGATTCTGGGCGCCGTCGGTCGTCCGCTCGCCGGCCGCCGACACTACTGGTAAGCCCTCGCAAAGCTCCGGATGGCCGGCGGACCCCCGCCGGCCATCGGCGTCTCTGCGTACTTGCGCACTGTGGCCATAAGGCTGTACTTTGATCTGCGGGGCTGCTGAACCCCTCGCATTTCTCCGGATTCTTCTTGCGTGTCCGTCCATTCTTCGGCGACGCGTCCGTGAACAAGCGTGCCCACCTGCAATACCGGCACCAATTCGTTTGGATGCGAAAGATTCTTCGAGCCGGGACGGGAAGCGGCGAATTCCCGGACATTGATCGCTAGGACCGGCCGCTCCGACCTCCGATGATGTTGGCTGATCCCGTGTGAATGATCACGCGGGCCGCCCGATCAGGAGGATCGCATGGGCACAGCGGACACGGAAAGCCCGCACCGCTCCGGGACCGTCATCACCATCGCCGCGCTCGCTGCGGTCTTCGGGCTCGCGGCCCTGGCCGTCGTCCGGGGGCTCGGGCCCGTCGAGGTCACCGCGCTCGTCGTGGCCGGCACCGCCGCCGCGGAACGCCTGGTCCGGCACTGCCGGCGAAACGCCCGAACGCGGCAGTGGGGGCCTCCCGCTGCAACGAGAGACCCCCGTCCCCAGATCGCTGAACCCTCGAGAAGGCCCGACCGGGAGCTCAACGGTCGCTCGCGTGACCGTAGCGTTACCGAATGCGGAGACGTTACCTCATTGTTGTCATCGCATCCAGGTCCTGACGGCGGGGTTCGGCCCGAGGTCAGGCCAGTGACGCCCGCCGATGCGGTCGGTGACGGTGGCACTGTCGCCGCTGGTCGGCGCCGTACGGCTCGCCCCGCCTCCACCGCCCGGCCGACCCGCCGCTGACCCCCGGCCGGTCCGGGACGGAATGCCGCGATATCGAGCGGCGACGATCTGTCGGCAATCCGGGCTGTCGTATCAGTGGCGAACACCACGACCTGGTGGCAAACTGCCGCGAGTCGGGACGCGTGCCGCAACGGCTGCAAACGGACGGCACCGAAATCGTCCCGCGACCGCAAGATCGCTGATCCAGGTGAGGCGACGCCCTACGAACCCTCGGTAGGGCGTCCCCGCCGGACGAAGAAAAACACCCTCGAGAAGTCGGGCCCCACCATGTCTGAACACCGAGCATCCCCGACCGGCGAACGACGCGGGCGGCGGGTCAAGCCCGTCGTCGGCTACGGCCCCGCCGCCGAGCACGCCCACCAGCTCCGCCAGGCCCGGAATGCAGCCGGCGACCCGTCGTACAAGATCATGGGCGACAAGGTGAACATCGGCCACAGCACCATGTCGGAGACCGCCAGCGCGACCCGGCAACTGCCGTCGGCGGAGAACTGCAGATGGTTCCTCGCCAGCGTCGCCCAGGACGGGACCCCGCCCGCCGCCTGGTGCGCCGACCACGCCGCCTATGCCCGGCGCGCCGCCCGCTTCCACCCCGACCTCGACCGCTTCCGGAGCCGCCCTGCGCTCCGCGCGGCCCTCCGCGACGCCCTCAGCGCCGACGACGTCGACGACGAGACGCTGGTGGAGCGCCGCGCCGACGCCGAGGCGCACGACGTGCCGGAAGGATTGCCGCAGCCCGTGCCGTCAGCGGCCCAGCTGCTGGCCGACCCGTGCCCCGACGACGTGCTGCTGTGGCGGGTCTACCTCGGCGGTGGCACCCCCGCCGACGTCAAGCTGTGGGAGATCCGCCTCGGCCAGCTGCCGCCCGACCCGGCACCGGAGCCGCCGCTCGCACCGGCGGCGCAACCGGCACCGCCGGCGCGGCGAGGGCGGCGCGTGTCGGGCCGGGTGCTGGTGGGCGGCGTGGTGGTCGTGGTCGCCGCGCTGGTCGGCGCGTCCCTGGTCCGCGGCAACGACGACGACGGCGCCGAGACGAAGGCCGGGCAGCCCGGCCGTGGCACGACGGCCACCTCGACCTCGCCGCCGTCGATCAACCCGCTCGCCGGCGGACCCGCCGCGGCCGAGCTCGACACGATCATCGCTGCCGTCGAGCAGTCCCACGACGTCACCGGCGCCACCGCACACATCGACCTGGTCCTCACCACCTACGGCCCGCCGCCCACCTACCCGAGGGTCGTCGAGGAGGTCACCGACGAGCTCGACTGGTCACCGGCGGCACCGGGCCGCCGCGTGGTCACTGGCACCGGTGCGCCGCCGACCCCGGAGCCGCTGCCGCCCGGCGCGCCGACCTACGCCGCCGGGCCGCCCAGCGCCGACCCCGCCGAGCTGCAACGCGTCCTCGAGCGGCGGCGCAAGCCGGGCGGCGCGGTGGTGCTGCTGCTCGGCGTCGCGGACCTGTGCGAGTCGTATCCGCTCACCCGCGCCGAGCGGCTCGCGGTCCTGCGGATGCTGCGCGCCGCGCCCGACCTCATATACGCCGGCAAGGTCACCGTGGAGCGGCTCGGCGTGCCCGGTAAGGCATTCAGCGCCGACGCCGCGGACGGCACCCGGGAGATCCTCGTCTTCGACCCGGGCACGGGACGGCTGCTGTCGCACGAGTCGCTGCTGCGGCGTCCGGACAAGACCTTCGTGCTCACGCGCCGCGTCATCCACACCCGCTCGACCTGGGACGACCTGCCCGACTGAGCGGCCTGCAACTTGCAGAAGGCAAGCGGGTGCCGAGCGCCCGTCACCGTGCGTCAGCCGCGCCGCCAGGGGCGCCGGAACCGGCCCAGGTCGGACCCGGCGCCCCTTTCCGTTACGGTCCGTACGACCGGCGGAGAAGCCGCGAAGAATTCGGTGAACTGCCCCAGCCGTCTGGAGCTGGGGCATATTCATTCATGCCACAGTCTGCACGTGAGCATGGTGACCACGGAGCGTGGCGCATACCGTCACCGTGACGGCGTGCACCACGAACGGTCCGGGGGGATCCGCGAGGTGACACGCGGTCACCGCACCGCGTCCCGGTCCGCTGAAACGTGGGGGTTCAGCCATGCCCAGTCCCATGCTCCGTGCTCTGACACTCGCCTTCCTCGTCGTCACCGCCGTCACCGCCGTGGCCGCGCCGGCGGCCGCCGCACCCGTCTCGCCGGGCGCCGCCTCCTACCTCGCCGACCACCCCGGCGGGACGGTCGTCGGCGCCAACGAGATCAGCTACGACGGCGGCCGGTTCGTCGTCACCCTCGTGCCACCCGTGCAGGACCCGGCGCACACGAACGCCTACGTCGACTGCCCCAAGGGCTGGTTCTGCTTCTACGACCGCCCCGACTTCGGCTACCCCCGCGGGAAGCTGTCGTCCTGCTACTGGCAGAGCCTCGCCACGTACGGCTGGCAGGACCGCGTCGAGTCCGCCTACTACAACCTCGACCGCGGCGCCGTGCAGTTCTTCGACTACGGCCGCGGCATGTTCACCGTCGGCGTCGGCTACCGCTCCATCGCCTACCTCGGCAGCGACATGAACCGTGCCACCGACGTGTACCGCTACTGCTGACGCCGCCGGAATAAGGGGCCGGCCGCACCGCGACGGGGCGGCCGGCCGCCCCGTCGCCGGATCTTCGGCATCGCCGGCCAGCCCGAGGAGCGCGGTGCACGCCGAAGGGGTGACGCCCGGCGGCGTGTGGGCAGCGCTCCTTGTCGATGCGCGGTAGCGTCGCCGCATGACCGAGGTCCGTCCCATGCGCGAGCTCGCACCGCACCTGGTCTGGGAGGCGGTGCTCCTGCTCGCCGCCGGCGCCGTCGTCGCCGGCCTGTACAACGCCAACTCCGCCGTGTTCACCCGAGGCCAGGTGTGGGCGGGGGTCGCGATCCTCGGCTTCGCTGCCTGCGGGCTGGCCCTGTCGCTGCGCACCGCGACCCCCAACCTGGCCATCGGCTCGATCGGTGTCCTGTCCGGCTGGGTGTTCGCCGACCGGGTCAACGACGGCGCGTCCGTCACGGTCGGGTCCGTCGTCGCGGTCCTCGCCGCCGCCGGGGTCGGGCTGCTGCTCGCCCTGCTGACCGGCCTCACCTCGCTGCCCGCCTGGGCGGTGACCCTGGCCAGCGCGTTCGTCATCTCCGCCGCGCTGCTCAAAGCCACCGAGGGGCAGCTCGTCCCGGTCCCGCGCGCCGCCCGCGCCGTCGAAGGCTTCGGCCTGTGGGCGGTCGCCTTCGCGGTCGTCTCCATCGCCGGCGCGGTGCTGTTCGCGCTGCCGGCCGTGCGGCGGCTCCTGTCGGCGAACCGGCCGGTCGACGGCGACGCCGATCCGTCCCGCTGGCGGCCGGCGAAGTTCGTCGGCGCCCTCGTCGGCATCGTCGGCTCCTCCGTCCTCGCCGGCGTCGCGGGGGTCCTGACGGCCCGCTACACCAGTGCGGCGGCGTACGCCGAGTCCGGTCAGCTGCCGTACGCGATCGCCGCGGTCCTGCTCGGCGGCGTCAGCGTCTTCGGCCGCCGCGCCGGGGTGTTCGGTGTGGTCCTCGCGGTCGTCATCGTCGACGGGGTCCGCCGCTGGCTGGCCCTGGAGAACGTCGACGCGGCGACGACGATGCTGACGGTCGGGGTCATCGGCCTGGTCGGGCTGCTGGCGGTGTGGCTGCTCGAGCTCGTCGGCCGGCGGGTCGCGCCGCTGTCGGTGGCCGGACCGCGTCCCACGCCGGCCTTCTCCGGATTCCCGCCGCCGATGTACGACGGCAGCTTCCCCCCGCCCGGGGTCGCGGGTGCGCCGGTGTCCGGGGCGCCGGACTTCGCGCCCGGCGGGCCGCCGCCCGGTTTCGCGGGCCCCGCGCCGTTCGGTTCGCCGCCCGGTTTCGCGGGCCCCGCGCCGTTCGGTTCGCCCGCGGGGGTCGCGCCCCAGTCCGGGATTCCGGCGCAGTCCTCCGGGCAGACGCCCGCGCAGCATTCCGGGTATCCGGCCCCGCCGCCGCCGACCTCGGGTGGTCCGGTGTTCGGGCAGCCGATCTACCCGAGCACCCCGCCGGTGTCCGGTCCGCCCGCGTTCCCGCCGCAGTACGGTGGCCCGCCACCGGCCGGTGGGACCATCCCGCAGCCGTGGACGGTGCCCGCCGCCGGTGGACCCGCCCCGCAGGTCCCGACGCAGCCGGTGTCACCGCCGGTCAGCGGCCCGCCGAACGCCGACCCGCCGCCCGGCTACCCGCAGACCCCGCCGCCGAGCTGGCCGCCGCAGAGCTGACAGTGGTGCCCGGCGCGGCGTACCCCCCGCCGCCCCGGGCACCTTACGACGGCTCAGAACGACGGCTCGACCAGCGCGGGATGCCTGGAGCCGGGAGGCGCGAACCACGCCTCCTTCGCGTCCCGCAGCGCCATCTCCACCCGCAGCATCGAGTACGGGTCCATGTCCGGCAGCGCCGACGGCTCGAACCACCCGACGTCCAGCGACTCGTCGTCGTTGACTTTGGCCGTTCCACCGACGGGGCGGCACAAAAAGGTCAGATTCAGGTATTCGCAGTGATCGCCGTTCGGGTAGTGCACCGGGTGCGAGGCGACGCCGAGGAGCCGCTCGACGACGACCTCGACGCCGGTCTCCTCCCGGACCTCCCGGACGACGGTGTCCGCGGGCTGCTCGCCGGGCTCGCCGACACCGGCCAGGACGGCCCACCGGCCGGTGTCGCGGCGCTGCCCGAGCAGCAGCCGGCCGCCCTCGTCGACGACGATGCCGCTCACCCCCGGCAGGAGCAGCAGGCGGTGCCCGATGTGCGCGCGCATCGTCCGGACGTATTCAGGAATCCCCATCCGGCGAACCTACCGGCACCCGCACCGTCCCCAGCACGCGTGTCACGGTCACGACGATGACGACCCGGGCCGGGTTCGGCCGGGGTTGCCGGTACCGCGCCGCGTACCGCCGCTCGGCGTCCGCCACGACCCGCGGGTCGTCGTCGATGACGGCGGTGCCTTCGAGGGTGGTCCAGCGCCGCCCGTCGACCTGGCAGATCGCGACGCGCGGGTTGCCGCGGACGTTGCGCACCTTCTGCGACGTGCCGGACGTGATCACCCGGGCGGTGCCGGTCGTCTCGTCGTACGTGACGCCGACCGGCGCGACGTGCGGGGTGCCGTCGTCGCGGACCGTCGTGATCGTGGCCAGGTGCCGCTCGGTCCAGAACTCGTCGATCATCGCACGGTCACCTTGCCGTCGTGCACGTCGATGCGGCGGTTCGTGCTGACCGCCGCCAACATCCGCCGGTCGTGCGTGACCAGCAGCAACGTGCCCGGGTAGTTGTCCAGGGCCGACTCCAGCTGCTCGATCGCGGGCAGGTCCAGGTGGTTGGTCGGCTCGTCGAGGACGAGGAGGTTCACGCCGCGCCCCTGCAGCAGCGCGAGGGCCGCCCGGGTCCGCTCGCCGGGCGACAGGCTCGCCGCTGGCCGCAGCACGTGATGCGACCTGAGCCCGAACTTCGCCAGCAGCGTGCGTACGTCGGCGGGCTGCTGATCCGGCACGGCGGCGCAGAACGCGTCCAGCAGCGACGCCTCGCCGAGGAACAGGCCACGGGCCTGGTCGACCTCGCCGACCACGACGCCCGGCCCGAGGTGCGCGGTGCCGCTGGTCAGCGGGACGCGGTTGAGCAGCGCGCCGAGCAGCGTCGACTTGCCGGCGCCGTTCGCGCCGGTGATCGCGACCCGGTCGGCCCAGTCGATCTGCAGGTCCACCGGCCCGAGCGTGAAATCGCCGAGGGTCACCACGGCCCGGTTGAGCGTCGCCACGATCGCGCCCGCGCGTGGGGCGGCGGCGATCTCCATCCGCAGCTCCCACTCCTTGCGCGGCTCCTCGACGACCTCCAGGCGCTCGATCATCCGGTCGGTCTGGCGGGCCTTCGCGGCCTGCTTCTCCGTCCCCTCGATCTTCTTGCTCTTGCCGATCTTGTCGTTGTCGGGCTGCTTGCGCCGGGCGTTCTTGACGCCCTTCTCCATCCAGGCGCGCTGCATCCGGGCGCGGGCCTCGAGGCCGGACTTCTTGTCGTCGTACTCCTCGTACGAGTCCCGGGCGCGCCGCTTGGCGATGGCCTTCTCCTCCAGGTACGACGCGTAACCGCCGCCGAAGAAGTTGACCTGCTGCTGGGCGAGGTCGAGCTCCAGGACGCCGGTGGCGGTGCGGGCGAGGAACTCCCGGTCGTGGCTGACGATCACCGCGCCGGCCTTGAGCCCCTGCACGAAGCGTTCGAGACGCTCCAGGCCGTCCAGGTCGAGGTCGTTGGTGGGTTCGTCGAGCAGGAACACGTCGTACCGCGACAGCAGCAGCGACGCCATCCCGGCCCTGGCGGCCTGTCCACCGGACAACGCCGTCATCGGCAGGTCGAGGTCCACGGCGAGCCCCAGGTCGGCGGCCACCGCCGCGGCGCGTTCGTCGAGGTCGGCGCCGCCGAGCGCCAGCCAGCGCTCCAGGGCGTCACCGTAGGCGTCCGGCTCCCGCTCGATCCGCTCCGCTGCCGCGTCCATGCGCTGCTGTGCCTCGGCGACCCCGGTGCGGCGGGCCAGGAACTGCAGGAGGCTTTCGCCGACCCGCCGGTCCGGCTCCTGCGGCAGGTAGCCGATGTTGGCGGTCGGCGGGTTGAGCCCGAAGCTGCCCGCCTCCGTCGGCAGCAGGCCCGCGAGCGTGCGCAACAGTGTCGACTTGCCCGCCCCGTTGGCCCCGACCAGGCCGATCACGTCGCCGGGCGCGACCACCAGATCCAGCCCTGAGAACAACGCCCGATCGCCGTGACCGGCCGCGAGCTCCTTCACCACCAGCGTGGCGCTCACCAGTTACCTCCGCAGTCTTGTCGTACCCGGGACATATTGTGTCTGAGCGCGCCGGGGATCTCCGCAGGGAGTAGCGTGATTTCCGGAACGCGATCGGCTCGTATCGGGGGCCATGTTGCTTGGGAGACGCTGTTGAGTGCCACGACCGCCGACGACACGGCGTTGACCCACCGTCAGATCCTCACGATCCTCGGCGGGCTGATGATGGCGATGTTCCTGGCCGCCCTCGACCAGACGATCGTGTCCACGGCCATGCGCACCATCGCCGACGACCTGGGCGGCTTCTCCATCCAGGCGTGGGCGACGACGGCGTTCCTCATCACGTCCACGATCGCGACCCCGCTGTATGGCAAACTGTCCGATATCTACGGCCGCAAGCCGTTCATCCTGTTCGCCATCGGCATCTTCATCCTCGGCTCCGTCCTGTGCGGCATCGCCGGGTCCATCTACCAGCTCGCCGCCTTCCGGGCGGTCCAGGGCATCGGCGCCGGCGGGCTGTTCTCCCTGGCGTTCGCCATCATCGGCGACATCGTCCCGCCGCGCGAGCGCGCCAAGTACCAGGGCTATTTCCTCGCCGTCTTCGGCACCTCCAGCGTCCTCGGCCCCGTCCTCGGCGGCTTCTTCGCCGGCACCGACACCATCCTCGGCGTGACCGGCTGGCGCTGGATCTTCTACATCAACGTGCCGATCGCCCTCGCCGCGTTCCTGGTCGTCATGCGGGTGCTGCACATCCCGCACCGCCGCCAGGACCACCGCATCGACTGGCCCGGCGCGCTCGCCCTCATCGTCTGCCTCGTGCCGCTGCTGACCGTCGCCGAGCAGGGCCGCGAGTGGGGCTGGGGCTCCGGCCGCTCCCTGCTGTGCTTCGGCATCGGCGCCGTCGGCCTCGTGCTCTTCCTGATCGCCGAGTGGTCCTACAAGGACGAGGCCCTGCTGCCGCTGCGCCTGTTCCGCGGCCGCACCTTCTCCGTCGCCTCGACCAGCAGCTTCATCCTCGGCATGGCCATGTTCGGCGGCCTGCTGACCCTGCCGCTCTACCTGCAGATCGTGAAGGGCGCCACGCCCACCGAGTCCGGCCTCATGCTCCTGCCGCTCGTGCTGGGCATCATGACCGGCTCGATCGTCTCCGGCCAGGTCATCGCCCGCACCGGGAGATACCGCAAGTTCCCGATCATCGGCTCGCTGCTCATGGTCGCCGCGCTCGGCCTGTTCTCCCGCATCGGCGCCGACACCCCACTGTGGCAGACGATGCTGGTCATGGCCCTGATGGGCCTCGGCCTGGGCGGCAACATGCAGCCGGTCATCACCGCCGCACAGAACGCGGCGAACCCGCGCGAGATCGGCGTCGCCACCTCCACGGTCACGTTCTTCCGCTCCATGGGCGGCACCCTCGGCGCCGCCGTCTTCCTCTCCGTCCTGTTCAGCCTCCTCCCGGACAAGATCAAGGGCGCTTTCACCGTCGCCCAGTCCACGCCGGAGTTCCAGTCCGCCGCCCGCGCCAACCCCGACCAGCTCCGCGAGATCCAGCAGGCCGGCACGTCGGGCAGCGCCAGCGCCTTCAACAACACCTCGTTCGTCAACCGCCTCGACGACGCCCTCGCCCACCCGTTCAAGGTCGGCTTCTCCGACGCCATGAGCACCGTCTTCATGGTCGCCGCCGCCATCATGGTCATCGGCTTCATCGTCATCCTCTTCCTCCCCGAGCTCCCGCTGCGCTCCCAGTCCGCCGTCCAGCAACGCGCCGAGGAGGACGCGGCCTCCGGCTCGTCGTCGGCTGCTCTCGCCGCCGCTCCCGCTTCCGGCGCCTCATCGGCTGCCGCGGGCGCTCCGACCAACGGCAAGCCACCGACCACCGGCCACTCCGCATCGGGCGCCCACGCCGCCGGCAACGGCCCGGCCCTTGGCGTCACCGACCCGGCCCTGTCCGACACCGGCGCAGGTCCGTCGGGCAACGGCGCAACGGCGGCTTCCGGCGCCCACGCGGCCGCCGGCGTCGCCGACCCCCACCCCGGCCACGCACCGCACCACGCCGCCGGCGGCGCCCACGAGGCCGACGGCCAGGCCACCCACGACGACGCAGAGCCCCGCCACGCCCGCTGACCGCGGCACGCGGCCGCTCTCAGCGGTTACCTGCCTTGGTATCGCAGGTTCGAATCCTGCCCGGGGGCACGTCACAGAACTGCAAACGCGCAACGCGACCTGACGATCACTGATTGTGGAAGCCGGTTTCGCGTTCGAGTAGACGATCGAGGGTGCCCCGGCCCAGCAGCTGAGGCATCCTCGCGCTGCCTCGACATACGAGCGCCATAGGCGCCCGGATCGCCGGGCATGTGCGTGCGCCCGATCAAGCGGCTTTGACGGCCGTGCCGATCGATCGGCGGCATAGCGTGCATGGGCCCTGCGGCGGGTGATGAGCGGCTCGGTGGGGCTCGTGCGACGTTGCCCGCCGTTCGGTTGGCCCGTGCCGGCAGTATGCTGCGGCCGGTGTCGCTCTTCGGATATTTCATCGTGACCCGCCACGACCAGCCGCTGACGGAACTGCCGTCGATTCGGCGGCTCTGTACCGAAGGGCAGTACGACCTGAGTCCAGGTGAGGCATGCGAGCCGCGTGCTGACGGGGAGTGGGGTTTCCTGCAGGTGCTCGGCGGCTGGGGACTGAACGTCATCGACCTCGCCGAGGAGACCGGCGCTCCGGCGTTGTCCGTCTACGTCATCGAAAGTGCAATCGGCATCGTCGAGGCCGACATACCCGGCGGCTCGTGGTGGTCCGCGTGCCTCAACCCGGCGGATGCGTTGCGTGTCTGGAACTTTCCGCCGGAGAAGGCAGGCACGGTGGAGGCGACCACCGCGCTGGCAGTCCAGTGGGCTGTCGCGGCGGGCCTCACCCCGGACCCGGAGGCCGTTGCTGCAGCGGTGAATCGTCATGTTGGCCCGTTCGGTGAGGGCGCTATGGCGTTCCTGCGCGGGCTCGGGTTCGACTTCTGAGTTCCATCGCCGCATCGCGGCCGACCAGTCCGTGACCGCTTGCCACACCAAGCCTGACAGACGTCGACCAGCGCCCGGTCCGCGGCTACGTGCCCTCGGCCGAAGACGCGACGTGTCCGTGGCGCTACAGATCAAGGCATCCGGTGCATGCACCGGATGCCTTGATCTGTAGCGCGGCGACCCGTGGTCGAAACGGGGACGGGGTGGAAGGTCGTGAGCCACCCGCTCTGCCTGGCCGGAGCCTCCTCCGGCTCTCTGAGCTACCGCCGCGTCAGCCCACCTTCTCCGATCTCGGCACCGTCTGCAACCGTATTCAGGCCTGACCGGAGAAGACACCGGCGCCCCGCATCACGGCGGCGAGCAACGGCGACGCGACGACGACACCGTGGACCAGATCGGGTGCGGGCTCAGGCAACTCGGTGCGGTCCTGCCGGTACGGCTGTGTCCATCCGGACCGCTCAGGATCCACGCCGTGCCGCTCACACGCCTGCCGTACCAGCCCGGCAGGGCAGTCGTCGTTGTCAAGGACCACGTCCCACGGCAGTGGCAGGTCCGCCCACACACGGACGTCGAGGTGCTGGTCCTTGCCCTCCCGGGCGTGCCAGGCCGCAACGTCCGCGGCGACGAGTGCGGGAACCTTGCCCGGGCAAGAGGCCTCCACGAGGTCGTCGTAGCCGAGTCCGCGGGTCAGGTTCAACCACCCGGTCCGTGCCTGGTTGAACGCGCGCGACGCGGCGTTCCACGTCGAGGAGTCGTCGCCGGCGCGGACGATCATGTGCCGGCGATCGCGGTTGGGCTCGAAGGACGCTTGCAACGCCCGCGCGCACGCCGCCATCTGTTCGTAGTACCGGCCCAGCAGCGCGCCGCATTCCGCGTCGCTCAACAGATCCAGCACCCGCCACCGGGTCAGCACGGCTGCGAGCACCTGCGGTCGGCAGGTGGAAGCCGACAAGGCACCGTCCAGCAGAGCCTCGGCCAGGCCGTCCATCGGCTGGGTCTGACGGCCCGACGTGAAGCGGGTCCGCAGGTTCAACCGCGCCACGTAGTACGCGGTGAACGCCGCCGTCGCAGGGCACGCCAGAAAGTCCTGTTCGGACACCAGATGGGCGAGACGGGTCTTGCCGAACGCCACCGCCGCTTCCCGGTCACGTTCGGCCGCCAGGACTTCGGTGCGTTGCTGCAGGTGCAGCACTGCTCGGACGGCCCGGCGGTAGGCGCGCACCGACACGTCGGGCAGCCGTTCCTTGCGGGTTGCCGCGTCCATCCGTGCCCGAGCGTCACCGTGGCCGCTGCGGTCGCCGCGCGCACCGGCCGGCTTCGGCAGCCGGTAGTACGTCTTGCCGAACCAGGTGCCCACCGGCACAGGGCGGCGGCGCACCGTCGGACGCGCCGGCGGTGGCGGGCCGCTCGGCAGGCCCAGCACGTCAGTCGCCCACACCAGCCAGATTCGCAACGAGGCGGGGTCAGCGGGATCCGCGACCGGTGGTGCCACCGGCTCAGCTACGACCGTCGCTATCGCTGTCAGCGCCGCCACGTACGCACGAGCCAGACCGGGGTGGTGCCGCCACGCCGTCGACATCGACGAGCCGGGGGCCTCGTCCCATCCGAACACCTGACCGTTCGCGGGCGCTGCCTGCCACGCGCGCTGGCGGCGCATCAGCCCGTACAGGTCGCGGGCGCCGGCGGCGCTCAGCCACCGCTCCGCACGCAGCGCCACGAGATCCACGGCCACGTCCTGCGGGGTCCGGCGTTCCCGCAATCCCCGGTACAGGCGTCGCAGTGTCTCCTCGTCGGTGCGTTCGTTCGTCACCGGCATCACCACAGTCCCTCATCGACCCGCCGGCCCGCGTGTTCGCTCGGGCGCCGACCGTCGCCAGGTCAGCCGACCAGTATCAGACATCGATGGGCAACCGGTCCAACACATTACGGAGCAGTGCGTTCGCCTCAGACGCCGTCGGAGACGCCAGCTCCACAGACCCGGTTCGTCAGTAATGAGCGAGTATCTGGGCGATCGGATGGCCGAGCAGCGCAGCCAGCTCGTCGAGTTCCTCTGCGTCGAGTTCGTACCTTGCGCGACTCGGGTTCATGGCGCATACCTCGAACCGGGCGAACCCGACAGGCCAGTCGTAACACAGCGAGTCCAGGGCATGCGAGCACGACTCGCGGCAGGTCCGGACGGGAGCGCTAGTCGCTGGCGCCGCGGTCGCTGATGACCTTCCCGCCAAGTCCGGACCGAGACGTGGGTTGGCCGACGAGTTCGACGAGAACTTCGTCGCGACAATCGTCGCCGAACACGGCAGTGACGGCTTCGGTGAACGCGGAGACGAGTTGTGCAGCGACGCTGGCTGCGTCCTCACGTGCGAACACTTCCTCGCGCATGCCGAAGGTGATCGCGGGCGCGGCCGTAGCGACCGTCGCTCCGCCGCGAGCCCATCGTCCGGCAGGGATGCCGATAAGCCTGACATCCACCGAACTTCGGGCCCACTCGCCATACACGGACACGACGGCGCTGGTCAGCTCCTCGATAAGGCCGGGTTCACGCCCGGTGAGCTCTTCTTCGAGCGCGTAGAGCGTCACGTGGGGCATTGGCAAACTCCTCGATGTCAGAGAGCAGCGGCCGGACTGCGACCGATTGTGTTCGGCCAAGCAGCATAGGGTCGCCCGTTCGCTTGCCGGAAACGATTTCCTTCCTGTCGCCAGACCACGCTCATCGGTCACGAGTCGGTCAGGGCGTCCGGCTGGAGCGGCGTCCGCAGCGTGACGACCGCCGTCGAGCCGCGGCGCACGGTCGGCGGCAAGTGCGTTGCGCCGCGAGGCGCCTTGTTGTATCCCCGGCGCAGCCGGGAGGAACTCGGAGGGAGGTTCCTGGGTCTGATGGCTTACCTGGATCTGAAAGGTGAAGGGGACAAGAGCATGCCAGGAAAGCAGTGGTCGT